>JAQRMW010000099.1 GCA_028599075.1 Urechidicola sp. | reverse complement strand
TTAAGTATGTTGATGCACTATACAAAGTAGTTCCAGATATTCTAGTAGAACAAGGTAAAGCGAAAAACCCTTGGCCTAATGTAGATGCACAATCTGGTGTGGTGCAATGGCATTACGGAGTAAAAGAATTCGACTTCTATACAGTATTATTCTCTATTGGTAGATCATTCGGTGTACTTTCTAATGTTATTTGGGATAGAGCTTTAGGTTATTCTTTAGAACGTCCAAAATCAGTAACTACAGATATGTTAGAAAAAATGGTAGGTATTGATTAAGAAAATCTGATAAAAATATAATAGATTTTTTGTTTTAATACAGTAAGAGTAGAAGCCCTCATTATTTAACTTTTAAATAGTGAGGGCTTCGCTATAAACCATGTTAAAATACTTTTAAAGAACATTTAAAAATTGTAAATTTGGAAGACTCAAAAATAATTGAATAAAACTAGAAGTAAAAAGAGAATATGTCAGATAAAGCAATTTTAGAAATAGGTGGAGAAAAGTATGAATTACCAACTTATACTGGTACTGAGAATGAAAAGGCAATCGATATTTCAAAGCTTAGAGGCACAACGAATGGTGTAATTACTATCGACCCTGGTTATAAAAATACAGGAGCCTGCGTAAGTGGTATTACTTTTTTAGAAGGTGATAAAGGAATTTTGCGCTATCGAGGATATTCAATTGAAGAGTTAGCAGCTAAAGCCGACTTTTTAGAAGTTGCTTATTTGCTGATTTTTGGGGAGTTACCAAACCAAGAAGAATACGATAGATTTCATAGTGATATCAAAAAGAAATCAATTGTTGATGAAGATGTTAGAAAAATTATTGATGCTTTTCCAAAGACTGCCCATCCTATGGGTGTCTTGTCATCTTTAACAAGTGCCTTAACTGCTTTTAATCCATCATCTGTTAATGTCGATTCTGAAGAAGATATGTATAATTCAGTTGTAAAAATATTAGGTAAATTCCCTGTATTAGTTGCCTGGACAATGCGTAAAAAACAAGGATTGCCATTAGATTATGGTGATACTTCTTTAGGTTATGTTGAAAATGTTTTAAAGATGATGTTTAGGCAACCTCATGAAGAATATGTTATCAGTCCAATTCTTTCAAATGCTCTAAACAAATTATTAATTCTACATGCCGATCATGAACAAAACTGTTCTACATCAACCGTAAGAATTGTAGGTTCTTCTCATGCCGGTTTATTTGCATCTTTATCTGCAGGTATTTCTGCACTTTGGGGTCCATTGCATGGTGGTGCCAATCAAGCGGTATTAGAAATGCTGAAAGCGATTCAAGAAGATGGAGGTGATACAGCCAAATACATGGCTAAAGCAAAAGATAAAAATGACCCTTTCCGTTTAATGGGCTTTGGTCATAGAGTATATAAAAACTTTGACCCAAGAGCAACTATTATCAAAGTTGCTGCCGATGAGGTGTTAGGTGATTTAGGTGTAGATGACCCAATTTTAGATATCGCAAAAGGATTAGAACAAGAAGCTTTAAATGACCCGTATTTTGTGGACCGTAAATTATATCCTAATGTAGATTTCTATTCGGGTATTATTTATCGCGCAATGGGAATACCGACCGAAATGTTTACTGTAATGTTTGCACTTGGTCGTTTACCAGGTTGGATTGCTCAATGGAGAGAAATGAGATTGATGAAAGAGCCTATTGGTCGCCCAAGACAAATATATACAGGTGCTACTGAACGTGCTTTTATACCTGTTGAAAAAAGATAATCAATTTTAATATATGTTGAATTCGATTAAAATTATTAAAAACAGATCTGATATCGGAGCAGGAACTAGAGGATCAGATATGGGTGTTGATGCAATAGAAATTGCTGCAATAAACAAACAAAATAACTATTTTGAACAATTTGATTTTGTTGATGTAGACACTGAGAATGAGTCTGTTTATAACAAAGTAAATAATTCTTTTGCTAAAAGGATAGGTAAAGTTTTAAAGCAATGTACAAGATTAAGTAATCATGTAGAAGTTACCTTACAAGAAAAAACTTTTCCAATAGTTTTATCTGGAGACCATTCATCTGCTTTAGGAACAATCAGTGGAGTTAAAGCCGCTTTTTCTAATAAAAGAATTGGAGTTGTATGGATAGATGCGCATGCAGATATTCATTCGCCATATACTTCTCCCTCAGGTAATATTCACGGTATGCCCTTGGCAGCTGCTTTATCTGAAGATAATTTAGATTTTCAAATAAATGAGATTGATCGTGAAACTTCAGATTTTTGGGAGCGAATGAAGAATATTGCTACCCCTGGAGTAAAAGTTTTAGCTGAAGATGTTGTTTATTTTGGAGTGCGAGATACCGAAGAACCAGAAGCAAAACAAATTGAAAATTTAAATATTAAAAATTATTCGGTTTCAGAAATTCGTTATAAAGGATTAAAGAAATGTGTAGATGAAGCACTATTAAAGTTAAATAATTGTGATTACATTTATATTTCGTTTGATGTAGATAGTATGGATTGTGATATGGTTTCTTACGGTACAGGAACTCCTGTACAAAAAGGATTTGATCAAGAAGAAGTCACTCAAATTATGACTCAAATTATAGAATCAAAAAAAGTTGCCTGCGTTGAGTTTGTTGAGGTAAATCCATTATTAGATTTTAAAGGCAATAAAATGGCCGAAACAGCTTTTGATATTCTTGATGATATTACCAAAACAATATCGAATTCACTTTAGTTTTTATTGTAAACCCTTAACCACCAAATAATTCTTTAATTCTCTTTAAAATATAATTAGGTTCTTTCTTTTTATAGTCCCCTTTATTGGCATGTGGAAAAGGCTCTGTAGGTATCTCCTTTCCTAAAAATGCACACAACTCTTTCCAGCCATCACCATTTTTCCAATTCAGGATTAACAAGTCGTCTGGTCTGTCTTTAAAGTATTCTTTTACATCAGCAACATGCTTATCATAGCGGGCAATCAACTGTTCTTCTGTTACATTTGGGAAAGGTAAATTGTAGAGTATTGTTCTAATTTTATTCATGTGTCCAGAAGCTTTCCCTTGCGTTTTTAGCATATTCTTATAACTTTTCACCCAACCGGTTTGCTCTCGAGTGGTCATTATAAATTTACTATTTGGGTATTGTTCATCTAGCTCTTTGTAAAGAAGTAACCAAGGCCAATCTTCAAAAGTATCATGAGAATCAACACTTGCAAAGATTCTAGAAAAATCATTTTTTTCTAAATCTAAGGTCAAACACAATTTTTGTGTTTGATGATTATAGCCTAATATTTTAAAACAACTACCTAGAGTTGTAGTTCCTGTTTTTGCCCATCCAATCCCGAATACTTTGTTCATGTCTAATTTTTTTTAAACAAATATAAAAGATATCATCAAAGAAATAAGTGATATGAACCTTTTTTGCATTTGTAGGTTGGTAAAATCAGCTAAATTTGCAAAAAAAATACAGATGCAACAGATTACAAATACCATAGTCATGATTCGTCCAGTAAATTTTAGGATGAATGAGCAAACGGCTGTCAATAATTATTATCAAAAGAAATTAGATGATGTTTTACCTGCAACTGTACAGGCTAAAGCTTTAAAAGAATTTGATGATTTTGTGGCTAAATTGAGAGGTGTTGGTGTTGAGGTTATTGTAATTGAAGATACTCTAAACCCAAATACCCCAGATGCTATTTTTCCAAATAATTGGATTTCTTTTCATCAGGATGGTACGGTTGCCATATATCCGATGTTTGCCGAAAACAGACGTCAAGAACGTAGAGATGATATTTTAGATGTATTAGAAGAAAAAGGTTTTGTAATTGAAAATGTGGTGGATTATACGACTGCCGAAGAGGAAGAAGTTTTTTTAGAAGGTACTGGGAGTTTATTGTTAGATAGAGTCCATAAAAATGCATATTGCGCTTTGTCACCAAGGGCAGATGAAGATTTGTTTATCGAGTTTTGTGAAGATTTTGAATATACACCATTTCCCTTTGTTGCAAATCAAACTGTGAATGGTGAGCGAATGGCAATTTATCATACCAACGTTATGATGGCCTTAGCAGAAGATTTTACTGTAGTATGTTTGCAATCTATTGACGATAAAATAGAACGGAAACAATTGATTAAGCAGTTGAAAGAAGATGGTAAAGAAATTATCAATATTACCGAACAGCAAGTAATTAATTTTGCGGGAAATATGCTTCAAGTTATTGGAAGTAATAATCAAAGATATACAGTAATGTCTGCAGCGGCAGATGCAATTCTTACGCAAGACCAAAGAACTATAATTGAAAATAGCAGTATTATTTTGTCGAGCTCTTTAGAAACTATAGAAGCCTACGGTGGGGGGAGTGCAAGGTGTATGATGGCTGAGGTGTTTTTACCTAGATGATAGAGTTTACTTGTCTTTCCCGCGTAGGCGGGAATCCATTTTTCTTATTTTCTATGTAACCCAAAGTAAAAAAAATCTGAAAAGAGTTCAGGATACAAAAAAAGCAGCAACGCCTTTTAACAACAAAATAGACGTTACTGCAAAGATTGGTTGTTGTTAATTAATCGATTTTAAAAGAGAATCATGTTTTTTAAAATGACTTTAAAATAACGTTTGTTCAACCAAAATTTAAACACTGCGGTTAGTTAGTGTTTAGATATACTTCCTCCAGAAGATTTAGATTTGTTTAAATTTGGGTTGCCTTCGTAGCTAATATTTCCGCCACTACTAGCACGTGCTGTTAACTCGTCAGTAACATGAACATCAATTCCTGCACCACTAGACACACTTACGTTGCCATTTTTTGCAATTAAATCATCAGCATCAATTTCGCTACCGCTGCTAGCATTACCATTAAAAGATTCAGTCGATCCACTCACTTCAATCTCAGAACCGCTAGAAGTAGATGCTGTAACTGTTAATGCTTCTACTTTTATATTTATTTCACTCCCGCTAGAAGATTTTAATACTATATCTTTAGATTTAATAATACCTTCTGATTTTACTTCAGCACCACTACTAGTCTTGATGCTACTAATTTTTTCTGTGCTTAAATAAACGTTTCTAGCTTTTGCTCTAGATACGTTTTTGTCGAAATAAATTTTTAGGACATCGCCTTCAACTTCGGTAACTAATAAATCAATAATGTTTTCATCGGCTTCGACTCTTAAGTCAACATCATCAGATTGTGTTAAGTAAACTGTAATGCCTTCGCTTACTTTAATAGTTTCAAAGTCTGCATTAATTTTTCTATCTTCAGAAACTACATTTCTGTTTCCTTGAATTCCGAATCCATCAAACATACAAGATGTAGCAGTTAATAGGACTAGGAGTACTAATGTGATTTTTGTTTTCATAATTGTTATTTAAGTTTGAGCAAATGTATGTGCTCAATGTTGTTAGTTAAATTTTAAAATACCCAACTGTACTATTTATGGGATGAATTGTATTTTTCATCAGTCATCAGTCATCAGTCATCAGTCATCAGTCATCAGTCATCAGTCATCAGTCTATTTTATTGTAACCCCATTTTCATCAATCTTAACTTCAGCTTCACCATCTTCAGAATTGATTTTTAAATGCATCCCATCATCATCAATTTTAAGATGTACATTTTCTTCGTCAGTGTTATGATCACTTTCATCACAATCCAAACAATCCAATTCGCTATCGGTCATTATATAATGATGCTTCACCATTCTCGGGTCATAAATGTTTTGAACATTAGCCACATCATCTAAATAATATTTTGTCGATTTATCTAAATAAACTGTATAGCCTTCTGGTATATATACAATCACATCAATGTCTTGATCAAAGAACCCGTTAGGGAAATCATTTAAGAAAAAGCTGTTTAATTGTAGGTTCTTATCTGTCAAATTAAACTGATATTCGATTTTTCTAGCATTTTCTTTAGCCAGAGATCTAGTTTTTCCGTGTGCATATTTTCTAATTTTAATGTATGCATTGTCGGTATCACTATTTCTAATATCTAATTCTACATCATTAGAAAATAATTGTTTATTACCATCATTATCAATGATTTTAATGTTGTTATTTCTTCCATAATTATAGTCATCAAAATCATCATTACTTATCATAGATATTTTTAAAGTATCTAGTGGAGTGATGTTTAGTTCGTGCTTGGTTGTATCTGTACCTGCATGCTTATAGCGGCTAGAAAAGTCAATCCCAGAGAATACCAATCCTAATATTGCAACTATCCATAATGCTAATAATGTGAGTCCAGTTATTTTTCCAAATGATTTTGCGTTGTTAGATAATATTCTGATTCCTAGCATAAACAATACGACAAACGGAATTGCAATTGCAATAAACCCAAATAAGATTATTAACCAATAAGGCAATGTTGTATTGATAAAGTGAGGAGGCAGTTGCATCCATTCTTCTTGAATGCCAAGTGCTTCTACACTACCCCAAGAAAAGAACCCAATGATTAAAGAAATTAATGTGACTGCAGCAATAAATATAATTAAGGCACCAATAAACTTAGCAAAGACTTTTAATAGTACCATGATAATATTACCAACGGTATCTAGAAATTCTTGCAAACCAGATTTTGCTTTGTTTTTATACTTTTTATAATCTGCACTCGAAATTTTTTCTTCAACATCATTTGCACTTTTTTTGACATGATCAGCTACTGAGTTAAACTCTTCACGAATTCTTTTTTCAATGCTATTAATGTTCACAGTTTCGCCTTCCATCTCCAACTTTTCAGCTGTGGATTCTGCTTTGGGAAGCAAAATCCATAGTAAGATATAAGCAAAGAATCCAAGTCCTGTTCCAAAGGCTAATATTAACCATATTATACGAGACCAGATTGGTTCAATTCCGATATAGTGCCCTGTACCTGCAGCAACACCACCTAAGAATTTATCATCGCCATCTCGGTATAATTTTTTTGTTGATTTACGACTGCTTGTTCTAGATGTTGTTTCGTTAAATAATTCTTCATCAACATTGTAGTCTTCTGGTTGCCCCATTACACTTACAATTTCGTCAATGTCATTTTCACTAACTACTTGGCGTTCATCAACAATTCTTTCAGACAATAATTCGCTGATGCGCATTTCAATATCCTTAATAATTTCGTCTTTACCTTGAGGGTCGTCACTTAAAGATTTACGAATTGAATTTAGATATCGGTTAAGTTTTTGATATGCAGTTTCATCGATATGAAAAAACAATCCTCCGAGATTTATGTTTATAGTCTTGTTCATTTTTTTGTTGATTTTTTAGTTGTTACCAAGTTAACGGCTTCTACTAAGTCGCTCCAAGTTGTGTTTAATTCTTTTAAAAATAGTTTACCGGTTTCGGTTAATCCGTAATATTTACGTGGTGGTCCAGAAGTAGATTCTTCCCAACGATAGTTGAGTAAACCCGCATTCTTTAGGCGAGTTAGTAGTGGGTACACAGTACCTTCTACTACTAGCAATTTAGCATCTTTTAAGTGTCCAAGAATTTCAGATGTATAGGCATCTCCACCTTTCAATATAGAGAGGATGCAGTACTCTAAAACTCCTTTTCGCATTTGTGCTTTTGTGTTTTCAATCTTCATATTGTATATGCTTTAATGCTGCTTCGACTCCGCTCAGCACAAGGTTATTATTTTATAAATTTAATAGTCAAAGGATATTTATATAGCTCTCCATTATTTGCTTTTACAGCTGCAAGAATGATAAGTACAAATCTGATAACCCCAAGAATTCCTATTAGAGATACTCCTCCAACAAACCCAAATATATTTGGAAAGTCATAAAAGAATTCACTGTGCATATGGTCTAAATTATTGATGTTGTTTAATATAGCCCTGATAATAAATGGGATAAATGTTAATCCAAGAATAAACATATATAGCATATAGCTCAAGTTAAAATTAACAGCTTCTTTTCCGTTGGCATCTAAAAATTCATTTTCATCCTTTTTAACCTGCCAAAAAATTAGTGGAGCTATAATACCACCAAGGGGGAAAAAGTATCCTGCAAATGCAGAGATGTGAATCAGGAATGCATTGTTATTTGTGTTTTTTGTATTCATAATGTGTTATGCCTTTTAGTTTCTTATGCAAATATATGGATAAAAAAAGGTAGTATGCAAGACATAGTACTAAAATTAACAAACTTTAACATTTTAGTATTTGTGGTATATGGTCGATTTTATTAGTATTTACAAGTGGTTAGAACATATTTATGTACTTTAAATATTTATCATTATTTTTATTGAATAATTTGAAACACTAAATATTTTATCATTAGTTATTTTTCTAAAAATATAAATAACAGCTTTTTTACCAAGAATTCATATGAAATTTACATCCAAAAAATTAAACCTATTTTTATTAACCAAATTACCATCAGCCTATTTTTCAGGAGTCCGATTATCATCAATTTCTGATAATGAGGTTATTGTAAAAGTAAGACATCGTTGGATCAATCAAAACCCGTTTAAATCACTTTATTGGGCTACACAAGGCATGGCATCTGAATTGACTACAGGTATTTTGGTGATGAAAGAAATTGATACATGTGGTAAAAGAATTTCAATGTTGGTGACTCAACAAAAAGGGGTGTTTACAAAAAAAGCTAGAGGTAAAATTTTATTTTCTTGTAAAGATGGTAGTAAAATAAAAGATGCTATTGCCAAAACTATAAAGACAGGTGAGGGGCAAACCATTACTATGATCTCATCAGGTGTTGATGAAAAAGGTGATGTGGTTTCAACTTTTGAATACGAGTGGAGTGTAAAGGTAAAAACTAATTAGATTCAGTTTCTTTAATCTCTTTGATAAAATCGTCTAAAGCAACACCGTATTTACTAGCCTTTACTTTTTTTGATAACGAATTATTTACTGTATCTAGTAGGCTAATATGAGCATCAAACAATTCTGTTAAAGCTAGGTATGGGGCAACTTCGCTCTTGCTATTTCTTAAAGCAAAACTAGTTGTATAGCGATATCTATTTTTCATAAGGCGTTTTAAATCCTCATCTAATTTTTCGATTTCTTCATCATCTTTTGCAGCTTGAGCTTCGAAAGTTGCTTTTAGTAAGTCTAATCTTTTACCACTAAACTGTTTGCTCATATCTCGGTACTCCATTAAAATATCATGCGATTTTGACCCAGTAACTTTTGCGGCAATTGTAAATTTTTCTAACTTAGAGTTGATGGTAATAACTCCTTTTTCTCCAAAAAAATCAATTTTATTATCTCCATTTTTATCTAGTTTTAGATAATACATTTCTGGATCTTTTAAATCATCAACCAATACAAAACTACTTTCTCCATTTAAAAAAACAGAATCTACAGAAATTAAAAGAGTATCTTGAAATTTTTGTAAATACAGGGTTCCTTTTTGTAGTCCAATAATATTCCCTTGAACAGTCATTGCTCCTTCTTTTCTAGCACAAGAAAAAATACTGATTGCTATAAGAGCTACTAAAATAAGGTTTCTATTCATGTTAAAAATTTCAAAATTTATAAGATTGCAAATATCAACTTTTAATTGAAATTATGCCAAAAGATAATCTACTATTTAAGGTGATACAATGCGCATTAATTCGGCACAAAAAATAGCGCCAAGTGTTCCGACTGCGTATCCAAATACGGCAAGTAAAACACCAACAGTTGCTAATGATGGATGGAATGCCGATGCAACAATAGGGGCAGATGCTGCGCCACCAACATTTGCTTGACTGCCGACGGCTAAAAAGAAATATGGAGCTTTAATTAGTTTGGCAACTACAATTAATAAAACAGCATGAATGGTCATCCACACGATTCCTATTACTACTAAAGACATATTGTCAAAAATTTGGGTTAAATCCATTTTCATACCAATAGATGCAACCAAAATATATATAAATACTGAACCTAGCTTACTAGCTCCTGCACCTTCATAATTTCTTGCTTTTGTGAATGATAAAATAATTGCTATAACTGTTGAGATACTAATCATCCAAAAGAAACTAGAGCCTAAAAAAGTAAGCGAATTCTTAACAGTTAAATTTGCAATTCCATTAATTATTTCTTTAAAGAATGGGCTTAAAAAACTTGCTGCTAAATGAGCAAAACTTACGGTTCCAAAACCAATCGCAAGCATAATCATATAATCAGTCAATGTTGGATTTTTTTCAACTTCGGCACTGAATTTTGAAACTTTTTCTTTTAGTTTTTCAATTGCTGAGGTGTCAGCTTTAAGCCATTTATTGATACGGTCTTTTTTGCCAATACCAATTAATAAAATTGCCATCCATATGTTTGCAACTACAATATCAACAAACACCATTCCCCCATATAATTTTTGATTATAACCATAAACCTCTAGCATTGCAGTTTGGTTTGCACCACCACCAATCCAGCTACCTGCAAGGGTTGCTAGTCCACGCCAAACTTCGTCAGGGCCAACACCTCCTAGTGCTTCAGGATATACAGAAGCAATTATTAATACAGCAATTGGTCCACCAATTATAATTCCGACAGTCCCAGTGAAAAACATTATCAACGCTTTTGGTCCAAGGTTAAAAACTGATTTTAAATCCAAACTTAAGGTCATTAGCACTAGAGCTGCAGGTAATAAAAAACGACTCGACACATAATATAAATTAGAGGAGTGTTCTACAATTTCACCTGAATCTGATACTGTTTCCCATTCCGAAGAAATCAATCCTACCGTTGTTAAAAGTGCTGGTAGCATATATGCCATAAAAAGGGCAGGCACAATTTTGTAAAACTTAGACCAGAATCCGGTCTTAAAAGATGAGGTATAAAAAATTGCTCCAATAGCGAGCATTAACAATCCAAAAACAATGGTGTCATTCGTAAATAAAGGTGCGTTATCCATAAGTTAAATTTGATAAGCGCGAAGATAGTAATATAAATAAGATTCTAAAAAGAAAGCAGGTAACTTAGTTTTCCATCTTCTTTTTTGGTTGTCGGTTGGCATCTTTTAGGCACTTGTTTAGCATCCACTCCAATTGCCCGTTGGTAGATCTAAACTCATCTGCAGCCCATTTTTCTACTGCTTTGAGCATTTCTTCGTTTATACGTAATGCGAATGCCTTTTTCTTTGCCATTCCTTTATTATTTATTTATCTCTAGATTCGTCTTTGGCATTTAAAGCAGCACCAAAAGCAATACCAACACCTGCCCCAATTGCAATGTTGTTAAGTGCAGGACCAATTGCTACACCAACTCTTACTCCGAGGGCAATACCCATGCCCATTTTATTGCATTTCATCATTAGATTGAGTTTTTTGTTTATATGTATTTAGAACCTGTTCAGCTTCTGGTTGTTTTTGAGTTCCGATTAATATTTTTTTTCCAGATTTTAATTCTAACTGAATGCCGAATTGACCACCAAGATTCATAATCAATCCTCTTTTGCCAAAAAAGCACATTCTGTATCCGTAACCTCCGCTACCAAAAAAACCAGACTTCGATTTTTTAATGTAGATGTTGTCAATCACATGCCAAGGAATAAATTTCTCGCTAAAATTATTTGGGAAGAATCGATAGTAAACTCCTTGTTCATCTATTTTTGTTCGTAAGCGAACTGATAGTATTAAAATGAATACCAACGCCATAATAGAAAATGTAATTGTGAGTCCCCAGAATCCTTCAGAATTAAATTCAGGTATTTCATTTTCGGCTAATATCAATGGTACAATCCCTGCAACAAGTGGAATCACCATAACAGATATTAGAATCCATCTTTTAAATCGTTGCTCTTCTACAAAAACTTTCATCTTGTTGTTATTCCTTTTTCTTGCGCTCTATAACAGCTTTGATAACTCCCCTGTGATTAAACACATTAATTACTGCCCAACCTGTTTTAGCATAACTGTTTAATAGCGCTTCAAAATCTTCATCCTTTTTAATAGGAGTTGCTTTTTGTCTGATTAATTTATATTCTTTCATCTGTTTAATTTTATGTTACAGAATTTTATTGATGGTATTTTAGAAACAGAGAATGCAATAAATACGATTCCAATTGTTTTAATACTACCATCAGTATTAGAAGCTAAAATAGCTCCAAATACTAACAGTGTAAAAATAATATATTTAGATATGTTCTTCATGTTAAAAAATGATTTCTAAGAGGGTTATTATCAAATAAAGTAATACATAAATCATAACAATTAGTGATTATTAGGTTGGTTATTTTTGTTTCGTTCTAAAACAGCTTTTGTAATTGTTCCACCTGCTTCATAACCAATACTTATAACTCTCCAACCACTTCTAGCTTCGTTATTGATATCATCTAAGAGGGTAGCTTCTTTACCAAATGTTTTTCTCGATAGTATTTTATATTCTGTCATAATTTTAGTGATTTAATGTTCCTGTATTTAGTACTGGTGCTACTTCTTTATCAGAACAAAGTATTACCATTAAATTGCTTACCATTGCAGCTTTACGCTCCTCGTCTAATTCTACAATTTCCTTTTTGCTTAATTCGTGTAAAGCCATTTCTACCATGCTAACAGCCCCTTCAACAATTTTATGTCGAGCCGCAACAATTGCTGTAGCTTGTTGACGTTTTAACATGGCGTTTGCAATTTCTTGCGCATAGGCTAAGTATCCAATTCTAGCTTCTAATACTTCTATACCGGCCATAGATAATCTTTCTGCAAGCTCTTTTTCTAGCGCTTCGCTTACTTCATTTACACTAGCTCTTAACGTAATTTCTTCTTCGTGGCCTTCATCAGCAAAATTATCATATGGATATAAACTAGCAAGTTTTCTAACTGCTGCATCTGACTGTACTCTAACAAAATTCTCGTAATTATCAACATCAAAAGCAGCTTTAAATGTATCTTTAACTCTCCAAACCAAAATGGTACTAATCATAATTGGGTTTCCTAATTTGTCATTTACTTTTACACGTTCGCTATCAAAATTACTTGCTCTTAATGATATTTTTCTTTTTTTGTAGAAAGGATTTGCCCAATAGAAACCATTTTGTGTAACGGTACCTATATACTTTCCAAAAAGTAATAATACTTTAGATGTGTTTGGTGCAACAATAATAAACCCTGGAATAATTGTAATCAATGCAATGATTGATGGTATAATAATAAACGGATTTTCTCTTGTAATCCCGAAAATGATGGTAGCGATTAATGCAAGTAAAATAAATAACATTAGATAGCCACTAGGTACTTTTATAATTTTTTCTTCTTTCATGATGTATGATTTGATATGATATTAAAATGATATCACAAATATATCAAATAATTTTTGATATTTCCAACTATTTTGCAATATTTATTTTTAACTTAGCGAAAAATTATAGTAGTATGAGAACGAAAATTATTTATGTGATGGTTGCATTGATGGCTTTTTCATTCAATGTAAATGCATCAAAAAAATGGGGGCAAACTGGGCATAGAGTAGTAGGTAAAATTGCTGATGAGTATCTAACAAACAAAGCAAAAAAAGAGATTAAAAAATTATTGAACAACAAATCTTTAGCATTTGTTTCTACTTATGGAGATGAAATTAAATCAGACAAAAGATATAATGAGTTTTATACGTGGCATTATATCAATATGGATTTGGATGGGAATTATGAGGATTCTGAAAAAAACCCGAAAGGAGATTTAGTTACAGGCATTGAATATTGTAAAAAAATCATTCAGGATGAAAACGCAAGTGATGATGACCGTGCCTTTTATTTAAAGATGCTTGTTCATTTGATAGGTGATTTGCATCAGCCTATGCATATTGGATTAAAAGAAGATAAAGGCGGAAACGATTTTAAAGTAAAATGGCATTATAAAGACACAAATTTACATCGTGTTTGGGATTCTGATATGATTGATGGTTATGATATGAGTTATATTGAGTTGGCAGAAAACGCAGATTATCTTTCTAAAGATGAAGTAAAGGAAATTCAAAATGGAACTCTTGTAGATTGGGTAAATGAAGTACATGAATTGTCTAAAGAAGTTTATGCTTCTACTGAACCTGGTGAAAATTTGCGATATCAATATTCTTACAAATATTTAAATGTTGCTAGAAAGCAGCTACAAATTGGAGGTATTCGTTTAGCAAAAGTATTGAATGAGTTGTTTTAGTGGTGCCATTTCTGAAGAGGTAGTAATCTAATTATAAATTAAATTCAGGTTAGATTCCCGTCCCGTTAGCTATCTGGATCAAGGAAAAGACAAAAAATAAACAAGGCGTTTTGAAAATTTCAAAACGCCTTGTTTGGTGTAAAATAAA
>JAQRMW010000098.1 GCA_028599075.1 Urechidicola sp. | reverse complement strand
CAAGTTCTTTTTACATTTAAAGGAATGTGAATATCGTTATAATTATAGAAATAAAAATTTGTATATTAGCACCCTAAAATTAATCAAAGATAACCCTCTTAAGTTATCTTGAACCAAAGTTATTAATGCTCAAGAAATTGTCGTTTTCGGGCCATCAGGCGCTAAGGTGAAATTTAAAAAAGAACTTGAAATCAGTTACCCAAATATAAACTCTAAAGTAATTTCTGTTGAAGTGGCTGATAGTATGACAGACAATCAAGCAGTTGCTTGGGTTAAGAATTTTTTTGAAAAGTAGATTTTTAACTTGTTTAAGATTGAAACGTCCAAGCCACAATTCGTGTTACTTTATTGCCTTGATGCATAGGGATGGTTTTAATTTCTGTTGCTCCTAATTTTTTGAGAGATGCAAGCATGCTCTCAACATTTTCTTTTTTCGACACTAGTGTGGTGTACCAAAAACAGTTGTTTTTAAACAAAGAACTTTGGTATAAATAATTATGTAAAAATGCTTTTTCGCCACCCTTATACCACAATTCATTTTGATTACCACCAAAATTTCGTTGAGTAGTTTCTATCCCCAATCCTTTTAACTTTCTGGCATTCGCTTCAACCGCTTCATATTGTGAACTATAAAAAGGAGGATTGCACATACTTGCCGAGAACTGTTGATTATCAAAAACAACTTCAGAAAAAATGGTGTCAGAACTCTCTTGAAGTTTTAATGCTATTTTGTTTGACAAGTTATTACTATCAATAATCAGCTGCGAATTTTTGAGTGACTCCGCATCGATATCTGTCCCAACAAATTGCCAACTGTAGGTACGATTTCCTAAAAGTGGATAAATGCAAGTAGCACCCGTACCAATGTCTAAAATTTTGATAGTATCTTTTATGCCTGATGCATTTAGTAAATCATTTAGATGATGAATATAATCAACACGTCCAGGAATAGGAGGGCATAGGTTTTCATCAGGAAAGTTCCAATGCTCAATTTGATAGTAGGTTTTTAGTAAGGCAGTATTCAGACTTTTTACAGCCTTCGGATTTGCAAAATCAATAGTTTGTGTGTTGAATTTATTTGTAAAAACAAACTCTTTAAGGCTAGGAAAATCAGCACATAATATATCAAAATCATAGTTTTGACTGTGCTTGTTATTTGGATGTAATCCCTTTGATTTCTTATTACTACTCATCCTCTTTATTTTTTTGCTGTTCCAAAATTCTTTGTTGCAATGCTTTTAACCGCTCTTTTGAAGCGAGTTTATCAGTCTTTAATTTATTCTTTTTGCGATTCATTAACCTGGTATGTTTCGCTTTGTTTTTGGTGTTTTTTGCGCTTCCTTTTTTTGCCATCGCTAAAAATGGTTTTTTAAATAATTAGCAACTCCGTCTTCTTTATTACCGTCAGTAATAGCATCAGCAATATCTAGCACTTCCTTTCTTGCATTAGCTACTGCAACTCCTATACCAACAGATTTTAGCATTTCTATGTCATTGTAATTATCTCCAAATGCCAAAATATTTTTGAGTGTTATTTTGGGGTAATGAGAATCTATCAACGTATCAATCGCAGTTTTTTTTGAGATAGATGTATGTGCAATTTCTAAATAGGTTTCTTTTGAGCGATAGCCAATCACTTCATTTGCTAAGTTTTTATTTATATAATCTACCAAACTACTTATCTCATCTGCATCACCCATCACCATAATTTTATGAGCGCCTTTATTTTCTGATTTCCATTTTATAAGCGTTGTTTTAATATTCTGAATTTTGGGATTGATCTTAGTGTTGTTTGCTTCTCGTTTGGCCCAATAATCGAGCTCTGTTACATACCATTCATCGTTGTGGTACAAGCTTATATGTAGGTTTGTTTCTTTGCAATAATAGGCAATAGATTCACTTGTTGAAGTTGAAATTTCTGTCGATGAAATTATTTTGTTATCTGCTAAAATCAAACCGCCATTATAGGCAATTATCGGTAAATGTTCTATTTCTAGTTCTTTTTGTAGATGCAACATTGCTTTAGGCATTCGCGAAGAAATCAAAATAAATGAGATAGAAGCTAAGCGCTTTATTTGAGTGATAGTATTTGCAGAAAGTTCACGGTCTTTATTTAAAAGTGTACCATCAATATCTGAACAGATAAGTTTGATTTGCATAAAGTCATTTATTTATAATTGCAAATGTAGGGAATAGGATAAAAAGACATCGAATATAATTTTATACTATAAAAGTAAATTTTAAGCATAAAAAAACTCAAAATTTCGTCTCCCCACAAGACTCGTTTTGAGTAAGTAAATAATAACGTAAGTTGATTAATTACACAGCAAATATACAATGCATTTACAGTATTATTTTGGTTAATTTAAAAATGGTAGCGAAAGATTAATAAATGGATGTAAATTTTTAATAATTGGTAATTCGGGAAGAAAAGTATCTAGTGCCTCTTTTTCAATTGCACGAAATTTATCTTCAATAAGAAGTTTTTTTGTATTGAGAAAATAGATTGCGATGTCTCCTTTCAGTCACACGGAATAAATTCGACTAGGCACATTAAAGTGTGGAGTCTCATTTACTTTCCAATACAAAAATTTGCAAAGATATTTCCCAATAAGTCGTCTGTGGTAACTGCACCGGTAATGAGCCCAAGATGATGTAAAGCCTCTCTAATATCAATTGCTAATAAATCAGAACTCAAATTAATATCCATACCTTTTTCAACTTCTTTTATTGAAGTTAGTGCATTGGTCAAAGCTTCAAAGTGCCTGCTATTACTCACAATTGTTTGATTGTTTGTCAAAGCACCTACATTCGTAAGCTGAGTCAATTCTTCAATTAATTGATTGATTCCTGTTTTTGTTTTTGCAGAAATAAAAATCAGATTTGAGTCTCGATTGCTATCGGGATGCATATTCAGTGTTGAGGTTTCTTCTGGTGATAAAAGGTCTGATTTATTTACAATTGTTAAGATTCTTTTTGACGGATACTTATTTTTTATTTCTTCAATTTTAGATTTGGCATTTGAAACTTCTTTTGCATCAATAAGAAGTAAAACTAGTTGAGCTTGTTCAATTTTTTCAAATGTTTTTTTGATTCCGATACTTTCTACAATATCTTTAGTTTCTCTGATTCCTGCAGTATCAATAAATCTAAAAGAAACACCATTAATTACCATTTCATCTTCAATGGCATCTCTGGTAGTTCCTGCAATGTCAGAAACAATTGCTTTGTCTTCATTTAATAAAGCATTTAATAAAGTAGATTTACCCACATTAGGCTCGCCGACAATTGCAACGGGAATTCCGTTTTTAAATACATTTCCAAAAGCAAATGAATCTATCAAGCGTTTCAGTATAGTTGATAGTTTATTCACTAAATCTTTAAAAGCAGCTCTATCGGCAAATTCTACATCCTCTTCAGAAAAGTCGAGCTCTAATTCTATCAAGCTCGCAAAATTTAATAGTTGTTCTCTTAGGTTTGCAATTTCAGAAGAAAAACCACCACGCATTTGCTGTAACGCAATTTGATGTGATGCTTTAGAATCCGATTCAATTAAATCAGCAACTGCCTCAGCCTGCGATAAATCCATTTTGCCATTGGTAAAAGCGCGCAATGTAAATTCACCATTCGTAGCAGTTCTACAACCTTTGGATAAAAATAATTGCATAATTTCTTGCTGTATATAAACCGAACCATGGCAGTTTATTTCAACCACATTCTCTCCAGTATATGAGTAAGGGTTTTTAAATACGGATACTAAAACTTCATCTATAATACGGTTGTGATCAACAACACTTCCTAAATGAATTGTGTGAGACTTTACTTCTGTTAACTGTTTATTTCCAAATTTAGATTTGAAATGTAAGTTGACTATTGAAATGGCATCTGAACCTGAAAGGCGTATAACTGAAATTGCACCCATACCAGATGGTGTTGCTAAAGCTATGATAGTATCATCGTGAATCATGTTGCAAATATAAGGACTCAACAGATATAATTTTGCTAATATTTAGGTAGCATTTTTAAAAACAAAAAAAGTTAAGAAAGACAGAATTTAAAATCAACAAATTCATTTAATAAGTTGCACACTAATTGATTTTTTTTAAATTTATGTTTTTATGACTAAAAAATAACTTTATGCTAGAATTTGGGGGAATTATTGTATTAGGAATTATTGCGCAATGGTTTGCGTGGAAATTAAAAATTCCTGCAATTTTACCACTAATTTTAATTGGTCTTCTTGTAGGTCCTTTAGCAACTCTAATAACCGTAGATGGCACTAAATGGATTGAACCTATTTGGAATGGGAGTGAGGGATTGTTTCCCGGAGAGCGGCTTTTTAACTTTGTTTCATTGGCAATAGGTGTCATTCTATTTGAAGGAGGTTTGACATTAAAGAAAGAAGAAATTTTAAATGTTGGACCTGTAATATTAAAACTAGTAACTGTTGGAAGTTTAGTTACATTTTTAGGAGGAGGGATAGCAGCTCATTATATTTTTGATTTAAGCTGGGCAATGTCTTTCTTATTTGCAGCTTTGATAATTGTTACTGGGCCAACAGTAATATCACCTATACTTAGAAATATTCCGTTAAAAAGAGATGTATCTACCGTTTTAAAATGGGAAGGTATTGTGATTGATCCTATTGGAGCTTTGATTGCGGTTTTGGTTTTTGAATTTATTTATGCAGGTGAGCAACATAATCATACCCAAGAAGCTTTACTAGGTTTTGGCAAGATTGTGGTTATAGGAACTTCAGTTGGATTTACCTCGGCTTATGCGCTATACAATGCAATTAAATGGAAGCTGGTTCCTCATTATTTACTAAATGTATTTACACTAGCAACCGTGTTGGGAGTGTTTATTTTATCCGATTTGTTTGCTGGTGAATCTGGTTTATTAGCTGTAGTTATTATGGGGATGGTATTAGGAAATATGAAAGTTTCTGAATTGAAAGAAATATTAAACTTTAAGGAGTCTTTGAGTATTTTACTTATATCTATGCTCTTTATTTTGCTTGCAGCAAATATTAATATGGAGGATTTTTATTTGCTAAATTCATGGAATACACTTTGGTTATTTTTGATTGTCATTTTTATAATTAGACCAATCGGTGTTTTCTTAAGTACAAAAAAATCTACCTTAAAATTTAATGAAAAACTGTTTATTAGTTGGGTAGGACCAAGAGGAATTGTAGCAGCAGGAATCGCTTCATTATTTGGAATTAAATTAGAAATGATTGGCGAACCTGGAGCAGAGTATATTACGCCATTGGTGTTTTTAATAGTATTAGGAACTGTATTGTTAAATGCAACTACAGCTAGGTTTATGGCAAAAATAATGGGGGTGTTTTTAAAAACTTCTAATGGAATATTAATTGTAGGAGCTTCAGAAGTTTCTAGATTAATTGCATCATACTTAAAACAAAATGGAAGACGTGTAGTTTTAATTGATAGCAATGTTGATCATATAAGTAAGGCAAAAGAGTTAGGATTAGAAGCTCTAGAAACTAATATTTATGATGGCAGCTTATCGGGAAATATAGAATTGAGTGATGTAGGGTTTTTAATAGCACTAACAGGAAGTACTGTAGTTAATGAATATGCCATTTCTAAATTTTCTGAATATTATGGTGAGCAAGGTGCCTACAGATTAATATCTTCTGATGAAATGCAAAATCCTATAGATAATCCAACAGATGGTCTATTTTCTCATACTGATGATTTTATTCACTTAAGTGAAGTTGTTAGAGATTTTCCTAAGGTAAATGAAATAATTATAGAATCTAAAGAGCATTATATTAAGTGTATAAACAAACTAAATTCAGAGGTTTATTCCATTCCAATATTTGTTAAAACTAGTGATGATGATATTCACATAATTCCATCTTATTCTAAAAAGATGATAGTTGAAAAAGGAAATGTATTGATGTACTTAGGAAAAGTATTAGAACAGTAATTCAATTTTTTTTAAGAAACATTTAATTCTATTACAAATCCAAACCAAACATTTTTCTAAAATCCTCTAACATCGGATTTTTTTCTTTTAATTTTTCATAACGCTCTTGAGGTGTGTATGCAAATTTCTTTTCAACAACCTCATTCACATCAATTTTTAAATCGATGCTGTAATTGTTTAGCTTATCTCTAAGAAATTTTAAGAGTTTTGGTTGATGAGTTTTTAGCTTAGATTCCATCATACTATTGGGTAGTGTGATAAAAATTTTAAAACCTTCAATTCTAGGAGTATCTGCATCAATGATTGAAGCAATATCTCTCTTCCCTTTCTCTCTTAAACTAGTGATGTATTGTTTCCAAGCACTCAGAAGCTGTACTTCGGTAAATTCGGTTTTTGGTAATGTGCTGTAATCAATTACTTCTACTTCTGTTTCTAATATTTCCTTTTTTAATTGTACACTTTTTAGTGATAAGTTAGAAGCTCCTCTTCTTCGACCACCAGTAATGTTAGCCGCTTCAACTTTTGGAGCGATGGGTGCTTGGGTAGGAGGCTTTTTATAGCTTTCTTTCTTTTCTGAAACTTGATTGCTAACTTTTATAGGGATGTCAATTTTCTCTTCAACTTGAATATGGCTAAAGAACTTTGCAGGTATTATGTAGTTTTTGCTATTTTTTTTTTCCCATCAAAAGTGATAGAGGCTAATTGCATTAAGGTGAGTTCTACAAGTAATCGTTGGTTTTTACTTGTCTTGTATTTTAAGTCACAATCATTTGCTTTGTCAATTGCTTGCAGTAAAAATTGTAAGGATGCTTTTTCTGACTGTTCTAAGTATCGTTTTTTTGCATTGTCTCCAACTTCTAAAAGAGGAACAGTTGCTTTGTCTTTGGCAACCAATAAATCTCTAAAGTGCGAAGCTAAGCCACTTATAAAATGATGTCCATCAAATCCTCTAGATATAATCGAATTAAATTGCACCAATACTTTTGGGATGTCGTTATCCAATATTAAATCAGTTGTATCAAAATATTCATCATAATCTAATACGTTTAAATTCTCAGTAACTGCTTGTCGTGTTAATTCTGCTCCTGAAAAACTAACAACCCTATCAAAAATTGAAAGTGCATCACGCATAGCACCATCGGCTTTTTGAGCAATAATATGTAAAGCGTCATCATCTGCTTTTACATTTTCTTTTTTAGCTATATCCTTTAAATAATTCTTAACATCTAAAACAGTGATTCTTTTAAAGTCAAAAATTTGACAACGAGAAAGAATTGTTGGAATGATTTTATGTTTCTCTGTAGTTGCTAAAATAAAGATTGCATGTGCAGGTGGCTCTTCTAGTGTTTTTAAAAAAGCATTAAATGCTGATTGCGATAACATATGAACCTCATCTATAATATAGACTTTATATTTCCCAACTTGTGGTGGAATCCGAACTTGGTCTGTTAAACTACGGATGTCATCTACCGAATTATTCGAGGCCGCATCTAATTCAAAAATATTAAAGGCAAAATCTTCATCAGGGTTTAGTTCTGTTTTTCCATCCTGATTGATTTGCTTTGCTAATATTCTAGCACATGTAGTTTTACCAACTCCACGAGGTCCTGTAAATAATAGAGCCTGCGCTAAATGATTATTTTTAATAGCATTTTCTAAAGTATTGGTGATAGACTCTTGCCCAATAACTTCGTTAAAAGTTTGGGGTCTATATTTGCGTGCCGATACTATAAAATGCTCCATGAATTAGTTTGAAAAATCTAAAAAAACAAAGTTACTATTTTGAATACATTTTGTTGTATAAATCAATGTATTTTTCTTTGATAATTGCTCGTTTAGGTTTTAGGGTAGGTGTTAAGAGTTCGTTATCAACACTCCAAACATCAGAAGTCAATTCAAAACACTTAATAGTTTCCCATTTTCCAAAGTCTTTGTTGGCTTCTTCGACTTCTTGCTGAATGCGCTCAACGACTTTTTCATTAGCAATAATATCCTCGCAAGATGTATCTAAGTTAAAACCATGTCTAATTCCCCATTCTCTTAAAAATTCAAAATTAGGTTGTATGATGGCAGCTGCCATCTTCTCTCCTTCTCCAACAACCATAATTTGCTCTATAAAACGAGATTGCTTTAGTACGTTTTCTAATAAAACAGGAGAAATATATTTACCCCCAGATGTTTTAAATATTTCTTTTTTACGCCCGGTTATTCTTAAGAACCCTTCTGCATCAACTTCACCTTTATCTCCTGTATGAAAATATTCCCCGGTCATTACTTCGGCAGTTTTTTCTTCATCCTTATAATAACCCATCATCACATTAGGACCTTTGGCTAAAATCTCACCATCTTCGGCAATTTTAACTTCTACATTGTCTATAACTTTACCAACTGTTCCTATTTTGAATAGATTATTTTCATATTGATTAACTGTAATTACTGGTGATGTTTCTGTTAATCCATAACCTTCCATTACATACATTTCTGCAGCAGCAAAAATTCTAGTAAGTCTAGGTTGTAATGCAGCACTTCCAGAAACCATTGTATTGATATTACCTCCAAGAGCTTCTCTCCATTTAGAGAATATCAATTTTCTAGCCAAGGCTAATTTTTTCTCATACCACCATCCGTTAGCTCCATAGGGTTCGTATTTTAAACCAACTTCAACTGCCCAAAAGAAGAGTGCTTTTTTAATTCCTTTTAAATCTGCTCCCTTGGCAATAATTTTATCATAAATTTTTTCGAGTAGGCGAGGAACCACACTCATAAAATTAGGTTTTACTTCTTTAATGTTCTCAGGCATTTTTTCAATACTCTCGGCAAAGTAAATAGACAAACAATTATATTGATATAAATAAATTAGTACCCGTTCAAAAACATGGCAAACTGGTAAAAAACTAAGAATTTTTGTATCACCATTTGCTAATGGCAATCTTGGTGTACTATCTAAAGCATTACTAACTAAATTTTTATGAGAGAGCATAACTCCCTTAGGAGTGCCAGTTGTTCCAGACGTGTAAATAATAGTTGCTAAGTCAGTTTCTTTAATTGCATTTTTTTGATTTTCAACATCAATTTGATTCGATGTATCTGCACCAAGTTCTAATACTTCATCCCAGTGTTTACATCCGTCAATATCTTCAAAAGCATAAATTACTTTTAAAGTAGGTACATTGTCTTTTATTTGTTTTGCTTTATCAAACAATTCTTTATCAGATAAAAAACAATAAACAACTTCTGAATGATTGAAAATATACTCGTAGTTTTCTTTTGAGCTAGTTGGATAAATAGGAACAGTTTGCGCACCAGTTTGTAAAATTCCAATATCTAAAATATTCCATTCTGTTCTGTTTGCTGAAGAAATAATTGCAATTTTATCATTGGGTTGTACTCCCATTTTTAACAAAGCTCTTGAAACAGCATTTGCCTTGTCAATATATTCTTGTGTAGAAGTTGCAATCCACTCTCCATTTTTTTTGGTGACCAATGATTTCTCTATTGGATTTTTTTCTAGTTGATAATACGGGAAATCAAAAAGGCGTGTAACTTTAATAGACATAAATGTAGAATTATTTGTACGCAAAATACAAAATAAAAGGGAGTATTCAAACGAGAAAATATTGACTTACTAGTATACTGAAATTCAACTATTTCTAATTTCTTCTAGAATTCCTTTATATAATGGATGCTTTAAATATCCACCATAAGCAATGTCTGACATAAAAATAGAAGGATATTCATTAGCTTCAATAATAACAGGCCCAGTTGGAGAAATAGCAATATCCCAACCAATATACCTATCAGGAATATAGTCAACAGCTTTCAATGTTAATTCAACGGCTTTTTTAAACAGCGGAATTTTAAATCCTCCAAATACAAAATTATTATCTGGATGTGCTGTTAAAGTTGCTCCGCCATATTCCATATACTGATGTCCGATTTTGTTTAGCGTTCCAGTTTCTAAATTTATCCCGACATAAAACCCGCCAGAATGGGCGTTGTCAACAAAACTTTTTCCTACACCAAATCTCATAAAGGCAGAGAGTAAATGTGTGTTACCTTGTTTATCAATAAATGTTTCCATGCGAATAGTGTTGATACAGTCTGCATGAATTTTATTTATTTCGGGATGTTGCAAAACAACCTCTTCATGTATACAACTATTGTTGATTACAAATTCACTACACGCATCAATACCTATGGTTCAAGATAACTTAAGAGGGTTATCTTTGATTAATTTTAGGGTGCTAATATACAAATTTTTATTTCTATAATTATAACGATATTCACATTCCTTTAAATGTAAACATTAGTGTCCGATAAACATTTTTAAAAGAGGGATTTCCATGGTTGGATTTCCCTCTTTTTTATATATCTTAATTTTCACAACAAAAACAGATATATGAACAAAAGTACACACTTTAG
>JAQRMW010000097.1 GCA_028599075.1 Urechidicola sp. | reverse complement strand
TCAAAATAGACCTCAGGTCGGTTGTAGTCCATTCCAGGGGGTGAATGTACGTTATAATTGGAAGCCATTTTGTGTCGCTTGACTTAATAAAACCAAATTTACCATCAGTTCCATCTAATCCTAATAAATAAATTGAATCTGCTGCTACACTTGTAGCAGAAGCTTGTTGAAAATGCTTTTTTGGAAAAGCCAATTCGTCAGCTGCAATTTTTTCATTTGGTCCATCAACATATTTTTGATACGCCATAAAAGCTAAGACACAAGCAACAATTAACCCTAAAACGATAAAAATATTTTTTTGATTATTGATTACCCAAGTTTCCGATCTCGATGCAGTTTGGTCTAAAGTATCAAATACTTCAGCAGTTGTACTTTTATCTTCAATCGTTCTTTTAGTTCGTGCAGTCCCTTTTGTTTTGTTTCCGCTCTTTTTATATGTTGCCATTTTCTTATTAAATTTGTAGGCGCAAAAGTATGATTTTTAATTGGAAACTAAAAGCCCAATATTCGCAAAAAATTCAATAATTTGCACATCCTTTTTAGAACGCACCAAAAACAATGTATTTACAAAAACTAACCCTATTTAATTTTAAGAATTTTGAATCGAAAAGCTTTGATTTTCAAGATAAAATAAATTGTTTTGTGGGTGATAATGGAGTTGGTAAAACCAATGTGTTAGATGCCATTTATTATTTATCTTTTGGTAAAAGTTACTTTAATCCGGTAGCAAGTCAGAATATAAGGCATCAGCAAGATTTTTTTATGATTGAGGGTAATTACAAAATTAATGGCCGAGGAGAAACCGTTGTTTGTAGTTTAAAAAGAGGACAAAAAAAAGTGATTAAGCGCAATGATAAAGAATATGAAAAATTTTCTGATCATATAGGTTTTTTGCCCTTGGTAATTATTTCTCCTGCAGATAGAGACTTGATTGTAGAAGGAAGTGACACAAGAAGAAAGTTTGTTGACAGCGTAATTTCGCAATCAGATAAAATCTATTTAAAAGCACTTATCAATTACAATAAGGTCTTAGTTCAGCGAAATGCGTTGTTAAAGTATTTTGCTGCAAATCGCATTTTTGACGCACTTAATTTAAAAGTGTATGATGAACAGTTAGAAGAATACGGAACAATTATTTATCAAAAAAGAAAAGAATTTTTAGAAGTATTTACTCCTATTTTTGAAGCGAGATATAAAGTGATTGCCAATGCTAAAGAAAAGGTGAGCTTAAAATATAGAACACAATTAGATGATGGCTCTTTGACAGACTTGCTTGCTCAAAGTTTAGAGAAAGACAGAGTAATGCAATATACGAGTGTAGGTATTCATAAAGATGATTTGCTGTTTGAGATCGATGGGTATTCTGTGAAAAAGTTTGGAAGTCAAGGACAGCAAAAATCCTATTTAATCGCCTTGAAATTGGCACAGTTTGACTTCATTAAAAATCTAGCCAAACTAAAACCTATTTTATTGCTCGATGATATTTTTGACAAGTTAGATGATTTGCGAGTGGCTCAGATTATAGACTTGGTAAATCAAGATGAGTTTGGGCAATTGTTTATAAGTGATACACACCCAGATCGGACAGAAGAAGTGGTTAAGAAAACAAATCAATCGTATCAAATTTTTAAGTTATAATGGCGCGACGCGGAAATGAATATAAGAGTATTAAAGATTTGATGAAAACGGTTATCAAAGAAAATAACTTGAGCATAGGCCTCCAAAAAATGGATGTTCGTGAAGCTTGGGAAAAATTGATGGGTAATGGTGTAATGTCTTATACAGAGAGTGTTCAACTACAAAATACAACCTTGGTTGTAAAACTTAAATCTTCAGTTTTAAGAGAAGAATTGAGCTATGGCAAAGAAAAAATAGTAGCTATGATTAACGCTGAATTAGGAAAAGATATCGTTAAAAAATTGATGCTAGTTTAGAGTGTGTTGATTAGTTTTTGAGCTTCCGATAATTTATCAAACAAAAAATATTCCCATTTTAATTCCTCTTGATTTTTAATAATTTTGCTAACCACACTTGTAATACTTGGGTGAGTTGCCACAATTATACCTTTGATGTTTTCGTTGTATGAAACTGAAAAATGAGTAATCATTTTTACAATATTCATATAATTTGGTGGTATGGTGTAAGAAGTTATATCAGTAAAATCAAATAGAAAATAAGTTATTTTTTTGATACTCACTTTTTCGATAATATCAATGAATGTATCTCTAATTTCATTCTCTTCAATGTTGCCTTTAAATGTGGCTATAACTCCTTCATTTAGAAATTTTATTTTTACACTCATTCTTTTTACTGGTAATTTTATTGAGGGGTACAAATGTAGAAAAAGAACTGTGTTAAACAACAAAAACCGAGTTGCTTTTTTTGCAAATCGGTTTGGTGCTTGTTACATTTGGGTATTAGAATCTTATTGCTAATCCCCTCCAGATTCTGATGTGATTAAACCATAAGCTCCATTCGTTAATATTTTATCTGTAGGTTTAATATTTTCTGATGTAATTTCTACAAATCCATCTTGTTTCTTTCCTATTGTTACACTTCTTGTTTCAAAAGAGTAGAGGTCATCATTAAAGGATTTAAGGACTAAAACAACTGTTTTGTCATCATTCTCAATAATGGCATTTTCTTGGATTGCCTTAGATTGGTTACTAGAAATTTCAATTTCTGCATCTACAAACATCCCAATGGCAAAATTATGTTTTTCATCATCATTTAAGTGTCCGTGTAATGTTGCTGTCCGTGTAGCTTCATTTATCGATGTTCCAACCAAATGGACTTCAGCATCGAAGATAGTATTTGAGGCTTCAGGAATTTTAAATTTTATTTTTTGCCCTTCTTTAATTTGCATCAAGTCTTTTTCAAAAGCTGTAAGTTCGATATGAATATGATCTGTGTTTACAATTTTTATGATAACATCAGCAGGAGAAACATATGCACCTTTACTCACATTTATTTCGGTAATATTACCACTGATTGAAGCGTATAAAGTTATGGCCGATATAATTTTACCTTGTTCAACCGAAGTTGGGTTGATGTTGAGCATTTGTAACTTTTTACGAGTTCCATTGGTGATGGCAAGATTTTTTTTATAATCACTTTCTGCTTTTAAATAGCTTTTTTGAGAAGTTATTTTTTCTTCAAATAACAGTTTTTGCCTTTCATATTCAGATTTTAAATAGGTCATTTGTTCAACTATCTCTAAATATTCTTGTTGCATTTCTATAAAGTCAGGGTTTTCGATTGTTACCAATGCTTGCCCTTTTTTTACAGCGTCTCCTACTAATAAAGAAGAATTCTTTATGTATCCGCCAGAAAAGGAACTGATAATTTCTACACTTTGAGGAGGAGCATCAATCATTCCGGTAACTTTAATCGTTGTAGAAAAGGTTTGTTCTGTGATGTTCTCAAGCTTCATTTTGTTGGTGTCAAATTGTTCTTTCGAAACAATAGTGCCTGTATGTTGTAGAGGGCTTTCATCATTAATTTTCTTATTTTCATTTACTGATGATTCTTTGCAACTTGTAACGGTAATTGCAAGAAAGATAACTGCTATTAAATAATATATATTTTTCATTTCAATGATTTTTATAAGGTTAGGTTATTAAGTTGAGTCACGGTTTTATTGTAATCGTTTAAAACACTTAAGTACGAAAGTGTTATTTGATACCCATTTTCGATACTTATAATGTATTGAAAAAAGTCAATTTCTCCATGCTTAAAACTGAGGTTTGCAGTTTTTAAGATTTCTTGTGACAAATTTATTCCTTCAGTTTCGTAATACAATAATGATTCATTGTGTTTATTGAGTTGTGATTTTAAAGCATTGTATTTAGCTTGTAATTCTGATTTTACATTAAGTGCTTCTTGGGCGTTTATTTCTTGTGCTATGTTCGTGGCTACTACTTTTTTGTGCTGTGCTCCAAAAAACAAAGGAATTTTTAACCCTACTTGTAATGTGCTGATTTTTCCTGTATAAGCTGTATTTTCTCCATATTTGTAATCCAACCCAATATCTGGTAAAAACTGTTGTTTTTCAAAAGTTGATTTGGCTTCGTAAAAGTTATTTTGAGCACTTAAATAAGTCAATTCAGGGCTAGCATCTAGGGTAGTGGTTCGCAATTCAATTTTATTTAGCGAAACAAAATTAATAGAGTAGCTTCCTTCAATTTGTGCAATTTTTTGAATTTCAATCAAGGCCAATTTCACATCTTCTTTTACTTGGTTAAAAGTAATTTCTAGTTCTTTGTGTTTTGATTTTGCCGTAATCTTTTCTAGATAATTAGTATCTCCCAATTCAAATTTCCGATTAGCATTATGAGAAAATTCACTATACAAGCTGTCTAAATTAGCATAAAGTAGCTCCTTTTCTTTAGCATAAATATAATTGTAATAAGCTGTGGTAATTTCCTTTTCTAGTTGCTTTTTTAAAATCTCATTGTTTGCAATTGAAATTTCGACAGACGCTTTATTTATCTTTTTCCTAGCCCCATATACCGTAGGAAACATAAAATTTTGCGCAACACCAAAAGAATTTAACACCCCTAGATTAGTACCAATAGCATCTTCTTCTCGCTCATAATAAATTTCTGTTTTTTCTATATTAAAAGAAGATTTTACTAAGGTTGTAGCTTTCTCTACTTCTAGGTTCGAAGCTTTTAAACCAGCATTATTTTCAAAAGTAAATTGTTTTAATTGCTCTAAAGTAAGAGCTTTGTCTTGTGAATATGTAGCTATAGACACAAACAATAATAAAATAGTAATCACCGACCCTTTCTTTATTTTAAAAGAAGATTTTTTAGTGCTATTTTTATGTATAAATAAAGAGTATAAAACAGGTAGCACTACCAATGTTAATAGGGTTGAGCTTATTAACCCGCCAATAACAACGGTGGCTAAAGGCCGCTGAACTTCTGCGCCAGCTCCGTTAGAAATCGCCATCGGTAAAAAACCAAGTGCTGCAGCTAATGCTGTAAGTAAGACAGCTCTTAATCTGCTTTTTGCACCAAAAATAATTAGCTTATCATCTGTTTTCATTCCGCTATTTTTTAGTTCTTTAAATTCTTCTATCAATACGATTCCGTTCAATACGGCAATCCCAAATAAGGCGATAAACCCAACACCAGCTGATATACTAAAAGGTAAATCTCTAATCCATAAAAAGAAGACACCTCCAACAGTTGCAAACGGAATTGCAGAATATATAATTAAGGCTTCTTTGGTAGATTTAAATGCAAAGTATAAGAGTATAAAAATTAAGATTAAAGCAATGGGCACTGCTATTTTTAAACGTTCTTTTGCTGATTGTAAATTTTCAAATTGACCTCCATAGGTAACTTGATATCCAACAGGGATTTTAATTTGTGTGTCAATAGTATTTTTAATATCATCAACTACTGATTGTAAATCTCGGTTTCTAACATTTACTCCAACAACAACTCTTCGTTTTGTGTCATCCCTTGATATTTTTGCGGCACCCTTTATTTGTGTAATACTTGCTAGTTCACTTAAAGGTATTTTTCCGCCTTTAGGAATGTCAACATAAAGGTTTTGCAAATCGGTAATATTTTGACGTTTAGTTTTGTCTAAACGCATTACTAGATCGAATTTTTTTTCACCTTCAAAAACACTTCCCGCAACATGACCTGCAAACCCCATTGCAATCATTTCATTTAAATCTGCAATATTGAGTCCATATCTAGCTATTTTGTTACGGTTAAACTTTACATTCATTTGTGGCAATCCAGCTGTTTTTTCAACCGTGATATCGGCAGCACCATCAATAGAGCCAATAGCTTGTTTTATTTCTTGAGCTTTAGAATTTAAAATTTCTAAATTTTCTCCATATACTTTAATTGCAATATCTGATCGAACTCCAGAAATTAATTCGTTAAAGCGCATTTCGATTGGTTGCGTAAACTCAACCTCCATATTAGGAATAATTTCTAAGGCATCTTTAAACTTATTTGCTAAGTTTTCTTTTGTTTTTGCTGTTGTCCATTCACTTTTTGGAATCAAGGAAATGATAACATCACTTTCTTCCATAGACATTGGGTCTGTTGGTACTTCGGCAGCACCAATTCTGCTGACAACTTGTTTTACTTCAGGAAAATTATCTTTTAAAATTTGCTCTATTTTGGTTGTAATCTCAACAGTCTTTTTTAATGATGTACCGGTTTTTAAAACTGGCTGAATCACAAAATCACCTTCATCTAAAGTAGGCACAAATTCTGCACCCATTGTTGAAAAAAGATAGGCTGCAATCAGTAAAACTACTGCTGCACTACTTATAACTATTCGTTTACTTTTTAATGCCCAATGAATTGTTGGAGTGTAAAGGTTTGTTACAAACTTCATCAACCTAATTGATATATTCTTGTCAGAAATCATCGTTGGTTTAATAACAAGTGATGCAATTGCAGGTACATAGGTCAAACCTAAAATCATTGCACCAATCAAAGCAAAACTAAAAGTCATAGCCATTGGCTTAAACATTTTTCCTTCAATACCTCCTAAGGTTAAAATAGGAATAAACACAATGAGAATTATAAGTTGCCCAAAGATGGCAGAAGACATCATTTTTGATGCACTCTTGTTTGTTATATTTTCTCTTAATTGTTGAGATTGTGTGTCGTTTAATGCTTTTAATTCATCCTTTTTAGAGGTTATTTTAAATGCAACAAATTCAACAATAATCACAGCGCCATCAATGATAATTCCAAAATCTATCGCACCCAAACTCATTAAGTTAGCATCAACATCAAAAAGATACATCATTGAAAGTGTAAACATTAACGAAAGAGGAATGACAGATGCAACTACTAATCCAGAGCGCCAATTTCCTAAGAGTAAAATCACAACAAAAATTACAATTAAGCTTCCTAGAATTAGATTTTCATAAACTGTAAAAGTGGTTTTATCAATCAGTTCGCTCCGATCTAAAAAACCGTTGATATAAACACCTTTGGGTAATGATTTTTTAATTGACTCTACGCGTTCTTTAACAGCTTCAATTACTTTTTTAGAGTTTCCTCCTTTCAACATCATTACTTGACCCAATACTTTTTCACCTTCGCCATTTGCAGTTATTGCGCCAAAGCGCATTGCCGTACCGTAGCCAACAGTTGCAATATTTTTTATTAGAATAGGCAAACCATTTCTATTAGTTACCACAGTGTTTTCGATATCCTCTAAAGAGGTCATCAATCCTTCTCCTCGAATAAAATAGGATTGATTTGTTTTCTCGATGTAGCCACCACCAGCAACACTATTATTTTTTTCTAAGGCCATAAAAACATCAGCAGTAGTGATGTTCATTGAATTTAGTTTTGAAGTGTTTATAGCAACTTCGTATTGTTTTAGAAAACCTCCCCAAGTATTTACTTCAACAACACCTTTTATACCAGATAGCTGTCTTTTAACAATCCAATCTTGAATAGTTCTAAGTTCTACAGCATTGTATTTATCTTCATACCCTTCTTCTACATCTAATATGTATTGGTAAATTTCTCCTAACCCTGTAGTAATAGGGCCCATTTCTGGTGCACCAAAACCATCAGGGATTTTTTCTCTGACCGAAGTTAATTTTTCGGCAATTAATTGTCTAGGCAAATAAGTGCCCATGCTTTCTTCAAAGACAACAGTAACAACAGATAGTCCAAATTTTGAAATAGATCTTATTTCAATAACCCCAGGTATGTTTGCCATTTCTAGTTCAACCGGATAGGTTATAAATTGCTCAATATCTTGAGTAGATAAATTTTGAGAGGTTGTAATTACTTGTACCTGATTGTTTGTGACATCGGGTACAGCACCAATGGATATTTGTGTAAGCGAATAAATTCCGAACCCAATAATAAAAGAGGTAAAAAGAAAAACAATGAATTTATTTTTAATGCTAAATTTTATAATTTGTGATAACATAGTTTTATTTAATTAAAAATTAAAAATGATTTTAATTCTACTTTAAATAGTATTGAAAAATATAATGTCGCAGTTAATAGTATTCTTAATACTAACTACTCATTTCTCAATACTTTAAAAACTATGCTAAGCGAGGAGGCTGAAAAATCTTTTGTTTTTCGAATGTTGAAAATAAATCAGCATAATGAAAATTAGAAGTAATAGAATGTATTTCAATCTCATTTTTCATCATATCAAATGATGCTGATAGGGTATAATCTATTTGATAAGTATTACCTGTATTGTTTTG
>JAQRMW010000096.1 GCA_028599075.1 Urechidicola sp. | reverse complement strand
TAAATCAAATAGCTACAATATTTGATGGCCCTGAAATTTCGAGAGAGTATGTTGCTTTAGGTTACGGGCAAGCTAATGAAAAAGCAAAAAGCTATAATTCAGAATACCCTGCAGTAACTATTTCAGTTGCAAAAAGACAAGGAGCTGATGCTATGAAACTAGCCTCAGTAATTTTAGACAAAGTAGAACACCTTAAAAAGACTTTGATTCCTGACGATGTGCATGTCGAAGTCACTAGAAATTATGGTGAAACAGCATCTCAAAAAGTATCAGAATTATTAATGCACTTAGTTGGAGCTATTTTAGCTGTTACCTTAGTAGTGATGCTTGCCATGGGGTGGCGTGGTGGATTGGTTGTGTTTTTATCAGTACCAATAACCTTCGCTTTGACCTTGTTGAGTTATTATATGTTAGATTATACCTTAAATCGAATTACTTTATTCGCACTAGTATTTGTAACAGGTATTGTCGTCGATGATTCAATTATCATTGCCGAAAATATGCACCGTCATTTTAAAATGAAACGCTTGCCATTTAAACAAGCGGCATTGTATGCAATAAACGAGGTTGGTAATCCAACAATTCTTGCAACCTTTACGGTAATTGCATCCGTATTACCAATGGCATTTGTATCAGGAATGATGGGGCCTTATATGGCGCCAATGCCAATCGGAGCATCTATCGCCATGATACTTTCACTGTTTGTGGCATTGACAATTACTCCTTATTTAGGTGTGATTTTCTTAAGAGAAAAAGGTAAAAAAGGTAAGAGACCAAAAGCTCATAAACCCTTAGAAGAAACACTTATTTACAGAATTTACAACCGTGTTGAAAAACCATTAATCGAAAATTCGAAAATTAGATGGGCGTTTTTAGGAGGTACTTTCTTTGTGCTTTTTGCAACTATGGGACTATTTTACACCAACTCAGTAGCTGTAAAAATGCTGCCTTTTGATAATAAAAATGAGTTTCAAGTTGTTATCGATATGCCAGAAGGAACAACTCTTGAGAGAACCTTAGTTGTTACTAAAGAAATTTCGCAATACTTGGCAACACAATCAGAGGTAATGGATTACCAAAGTTATGTGGGTACCTCAGCTCCAATTACTTTTAACGGATTGGTAAGGCATTATGATATGCGTGGCGGTAGTAATATGGCTGATATACAAGTAAACTTAACCGATAAGCACAATCGTAAACAACAGAGTCATGAATTGGCAAGTATGATGCGTCCTGCTATTCAAAAAATTGCAGCACAATACAATGCCAATGTAAAGATTATCGAAGTTCCACCTGGGCCACCAGTATTATCGACAATTGTTGCCGAAATTTATGGACCTGATTACGAAACTCAAATAGATATTGCCAATCAAGTTAAAAATATATTAATCAATACTGATGATGTTGTAGATGTAGATTGGATGGTTGAAGCTGATCAAATAGAATATGATTTTGTGATTGATAAAGAGAAAGCAATGCTATATGGTATTACACCACAGCAAATTGTTTATACCATGAATATGGCTTTGTCAGATAGAGCGATTACTAGTTTATATGATGAAAATGCGTCAAAACGTGTAAGCTTACTTTTATCTTTAGATGAAAAAGAGAAGTCAACTATTAGCGATATTTCTCAGCTAAAAATAAAATCACAATTGGGTACAATGATAACTATTGGTGATTTGGTTGACATACAAGAAACCACAAAAGCTAAAAATATTTATCGCAAAAATCAAAAGCGTGTAGTATATGTAACAGCTGATATGGCAGGTGAATTAGAAAGTCCAGCCTATGCAATTTTAGGAATGACAGATAAATTAAAAGAAGTGAAATTACCCAAAGGGTTTACTTTAGATGAATCTTATTTATCACAACCAGAATACGAAGATAATTACACAGTAAAATGGGATGGAGAATGGCAAATTACTCTAGAAGTGTTTAGAGATTTAGGAGTTGCCTTTATGGTAGCCATTATCTTTATTTACATTTTAATTGTAGGTTGGTTCCAAAACTTTAAAGCACCAATGGTAATGATGGTTGCGATACCTTTATCACTTATCGGGATTATTTTAGGACACTGGATGATGGATGCCTTTTTTACAGCAACATCATTTATTGGGATGATTGCATTAGCAGGAATCATGGTTCGGAACTCTGTACTTTTAATTGACTTTGTCAACTTAAGATTGGATGAAGGTGTACCACTTAAAAAAGCAGTTATTGAAGCTAGAGCAGTTAGAACAACCCCTATCCTATTAACCGCAGGTACGGTTGTTATTGGTGCCTTTGTTATTTTATTTGACCCTATTTTTCAAGGGTTGGCAATTTCATTAATGGGAGGAACAATTGTATCAACAGTATTAACTTTATTAGTAGTGCCATTGGTATATTATTTAATAGAACGTAAAAATCATAAGGAATGAGTAGTATGAAATTATTAATGGTTACATCGGTAGAAGAGTTTCACAATGACATTCTTCAATTATTTAAAAAAGCAGAGATTCACAATTTTAGTGAATCAGATATTGGTGGACATAAAACTGTTGCGCCAATAATGACATCATCAAATTGGTTTGCCGCAGGTAAATCTGGAACTCAATCAAACTTATTTTTCTCTTTTACCAAAGATGAAAATATTGATACAATGTTTGAC
>JAQRMW010000095.1 GCA_028599075.1 Urechidicola sp. | reverse complement strand
AGCTTTAAAATTTGTCTAAATTTCTTCTCAGAAATTCGGGAACGGAAAATATACTTGTTCTTCATTGTTTCTCAATAATTTACAAAGATATAAATTTCCCTAAACTATCTTGAACCTTAAATGCTTATACTAGCAATCCTAAAAGTCATAAGTTTTATTATAATGAAGGTTATAATATTTATGGATTTCACTTTTTAAAAGTGTTGCGTGATGATGGTGAGTTTTATTGATTTAGTGCTTCAACTTCTTTTCGAAAGCAAATAATAATACTATCGGGATTGCTAAAATAATGACCATTTTTAAATTATATTGAAGTACTGCCGGAAACAAAATCAATGTCAAAATAAATCCTGCAATGGCGCCACCAATATGTGCACTATGCCCAATGTTCCCAATTCCTTTTTTCATACCATATATTGAATACAATAAATATCCAAGTCCAAAAATATATCCTGGAATCGGAATTGGAATAAAGAAAAACATTAAACTCATACTAGGGTCTAAAAGAATTGCGGCATATAAAATACCCATAACTGCACCTGATGCTCCTACAGCACTGTAGTACAAATTATTTTTATGATAAACATATGCAAAAAGGCTACTTAGTATTAGACTTCCAAAATACACTACCAAAAACCCCCAAACATCTAAATAGTGAATTACAACATCAGCAAAGAAATAAAGTGTTAGCATATTAAATAGCAAATGCGAAAAATCGACATGTAAAAACCCTGAAGAAAATAGTCTGATTTTTTCTCCTTGTTTTATTGTGCCCACTTGAAATTTGTATTTATTAAAGAAATACTGATCATTAAATCCCTTCATCGAAAACAGCACATTTGCCACAATAATTAATAATACAACTGGATCTATATTAGAATTCATTTATAAAAATTTTATTCGCCCAAAGATAAAATTATATCCGATATTTGCATCCATAAATTATGCAATTACTTATTTACATTATCGTTTTTCCAATACTATGGCTTCTATCAATACTGCCATTTAGGGTATTGTATTTATTTTCAGATTTTATTTCTTTTATCTTATTTAGAGTTATTGGCTACAGAAAAGATGTTGTATTAAACAATATAAAAATTGCTTTCCCAGAAAAGTCTGAAAAGGAAGTTAGAAAAATTAGACGTCAGTTTTTCAAGCATTTTACTGATGTTTTTATGGAGATGATAAAATCTATAACCATAAGCGAGAAAAATGTACATAAACGATTTGTTTTTGAAGATATAGATGTTATTAATAATTTATATAAAAAGAATAGAAGCGTGATTATTGTTGGTAGTCATTATGCTAATTGGGAGTGGATGGTTTCTATAAATAATTTAGTTCATCATAAAGGGTATGCGGTTTATACCCCTATAGGCAATAAATATTTTGACAAAATGATGTTGAAATATCGAACCAAGTATGGTGGTGATTTTATAAAACCAAGTGTTGCCAAGAAGACATATATAGAAAATGAAAAAAATGGTGTGTTAGCAATAAACGCTTTGGTAAGTGACCAATCTCCAATGCTAAAAAAAACGCAATATTGGTCAACCTTTTTTAACTCTTTTGTACCTGTACATGTAGGTGCAGAAAAAATTGCAAAGGAATTAAACCAAGCAGTGGTTTATTATAAAGTATCGAAAGTAAAACGAGGTCATTATAAATGCACTTTTAAATTGTTAGCTGAAAACCCAAGAGAGTTTGAAGATTATAAAATTACAGATATGTTTTTAAAAGAGGTAGAATGCCAAGTTGCTGAAGCACCACAATATTATTTCTGGACACATAAACGCTTTAAGCATATAGGGAAATATGAAGAGTGGAAAGAGAAATATAAACGCGACTAATAAATAAAGAACAACTAAAAGAGCCACAAAATAAATTTATTTTGTGGCTCTTTTTTGTTGATAAAGTTAGAAAATTTACTCTTGATTGATTAATTGAAATCTTAATCCTAACATAAAGGTCGCTTCAAAAAAGGTAAAGTCTTGTGATGCGCTATCAGATGTACTTGCAGTCGTTCGGATATTATTCATATTAATATAGCCAACTTTATAATCTGACTGAATAAAGAAATGATTCCAAAAAGTTAAGTTCAACCCCACTTTAGCACTTAAACCATAGCCTGCAACATTAAACTCATCATAACGTTCTGAGCCCATCAATGTCGTATTTGTTTTAGGAAAAATGATTCCACCTCCAATACCTTCGGTTAAATTTACATCCATAAAACCTGTATCAAATTTTAATAATTCATTTAAATTATCAAACCGATTCAATTCTAGGTTTATATAATTTAAACCATCTGTATGCTCAAAGGTTAAAAACTCGTGAGTTAATAGTATGTCGTCATTATTATAGACTCCATCATAAATTGTCTCGTTACTAATCTCTCCATCAATCTTAACTGTTTGGTAACTATGCATCACATATTTCATGTGATCAACACCTCCAGAAATTGTATAATGATCGCTAATGAAATATCCAACTCTAAAATTTGTTTGTGGGATTGTTATGTTATCAGGTCTGATATATTTTTCATATGAAAAGGGAGTTACCTTATCTCTTGCAGCAACATCATGCAGGGTAAAATTATAATCGTCACCTTTAAAGGTAATATCTGAATCGCTGTATGATGCTCGGTTCCATCCCCAGATGACATACATTTTTCCTTTATTTCCTTTTTTTTCTTTTGTAAAATTTTCTTCTATGTCTTGAGCAAATAGTGATGAACTCAAAATGAGTAACAGTAGTAGGGGTAATCTCTTCATTAATTTATTATGGATTTTATTTCGGTAATAATTCTTGCAGCCAAGTTGTCTGCATTCTTTTGGGTATTGCTTTCTGTATAAATTCTGATAATAGGTTCTGTATTCGATTTTCTTAGATGCACCCATTCATTTTCAAAGTCAATTTTAACTCCATCTATTGTTGATACATCTTCATTTTGATAATTAGAAGCCATCGTTTCTAAAATTTTATCTACATCAATTTGAGGAGTTAATTGAATCTTATTCTTACTCATAAAATAACTAGGATAAGAATCTCTCAATGCTCTACAAGACATTTTCTTATTTGCCAATAATGACAAGAACAATGCAACGCCTACTAAAGAATCTCTTCCATAATGTGATGCAGGATAAATGATTCCTCCGTTACCTTCACCGCCAATAATGGCATTTGAATCTTTCATTAATTGTACAACATTTACTTCTCCAACTGCACTTGCTTTATAGCTGCCTCCGTATTTTTGAGTCACATCTCGCAATGCTCTAGATGATGATAAATTAGAAACTGTATTTCCAACTTGTTTAGACAATACATAATCTGCACAGGCAACTAGTGTATATTCTTCGCCAAACATAGAACCATCTTCACACACTAATGCCAAACGGTCTACATCTGGGTCAACCACAATTCCGCAATCTGCATTTTCTTCTACAACTAGTTTAGAAATGTCTCCTAAGTGCTCTTTTAAAGGCTCAGGATTATGAGGAAACTGTCCGTTTGGTTCACAGTATAGTTTTACGCACGCTACTCCTAGCCTTTCTAACAATGCTGGAATAAAAATTCCTCCAGTAGAATTTACCGCATCGACAACTACCTTAAAGTTAGCTTTTTTAATTACTTCTACATCTACTAATTCTAAATTTAGCACCTCATCAATATGCTTTTGAACATAGTTTTTGGCTTTGGTATACACGCCCAAATCATCAACCTCAGCAAATTCATACGCATCATTCTCTGCCATATCAAGAATTAAGCTTCCATCTTCGGCATTTAAAAACTCGCCTTTTTCATTTAGCAACTTTAAAGCATTCCATTGCTTAGGATTATGAGAAGCAGTTATTATGATTCCACCATCAGCATTTTCTAGGGGAACCGCAACTTCAACTGTAGGCGTTGTAGATAAGCCTAAATCGATTACATCAATCCCTAAACCAACCAAGGTGTTTGATACTAGAGAGCTAATCATCTTTCCAGAAATTCTAGCATCGCGACCAATAACAACCAACAATTTTGTGTTTTTAGTTGCATTGCGTTTTAGCAACCAACTTCCGTAGGCAGATGCAAATTTTACAGCATCTAATGGTGTAAGGTTATCACCTACATTACCACCGATTGTTCCTCTAATTCCTGAAATAGATTTTATTAAGCTCATATCTTTTTTTAAGAGTACAAATATAAGACTTCGCTGTCTTTATGGGCAATAATCTGTCGGATTAAAAATATTTCTAACAAAAAAGAAGCTGCCTTTACAGACAGCTTCAATATTTATTTTAAAATAGATTCCTGCCTTCGCAGGAATGACAAAGCTAATTAAGCTTTTCCGTCCATTTTATCTTTCAACGCTTGCAATGCATTGTTAGCATCACCTAATGTTGGTTTATCAGCATCTTGTGATTTTCTAGTCGCAGCTTTGAAGTTTTTCTTTTCTTCAGCTCTAAAGATTGCAGAGTGAGAAATAACTAATCTTCGGTATTCTTTGTTAAATTCTAACACTTTGAATTCGATAGTTTCACCTGTAGCGATTTTACCACCTTCTTCTTTCGCCATATGACGACCAGGACAAAATCCATCAACACCTTCTTCAAAAGTTACAATTGCACCTTTATCAGTAGTTTCTTTTACTGTTCCTGAATGCACAGAATCAATTGCGTATTTAGCTTCATGTTTATCCCAAGGGTTTTCTTGAGTTTGCTTATGACCTAAATTCAATTTGCGACCATCAACATCTAATTCTAATACTTGAACTTGTAGTTTATCACCTACTGAACAGAAATCAGATGGATGTTTCACTTTCGTTGTCCAAGATAAATCAGAAATATAAACCAATCCGTCAATACCTTCTTCTAACTCAACAAATACTCCGAAGTTTGTGTAATTTCTTACGATACCTTCATGTACAGAACCTACAGGATATTTCTTAGTAATATCTGCCCATGGGTCTGGGTGTAATTGTTTGATACCTAAAGACATTTTACGATCTTCTCTATCTAAGGTTAAGATTTGAGCTTCTACTTCATCACCAACTTTTACGAAGTCTTGTGCAGAACGTAAGTGTGTTGACCAAGACATTTCTGAAACGTGAATCAATCCTTCAACTCCAACATTTACTTCAACAAATGCACCATAATCAGCAATTACAACTACTTTACCTTTTACTTTATCTCCAACTTTTAAGTCAGCATCTAAAGCATCCCAAGGGTGAGCGCTCAATTGTTTTAATCCTAATTGAATTCTTGTTTTTTGATCATCAAAGTCAAGAATTACAACATTTAATTTTTGATCTAATTCTAAAATTTCACTTGGGTGATTAATTCTACTCCAAGATAAATCAGTAATATGAACTAAACCATCAACACCACCTAAATCAACAAAGACACCGTACAAAGTAATGTTCTTAACAATACCTTCTAATACTTGGCCTTTTTCTAATTTACCGATGATTTCTTTTTTCTGCAATTCGATATCAGCTTCGATAAGTGCTTTATGAGATACAACAACATTTTTAAATTCATGGTTGATTTTCACCACTTTGAATTCCATTGTTTTCTCAACATATTGATCGTAATCTCTAATTGGCTTCACATCAATTTGAGAACCTGGTAAGAATGCTTCGATTCCGAAAATATCTACAATCATACCACCACGAGTTCTACACTTTACAAAACCATTTACTACTTCACCTGTTTCATGTGCAGAGTTTACTCTATCCCAAGCTTTAATAACACGTGCTTTTCTGTGCGATAAAACTAACTGACCTGTAGCATCTTCTCTTTTGTCAACTAATACCTCTACAGTATCACCAACATCTAGTCCTGGATTGTAACGAAATTCGTTTAATGAAATAACGCCTTCAGATTTTGAGTTGATATCTATAATTACTTCACGTTCATTTTTTCTAACAACCGTACCTTCAATTACTTCTCTCTCGTTTACAAATCCAACAGTTCCTTCAAGAGCTGCTTCAAACGCTTTTAGCTTGTCTTCATCAACTTCTTCAATTCCTTGTTCGTATTTGTGCCAGTTAAAGTCAGCTAAAAACTCTTCAGGAGTAGCAGCAGTTTCTGCTTCTTCTTCTACTAAGTCTAACTTTTCTTCAACTACTTCCTCAACAGTTTCTTCAACTACTTCGGCAACAGGTTCGTCAATGACACCTGCAATTTGAGTCTCCTCAACATTTTCAACAGCTACTGCTTCTGCAACTACTGCTTCTTCTTTTTTTGTTTCTTTCAATTCTGATTCTTTTGATTGTTTTGCTGGTTTTTCGTCAGCGGTATTATATACAGCTTGTGCACCTAATTCTTCTACCAATATGGTATAGAAAATAGCTCTGTATTTATTTCTATTTGATTTTCCGATTTTTTCAATTGCATTTGCAATTGCTGTATCTAAAGCATCAGTATTTTCTAAGCCTAATTTTTTAACTAAGAAATTTTTCTTAACTGTTTCTAATTCTTTTTTGTCTGAACTTGATACTTTTTCTGAATCCGCTTTGTAGATTGTAGGACCTAATCCTTTAGTAACTGCGGCTAATAAATCAACATTAACATTGATTTCTTTTTTTTCGACCTCTTTAGTGTAAAGGTCTATTTTTTCTTGTAATTTTGACATGGCGTCTAAATTTAAATTGTATTTTGCTATTAATCAGATTTTTAAGCGAAATTTCTAACAAAAGAAATGAATACTATTTTTAAACTCAAGCCCTTTAAAATCTGTACTCGCTAAAAGGCGTGCAAATGTACGGAATCTTAATAGAAATAACAATAGAGATTTCAAAGATTTTTTGAAGGGAAAAATCTTTAGGAAAATTTCAAATAACAAGCTCCAAATTACAAATAAAACCAATTTTCAAATCCCAATTTGTAATTCGTATCCAAATAGTTATCGGGACGCAAATTAGCCAATCCAATTTTTAAAGTCTCTTACCTTTTCTCTGCTCACAATAATTTCTGAATCTGAAAATGAATGCAGTATTAATTTTAAACGACTGTTAGTGTAAGATATAATGTCTTTAATCGCATTGATGTTGATATAAAATTTACGACTCACTCTGAAAAACTTTGATGGATCTAACATAGACTCTAACTGTTCTAAAGTAGCATCAATCAAATAATCGCGTTTACTATTGGTATAAATATATGTCCCTTTATTTTCGCTATAAAAACATTCGATATCTTCTATCGGAATCATCTTTAAGTGCTGCCCTACTTTTACCGTGAATCGTTCTTTATAATTTTTATCTAAAGGGTTTACCAATAATTTTTTGATTTGCTCAATATCAACTTGTAAGTTATGTGACTTTGGTTGATGACTTTCAAATTTGTCAATGGCACTTTTTAACTCATCCTCATCAATAGGCTTTAACAAGTAATCAATACTGTTTAATTTGAATGCCTTTAATGCATATTCATCATAAGCAGTGGTAAAAATAATAGCGCTGTTTACTTTAACCTGTTCAAATATTTCGAAAGACAATCCATCGGACAATTGAATGTCTAACAAAATTAGATCTGGATGTTCATTTTTTTGAAACCAATCGACAGCTTCTTCAACAGAATGCAACATGGCTTGTGCTTCAATATTTAATTCTGTCAACATTCTAGCCAATCTTCTTGCAGATGGCTTTTCGTCTTCTATGATGATTACTTTCATACTTAATTTAGTTGTTGGTTGTTGGTTGATGGTTGTTGGTTGTTGGTTGTTGGTTGATAGATAAAAGCTCTTTGTAAATTAACTATCTCTTCGACTCTTCTCAGCGACCCTATTGATTAACTGAGGTCACAAGCTGTTAAAGTTCTTTATCCTTATCCATAAACTCTTTTATCTTACGCTCTTCCCAATCTTTAGAAAAAGTGATATGCTTACCAAAAACACCAAACCAGTGAAAGAACAACCCAATCCCCCAAAAAAACCATACTGAGAAATTACCGTAGTGAAAATTAATATCACCGATAGCTCCTCCATGAAAAATATGGCTAATAGCGCTACCAAACGTGATGAATATGTTTACGGCAACATACCAAAATAAATGCCAGTAAAACCCTTTAATCTCTTTTACTCTTTTTTGAGCTTTTATATAACGCTCCTCTTCAAAAAAATCTTTTTCCATAATTTCTAGTATTTAGTGTTATTATCTTTTTCCATAAATTGTTTAATCTTGCGTTCTTCCCAACTTTGAGAAAAAGTAAGGTGTCTTCCAAAAACTACAAACCAGTGTGCGAATAAACCTAATCCCCAAAAAATTACATTTGGTATTAATCCGTAACCCATACCCCAAAATCCATAGTCAAAAAAACTTCTCTCCTCGTTTAAGATTATTACAATCAAAAGCCATGATACGTTTACAAATACATACCAAAACAAATTCCAATAAAACCCCTTGATTTCTTTTACTCTTTTCTGAGCATTTAGATAACGTTCTTCTTCGAAAATATTTTTCTCCATAATTTCTAAAGTTTAGAACTTTCTTCTTCTTCCATAAATTGTTTAATCTTACGTTCTTCCCAATCACTTGGCACTCCAAATGTCATAAACGCGTGTATTGACAATCCTATACCCCAACCTATTGCCGAAAACCAAAACCATTTAAACTCCCAATAGGTCAAGTAATTTACTACAACTAAGAAAGGTGTAATTACGATATAACATACCAAATGTGTATAAAACTCTTTAATTTCTTGAACTCTCTTTTGAGCTTTCAAATACTTTTTGTCTAATTTATTCTTATCAAATTCCATTGTATTCAATATTAATAGTTATTGTCTTTATCCATAATCTCTTTAATCTTACGATCTTCCCAGCTCATTCCTAAACCAAATACTTGGAACGCTTGTATGGTTATTCCTAATCCCCAACCAAATACCGGGAACCAAAACCATTGAAAACCAGGTGACACTCTATGATTTAGGTAGATTAAAAACGGAATTACAATACAGTAAGCTATTAGGCTTCCATAAAATCCTTTTAATAATTCAACTCTCTTTTTTGCTTTATGATATCTTTCATTATCATTTATATAATCTGTTTGCATAATTTTTATTTTTTGAGTTAATAAAGGCAATCTTACCTTAAATAACTGATTTGTATTTGTTATTTCAACCTTAGCTTTTGTAATTAAACTATAGCGTTGGTTGATGTTTTTTAATCCGACTTTTGTACTCTTTTCTAAAGAGTTTTTTAAGTTGATGTTGTTGGCTACCACCAAATATCCATCATCTTCATAAATATTTATTTCTAGTGGATTGTTAGATGTAATTACATTGTGCTTTACCGCATTCTCTAATAATAGCTGCAATGACAATGGCACAATTTTTAACTCTGGGTTACTAACACTATCAGGAATATTAAATGAGATTCCGTCTTCAAAACGCATTTTCAACAACTCCATATACGATTTTGCAAAACGCAACTCATCTTCTAGCGGAATCAAATCTTTGTCTTTATGCTCTAATACATATCTATAAACCTTAGACAATTTAGTGGTGAACTTTTCTGCTTGTCGCGGATTTTCATCAATCAACGATGTTAACACATTAAGGCTGTTGAATAAAAAATGTGGGTCTAATTGATTTTTTAACGATTCAAACTTAGCTGACTCTGTTTTAGCAACTATCTGAGATTCTTTAACTTTTTTCTTTTGATATTTTGTATAGAAATAAATGAAGTGAAAAACGATAATCATTGTGGTGGTTATCCACATACCAAATATATAATTGGCAAAGCTTTCGTTTTCAATAAAATATTCAACTGTGTTACCATTGTATAAAACTTCTGTTAAGAATCGTAACACAAAAAGCCCTAGCATAGAAATGAAAAATGAACCAACAACTCCTATCAATATTCTTTTAGCACCATCGCCTTCATTCCAAGTTCTCTTTTCTAAATAATCAAAAAAGTACATGTTAGAATAACCCAACACAAAAGAATACAGTTGGTAGAAACTAAAGTTTATCAACATACTTTGAGTTGAACTAAACTCTAGATTTCCTTTATAAATCAGATTACCAATCACAAAAATTATGGCTCCGATAACAAATACAATGATGATATTTTTAGTGGCTCTATTCATTATTAATCCTTTTTAAAAAAGTTCAATTTCAAAAGTAAGGTTTGTATCTATAACATCAAATTTAGTAGTACTAAAATTTGGAGGTCCATACGGGTTTATTGCATTGTTAGAAACTCCATATTTTTCTAAAGGCATTCCCATTTCATTAAAATCCATTTGTTTATTGTCGTTCTCATCATGAAAGCACACAATAGAATATACGCCTGCCTTAACGTTTGTAAATATGATAGCTGATGCGCCATCTTTTACTATTGCCATTTGCCTTTGTATTGCTTTCCTGTTCATCATAGCCTCGGCAGAATCATATAATACATAATACACGGTTCCTTCATTGCTTTGAATATTGTTGATGGTTACTACTACATCAAAAGATTTGTTTGTTGTTGTCTCTTGCGAGAATCCTAAAAAAGACCCTAAAGACATTGCTATTACTAATACTACTCTTACCATAATTTCTATTTGTTTAGTTTTTTTTTAATTGTTAGTCTCTATAATTTCTGTGCGATGACCAGCTAATTCTTTTACTAGTTTTAAAGTTCGAAAAAAATACATTTTCTCTCTTTTCTGTTGGTGTGCTGTACATTGAAGTTCTCATAATTTTTATTTTTAGTGTTAGTATTAATTATTTACATTACAAATGTGCGACAGAAACTAAGCTTGTAAAACTAAAGTGGACTGAACTGTTATTTTATTAGGATGAGTTGTAGGTTTTTAAAATTCCAAAACACAAGTAACAAGCAGCAAATAACGTATTGTGCATTTAGGAGTGAAATAAACTACTGCTCGTCAGTTCGAGTGATTTTTCGAAATAAAATAAAGAAAAATTGTATCGAGAACATATAAAAACCACTATGCTTTATATAAACAACAATACGGCTTTGGGAAGCATTGCAGATGTTGAAGCAATCTGTCTAATACTTCCTATAAACAGATTACCACGAAATTCTAAGAATTTCTCGTAATGCCAAAAACTTACCAATTTTGTCTTTCCCGTGAAAACGGGAATCCATATAATCTAAGTAAAATAGATTTTGTAAATTCGTGTTTAATAAAACAGGCAACAGCACCTTTGGTGTGGATAAAACGAGTTGTAAACAATTATGAACGAACACGAAGATTATTTTAGAATTTCTAAAAACGGACACGTTCATACCTTGAGTAATCGAATTCTATTTAAATGGAAAGAATTAATGGTTTGGACTTTTGGTTCTTTCATACTTCTAATTATTCTGTTTGGTTGGTTAGTTGGAATATTCATTGCTCTTTTTACTTTAATCGGATATACACTTTACAGATTTGCATCTTGGATTTACTATTCGGAATTGGAAATTGACGAAAAAAGTGGGAAAATGACTCTGCTGAAAAAAATACTTGACAGAACACAAAAATCGGAATTAATAACTGAAAAGTTTGACCCAAACCAATTTGAATACTCGGAATTAACTCGGAGCGGAAAAACGAAATTCTTAATGAATTATCGGACACATAAAAATCACCCGTTATTAATTTTAAAAAATAAATCGGACAAAGAACTAATTGAAAAATATATAACAAAAAAGATAACTGTATACAACAATGTGTCATAATTAATTGCTTTCGGAATTTCCTAAACGGAAATTCCTCATACTTTTACTATCTTTGGTTTTGCCAGAACCGTCAGTCTCAATTAATCAAAATCTAATAAAAATGAAAGTTACAGCAGATAAAAATGAAAAAGTTGCAAAAATAATATTTGCATCTATTTATCCACTTTACTGGAATAGATTGGAAAAACATGGTAGGACTAAAGAAGAGTTTCATCAAGTAATAGAATGGTTTACTGGTTTTGACGAAAATAAATTACAATCACTTATCAAAGATAAAGTAACATTTGGAGAATTTTTTAAAAAAGCAAAAATTCATCCCAATGCATATATGATTAAAGGAGTAGTTTGTGGTTACCGAATTGAAGAAATAGAGGATGAATTTGAATTATATAAACAATGCAGACGTATGGAAAAGCTGATTGATGAATTGGCAAGAGGTCGTAAGATGGAAAAAATTTACGTGTTGCTAAATAGATTAACAAAAGTACTAATAACGTAATTTATTTTA
>JAQRMW010000094.1 GCA_028599075.1 Urechidicola sp. | reverse complement strand
TAAAGTGTGTACTTTTGTTCATATATCTGTTTTTGTTGTGAAAATTAAGATATATAAAAAAGAGGGAAATCCAACCATGGAAATCCCTCTTTTAAAAATGTTTATCGGACACTAATGATTAAAAATAACTTACTGATAGATAGATAGATAGATAGATAGAACTGTAACTTTTTGTATTAAAAACAACATTTTTTTGCTAAATTGCACTATAATTTTTCTTTAAAAGATTAAAAGGGTTCTTATCTTTTTTAGAAAAACGAAAAAAACTAATTTTTAGAACCCACCTATATTGATTTTTTTCCGACAAATGAGCCTTCAGAATTAACAGGAAATGAAGTGGGCTTATTTAATGAAATAGCCAATTCTAGAGATCATTGGAATATTTACGTCCCTATGATAACTGTTTCAAGAAATTTAAATGATAAATTTTATTTAAGAGCTTCTAGTTCTCTTAATGTGATAAATAGTATAGGTGATAACAAAGTCAATAGCCTAACATATTTATCTTTTGATTGGTCTGCACACTACAATATTTTTAATGCTCATAATAAATTAAACCCTTATATTTTAGTTGGAGGTAGTTATGTTTGGTTAGACTGGTTAGGTTCTGGAACTTTAAATGCAGGTTTAGGTGTAAACTATTGGTTTAATGATACTATAGGTGTTGGCTTTGAAAGTATTTATAAATACTCTGATCCAAAATATGACCAACTGTTAACACATTTTCAGTATGCAACAAATTTGATAATTAAACTTGGTAAAAATCGTAGGCCCAATTCTGGTAAATGTTATTATTGATGATTATTTTACTGCATATAATTGAAATTTTATTTTTATGAAAACATTAGAATTAAATCAAATGGAAAGTCTTCATTGAGGGAAATTTTGGGGAGGGTTTTCATGTAGTTTAGCAATTATAGCAAGTGTTGCTGTTACGGGTAGTATATTGATAGCTTCTTTGTGGCGTTCTATTTCTAATAACTCTTTGGTAAGGCTAGGAGATAATATGTAATTTGGATTAAAATTCATACCACTAATATAACACTTATGTGAATAAAACACAAACAAAATGTGTTTAAACTGTATTTAAATCGTGTTTAATTTAGTGCTTAAAGAAGTAATAAATTAGTTCTCTAACTATTAGAGTCGGAAGACCTCTTAATTTGATGCCCAAAAAGGGGTTAAAAAGAAATTAACTCTTTAATAATTAAGCATGTGTGGTTCGATAATGTAATATGAAGGGGAGCAACTATAACTAAAACCATTCAAGAAATTGAGTGGTTTTTTTGGTTAGTTACATTACCTACATTGATTGCACTTTCATAGTAACAACAATTCCAATTTCTCTTCAATTGCCAACTTGTCAACTTTTTTTTAGTTGAAAAGACACCTACTAGGTTACCTACTTTAAAATAAAAGACAGCCATAAACCAAATACTTAAAATCATGAAATGTTTGTAATTCTTTTTATTTTGAGTACTATAACAGCTACCAACCTTTAAACAAAAATTACTATGTCCAATTTTCTATATTAGAGTACCTTTTTTAGTACATTTGAACTACGTTCTTTAAAAAATAATTCCTATCCATTTGGCATGACCGTACCAAATAGACACGGAAATACTAGTGATTATCGCTATGGTTTTCAAGGGCAAGAACTAGATAATGAGGTAAAAGGCGAAGGTAATTCTTTGAATTACAAATATAGAATGCATGACCCGAGAGTTGGGAGGTTCTTTGCTGTGGATCCATTGGCAGCAAAATACCCTTATTATACACCTTATAGTTTTAGTGGAAATAAAGTAATACATGCAATTGAACTAGAAGGGTTGGAAGAGTTAATTCTATCAGAAAATTATAAGGCAACATTTAATACATACTTTAAAGTTGCAAGCGAAAATGATATTATAGCGGAAACAACTGTTAAAGCGATTAGTAAAACATCTTTACAGGATGAATATAAAATATATTTTGGAAAAGTTAATTATACCTCTAAAGGAAAAAAAGGCGTCACTTTTGATGATGCCGCTATAAGATATAGGGTGGGATTAGCTCAAGGTTATTATAAATATAAAGATAAATTGAATGATGCTGATGTAAGAAGTGGAAGAAACGCTATAGCGGAATTACAAGGGTTAGGAATTAAACGAAGTCAATATAAAGAGATACATGATAATAAGAATGTAAAATATTTTGGGATTATATTAAATAGTAATGCTGATAGATTTGATAGTAAATTTGAAGAATTAACTACTGTAGGTCATGAAATTAAATTTCATTTATTAAGAATTCTTAAATTATATCAAACAGGAAGTAAAGAATATATTTCTTCTGCAGAAAAAGACCATATAAAAGCATTTACCCTAGAATACTATAAGAGTACACTAACTAACCCTCGTTTTTCACCACCTTTAAAAGATGTACCTGAAGAATCTGAAGCAGGTGAATTCTTTAAAATATTACGAGAGGCTTACGATAAATATCAAGTTAAAGATCAAGCTAAAAAAGAAAGAATTAAAAAAAATAAAAAATATGAGCAATCAAGAAAGCAAGATAATTATTAGCATTAAAAACTACTAATAGTAATGAAATCCATCCTAAGAAATGAAGTAGTAATAAAGGTGAGATATCTACTGATTATATTTATTTTATTATTTTTATCTTGCTCAAAGAAATGTGAAAATAAAATCTTCCCTAAGATTGAAAACAACAATGAAGCCTCTTTTAAGAGAATAAACGGCTGTGATTTTTTTTCTTTTAAAATGAACAAAAGAAAATATGTTGGTCGATGGTATGTTAAATCAGATACTGTTTACTTTGTAAATGCATATAGAAGCCCTTGGATTGATGAAGAATATTCATTTGATTATCCTATGTTAACTCTTTTTGAGAGTTCGTTTACAACAAAAGCCAAAGTAAATATTGAAAATATTTGGAATCGTAAATATAGAATTGTGGTTAAGAAAAAGAATGATTTATATCATGTAACTCATTATACTTATTATCTAAGTAACAATGATTCAAAAACTCAATTTGTTGAAGATAAATGTGAATTTACTTTTTCAATTGAGAAAGGATTAGTCAACATAAAATATACTGAAGCAGAATTATCGGAAATAATCCCTTGGGCTTTCACAAAGAATTAGTGCCTGATAGCGGGGATATGCTAGCCCAGACTTTTAGTCCGTGCTCTGTATAAGTTAGAAAAACAAGAAACTACTTTAAGATCCCGATAACTATCGGGAAAGAGTAGTTTTTTTGTTATATTTGAACTACGTTCTTTAAAAAAATAATTCCTATCCATTTGGCATGACCGTACCAAATAGACACGGAAACACTAGTGATTATCGCTATGGATTCCAAGGTCAAGAAATGGACGATGAAGTTAAAGGTGAAGGGAATTCTTTGAATTATACTTTTAGAATGCACGACCCAAGAGTTGGTAGATTCTTTGCGGTGGATCCGTTGACTAGTGTTTATCCATATTTAACACCTTATCAATTTAGTTCAAACAATCCTATAGGAATGGTTGAAATTGAAGGGTTAGAGGGAATGTTTAGTCCTATAATACCTACAGATCCAGATTTATTCATGACAGTTGAAGGGCGTGAAGTCTCTCAACAAGTTTTGGAAGCAATGACCATCGATATACCAGAAGGCATGTTAAATGGAATTGTTTATACTACAACAGGAGTTGTTAGGTTTATCATTGGAGGAGTCACATATGGGTATGGATATGAAAAAGGTGGTGCCGGTGGTGGTTATAAAACCATGATTCAATTAAATCAGTATGGCTATTCTTATGGAGATGGGTTTCATATTAAGAAAAGTGGTCTACAAAGAGCTGACACGCCTGAAGATGCTCTTATTTATTTTGAAGGGATAACTTCAGGGATTGGCTTAGCTGAGATTGGAATAATAATTAAAACTGCAAAAAAATTAAATAAAACAGGGTCTAAATTAGTTTCAACAACAATGTTAGAAGCAAATGCAAAAGAGTATCCAAGTGCAACAACATTTGGTGACCCTAGAGGAGAATTTATTGCTCCAAGTTCAGAAATAGATGATTTATTGTCACAAGGCTTATCAAGAAATGAAATAGCAAATAAGCTAGGGATTAATGATCCAAGATTTTTAGAGGGAGATTTAATTAGAATTGATATTGATGATACTTTAGCAAAAGAGTTGAATTTGAGAGAACCTATAGGTAGTGAATCAGGAGCTAATGAAAATTACATCCCTGGTGGAGAAACTTCAGGAGGTGTTACTGAAAAAATAGTTGATGGAATACCTAAAAAAGAAGTAAGAGTAAAAGTAACTAAAGTGAAAGAATAATAATTTTATATGAATACAATAAGCACAAGATACCTTTCTCAATGTAAGGTAAACTATCATAATAATATCCGCCCTTCAAAAGAAGATACTTACGATGAAGATGGTCATCAAGCATTAATAGAAATAGCAAAGGAATTTCTTGAAAAAGAAGGAGCTAATAGTTTTTCAGGATTTTTCCGTGAATACCAATACTGTGTAAATTTATGGACAGCTCATTTAATTATTGAGTATGGAAATCCTAATGAAAAATTACTCAAAAAATCTTTAGAAATTATTATTCGATATTCAACAACACCATTAAACAAAGATCTTGCGAGGGAAGAAAAAAAATGGTTGAATGATTATGGTAATACCCGATAGCGCGGAAATCTTTTCCGTACAAATAAAACAAGAAACTACTTTAAGCAATTAGAGTAGTTTTTTAGTATCTTTGAGTTAGGTTCTTTAAAAAATAATTCCTATCCATTTGGCATGACCGTACCAAATAGACACGGTAACACTAGCGATTATCGTTATGGTTTTCAAGGGCAAGAGATAGATAATGAGGTAAAAGGTGAAGGCAATTCTTTGAACTATAAGTTTAGAATGCATGACCCAAGGGTTGGACGTTTCTTTGCGGTGGATCCTTTGGTAGCAAGATACCCTTATAATAGTCCATACGCCTTTAGCGAAAATAGAGTGATTGATGGTGTGGAACTTGAAGGATTGGAGTACTTAAGATATGATGAGTCCAGAGTTTTTATTAATTGGGGTCAAGCACGCTTAAATGTTAAAAACACACATACAGTTACAGCCAATCAGTTTAAAACAGATAGAGGTTTACAATATTATCCTCTGATAAGTGAAGTTGATTTTGGTTATTCAGAAGCACCATACAGCGGTTTACTCTCTTCAAATGCGACAAGAAAGACAACTGGAGAGAGAAAGTCTATAGTTCATTATGTTTTAAAGAATGATGGTACTCCTGATATGAGGTATAATCCAATAAAAATTGGAGGAGGTTATAATAATGCTAAGGCTAACCTTGTAATTGCTGCCGTTGAAGGTGTAAGATGGGGAGTGTATCAACATTTTAATCATTTGATTAAAGAAGATAAGAGGTTGGCAAAAGAGCATCATGAGATATATTTAAATTATGTTCTTCCTGCAATAGAGGAAGCATTAAACTCGAAAAAAAATTATATTCCAGAAAAATATAGAAATGATTTCGATTTATCAGTAATCGCTGATGCAATTCTTTATGGAGGGAGTTGGGAAGGAAATGAAGAATTGCATGAAATTGGTATGAGAATTTACGAAGAGTTAGCAATTAAGCCAGAAAAACGTAAATTAGAAATTAATAAAAATTCAAATAAAGAATTTAAAAAAGGGCTTGAAGAATTAAAAAAAGTGAAAAAAGATAATACAGATGTTAACAATTAATTACACTATAAAATGAAGAATATTGTTTGGATGATATTCTTTTGTCTTTGTTTGGTTTCAATTACTTCTTGTAAAAGTAAAGAAGTTGAAACTTTCGAAAGATTATTGGGAATGTGGGAAATTGATACAATTGAGTACCAAAATGAAAATTATAAAGATTCTTTATATTTGAACACTTTGTATTTTGAATTTAAAAATAATTTGAGTAGTCTAACGTTACCAAAAACAACGGAATTCAAAAGGGAGATAGCTGTTTGGGATGTTTATAATAATATAGATAATTCAGTTGTGTTAGAAATAGAATCTTTAAATCATTTTTTTAAAGGAATATATACAATACAGTTTTTTAAAAATAAAGAACGGAAATTATTGGGAGTAGAATTGAAGTCAAGCAAAATGGTTATTGTAGGGTACAAGTTTGATGAGGATTAGTTATTAATGAGGACTTGAGTGACTGATGACAATTTCTCCTTGCCCTTTTCACTATTCCAGAACATTTGAATCATCTAGTAAAAAAACAAAAGTTACTCTTATTGTTACTTAGGCATTATCGCAGTTTTTTTGTTATATTTGAACTACGTTCTTTAAAAAAATAATTCCTATTCTTTTGGCATGACCGTACCAAATAGGCACGGAAACACTAGCGATTACAGGTATGGGTTTCAAGGGCAAGAGTTAGATAATGAGGTAAAAGGCGAAGGAAATTCT
>JAQRMW010000093.1 GCA_028599075.1 Urechidicola sp. | reverse complement strand
AAATTAATAATTACAATCTCTAAAGTTTGAGAAGATAAAAATCATTCTCACTTACATAAATATAATATTTCACATACCTTAAGTTTCAAATTAAAACTATTTATTAAATATTCATTTTCATATTGTAATAATAATCCTTTATTTGCATTGTATTTAAAACAAAATAGAAAGATTATGTGTGGAATTGTATGTGCATTTGACTTAAAAGAAAAATCAGAAGCTTTAAGACCTCAATTATTAGAGATGTCTAAAAAGATTCGTCACCGTGGTCCAGACTGGAGCGGTATATATAGTGATGATAAGGCTATTTTAGCGCATGAGCGTTTAGCTATTGTTGACCCTACATCAGGAAAACAACCCTTATTAAGTGAAGATAAAAAATTGATTTTAGCGGCTAATGGCGAAATCTATAACCATAGAGAATTGCGTAAGCAATTTGTAGATAAGTACAATTTTCAAACAGAATCTGATTGTGAAGTGATATTGGCTTTGTACCAAAAAAAAGGTGTTGACTTTATAGATGAGATGAATGGCATCTTTGGATTTGCTATTTACGATGTTGAAAAAGACGAATATTTTATTGCACGTGACCACATGGGAATAATCCCATTATATATAGGATGGGATGCAAACGGAACTTTTTATGTTGCTTCGGAATTAAAAGCTTTGGAAGGAGTATGTACTAAGATTGAGTTATTTCCTCCAGGACATTATATGAGTAGTAAAGATGGTGAGTTTGTAAAATGGTATGTGAGAGATTGGAGTGATTTTGAAGCCGTAAAAGAAAACCAAACTAGTATTGACGAATTGCATGATGCTTTAGAAGCTGCAGTTCATAGACAATTAATGTCTGATGTACCTTATGGGGTTCTACTTTCTGGTGGATTAGATTCTTCTGTCACTTCAGCAATAGCAAAAAAATATGCAGAAAAAAGAATTGAATCAGATGACACACAAGATGCTTGGTGGCCACAACTCCACTCTTTTTCTGTTGGATTAGAAGGTTCTCCAGATTTAGCTGCAGCACAATTAGTAGCAGATCATATTGGCACAATACATCACGAAATAAAATTTACAATACAGGAAGGATTAGATGCTATCAAAGATGTTATTTACAACTTAGAAACTTATGATATTACTACGATTAGAGCTTCTACTCCGATGTATTTAATGGCTAGAGTTATCAAATCTATGGGCGTAAAAATGGTATTGTCTGGTGAAGGTGCAGACGAATTATTTGGAGGGTACTTATACTTTCATAAAGCGCCAAACGCAGAGGAATTCCACGAAGAAACTGTACGTAAATTAGACAAGTTACACATGTACGATTGTTTAAGAGCCAACAAATCTTTAGCATCTTGGGGAATTGAAGGTCGTGTTCCATTTTTAGACAAAGAATTTATGGATGTTGCAATGCGTATCAACCCAAAAGATAAAATGATTAACGGTGAACGTATGGAAAAGTGGGTCATTAGAAAAGCATTTGAAAAATATTTACCTGAATCGGTAGCGTGGAGACAAAAAGAACAGTTCTCTGACGGTGTTGGTTATTCTTGGATTGATACATTGAAAGAAGTAGTTGAAAAAGAAGTAAGCGATGAACAGTTGGTAAATGCGAAATATAAATTCCCGATTCAAACACCAACATCAAAAGAGGAGTTTTATTACCGCTCTATTTTTGCAAAACATTTCCCTTCAGATACTGCGGCATTATGTGTACCACAAGAAGCATCTGTTGCTTGTAGTACCAAGATTGCTTTAGAATGGGATGAGGCTTTTAAAAACATGAATGACCCATCAGGCAGAGCTGTTGCAAATGTGCATGAAGAGGCTTATTAAAAAATATTTTTTATTACATCTAAAATCCTGCTTTTGCAGGATTTTTTAGTTTATATTCGCTACATAGCCTATAAATACTATAACTGACAGATAGGTGACACTTAAATGACGTGCTAAAAAACAACAGATAGTTATAGATTTGTGTCATCAAAATATATAAAATGAAAAGTAAACATTAATAGCAATACAACCTAATTACATATTTAACTCAAAAGTCCTTTTTTAAAAGCTTCTTTTATGAGTCCTGCTGTATTACGCACACCAAATTTTTGCAACAGGTTTTTTCTATGACTTTCAACTGTTTTAGTACTAATAAAAAGCTTTTCAGAGGTTTCACTATTGGTTAGCTCTTCAGAAATACATTGAAGAATTTCATCTTCTCTTCTTGTGAGTTTTGGAATAAATGATGACGGTTGCAAGCCAAAACTTTCATTTAACAATTTATTTTTTAAAATAACAGGCAAGTATGTATCACCTGAATAAACTGTTTTAATCGCTTTTATTAATTCTTCTTTAGAAGTGTTCTTTAGTAAATATCCTTTAGCTCCATTACGCATCATATTTTTAATAAAGCTTGTTTCATCATAATTAGATAAACCAATAATTGAAATACTTGGATACATTTTTAATATGCAACAACATAAATCAATTCCGTTGCTATTAGGTAAATTAATATCTAGTAATATTACATCTGGTGTGTTTGAAGTTAAAAAACTAAGCAATTCTTTTCCTTTACTAAATACGCCATTCATTAAAATATCCTCACTCTCGTCTAACATAACCTCAATACCTTTTAGCACCAACGTATGATCATCTAAGATTGCTAAATTAATCATGTGTTAAGTTATTTAGGTTAATATCTATGTTAAAGGTTGTTCCATTTTTATTAGTGTCAATAATAAGATCAGCATTTAAAAAGGCTATTCTAGATTCTATATTTTTTAGACCTAATCCATTATGGTTTTTTGAAATATCAAAACCAATACCGTTATCTTCTACAATGATATGAATATTTTCATTATGGCAATTTATTTGGATAAGTACTTGCGTTGCTTTAGCATGCTTTAAAATGTTATTTGTTAATTCTTGTATCATCCTATAAATAACAGTCTCAATATCCTTATCTAATTTAAGATAGTCTCCATAATATTGAAAATTAATTGGTAATTTACTAGATGCTGAGACTTTTGAGCAAAACTGCTGAACAGCCTCAATAAGACTAAAGTTTTGTAAAGATGGAGGTGCTAAATTATGAGATATTTGCCTTACTTGATCAATGGCATTGTCTAACATTTCTATTGCTTTTTCAAATTCCTTTTTCTCTTTAAGTTTTAACTGATTATCATCTATTGATGTAATCTTATATTTTATGGCAGATAAATCTCCATTAATACCATCATGTAAATCTTGAGCAATTCGCGTTCGTTCTTTTTCTATGCCGTCAATTAATGCTTCTAATTTAACTAGTTCCTTTTGAGCTTTTAGATTTTCAATTTCTTTATCCTTAATTTTTTGACGTTGTCTATAAAACAACAGAATACCCAAACCAATAATTAAAAATAATACGTTTACATAGATTATAAAACGGAATCGAGATTTTCCTTTTTGCAATTCTAATTGTTTTAATGCTATTTCTTTATCCTTTTTTTCTGCTTCGTATTTTATTAAGGCTTCTGCCATATTTTTATCTTGCTTTACAGTAAGAACAGAATCTTTCATTTGTTGTGACAGCGTAGATAACTCATAGGCTTCTTTAAAATTATTTGTTTGTGCATAATAATTAGCCAATGCCTTACGAGATTCCATTGTTTGTTCAAAGTGATTAATTTTTTCAGAAATCTCAAGTCCATTTTTTAAATTTAAAAGGGCATTAGAGTAATCCTTCAGATTTGTCTGAGCTATACCAATACCCGTATGTGACACAGCGTGAACAAGGGGAATTTTATTTTTATCAATAAGCTGCATTGCATTTAAATACTTCTCTATAGCATCATAATTATTTCCGCTAAATATTCTAGAGTTACCTTGATTCATATAGGTAATCCCAATCATTGTAGTATTATTTGATTGTTTATATGAAGTAATTGCTAAATCAAACATTTCATCTGCTTTATCATAAAACTCACTTTCCATATATAAAACAGCGAGATTATTATGAATATTAGCTATCCAGCTAGTCATTTCAAGTCTTGTATAAATAGATAGGGCTTTAATAAAATACTTTTCAGTATTGTCAAAATCATCTCTTATCTTATAGCAACCAGCTAAATTATTGTATGCCTGTGCCAATGCGTCACTTTCTTCTCCCTTTTCTAAAAGTCGGACTGCTGCTAAATAATAGTTTATAGCTGTATCAAATTCTTGAGAAACAAAATAAGACATCCCATTAAAATTACTTGCTATCCCTAAATACTTATCAGTTCCGTTAATGATTGCTATTGAATCATATATTTTAACATATCTGCTAAGCTCACTAGATCCAGAATACCATTGTTTATTAATTATAGCTCCTAAATAATCTAACTTGTCTTTGCTTGAGGTTTCCTTAGATATTTCTATAAGCACTTCCTCTTTATTCTGAGCAGTAATTATTTGAGAACTCAAAAATAGTGACATTGAAAATAGCAGAGCACTGATAGGTATATTTTTATATAAGAAATAATACATTGGCTAAAAGATACAAATAGATTTTTAAATAGTTAATCCTTTTGAGTTTACATAAAAATAAATTCAATTTTTTAATTTTTGATTAGCTTTTTAATCACCCTATTATCATTAACAATTATAGACATATAATAAACTCCAGATTTAAGTTGACTAACATCAATTGGACTACTAGAATAATTCATTTCTTTTATCTTTTTCCCTAAAACATCATAAACCTCAATTTTAGAAACCTCAATTCCATTCGATGCCATAATAGTAACTTCTCCTCTGGCTGGATTTGGATATATTGACAAATTATCTTTCAACAATTCATCATCAACTCCTAACGCATCACATTCACCCTGAGTTTCAACAAATGTAGAAGTAGGATCTATATTAAACCAAGTTGCAGAACTAAAAGAAACATCATCAACAAAAACACAAGCCAAATTTGGATTACTAGTAATGTTAAAAAATTGGTTTGTAATGATTGGGTTATTTCCATTTCTAATATCCAAAGTAACCATCTGATTATTATTACAATTAATATTAGTTAATACTGGATTATTAGAAAGATCTAAATCAGTTATTTGATTATTTGAACAATTGATTGTCTCCATAAGTGTATTTATTGATACATCTAAACTTACAAGTTGATTGTTATAACAAACCAATGATTGAAGCACATTATTAATAGTAAGAGAATTAATTTGATTATTATTACATGTTAATGAGGTTAGAGCAGTATTGCTTGTCATATCTATAGTTGTTAACTGATTAAAACTACAATTGAATGACTCTAATGCTGTAAAATCTTCTATCCCTGTTAAATCAGAAACATTATTATTCTGCAAACTTAAAGTAGTAACATTACTAATATTTGCTGTTGGCACATAGTTATTTAATGGTGCTATATCAAAACCAAGATTAATTAAAGTTTGTTCAAAATTATCATTAGGAATGTATGTTTGAGGTGTATTACAATCTACACTAAAACTGGTTTGTGCATCTATATTTGTCCAATTAGTAGTACTATAACTAACATCATCTACAGAAATACACAGTAAGTTTGGATTGTTATTTGCTTCAAATGAAACTATATTAGAATTAGGTTCAAGATAGTTTAGGGAAATTTATATCTTTGTAAATTATTGAGAAACAATGAAGAACAAGTATATTTTCCGTTCCCGAATTTCTGAGAAGAAATTTAGACAAATTTTAAAGCT
>JAQRMW010000092.1 GCA_028599075.1 Urechidicola sp. | reverse complement strand
AAAAATTTTATTAAATCGACCAATAATTCTTCAGTAATAATTTTTCCAGATATCGAAATTCCTATTTCAAGAAAGTATAAGAATAACGTCTAAGTTATTGATGTTGTTTTTTATGCTATTCATCACAAATAGTTGAATTGTAGTTCACTTGTGTTTAATTTTAAGTTCTAACAACTTAAAGTGCTTACATATGAATTGCAAAGTTTTTCTTTTATTGATTCTGTTTTTTACCTTACAAATAAAGGGGCAAACAAACGGATGGCATCAATATGCAAAACCAGCAAATATTTATAAAATAGAAGTAGATGATACAAATATCAATCTACTTCATTTAGGAACCGACACAGGGTATGTTCAGTTTAATACAGCTACAAATCAAGTTACTGATTTTTTAAATATAACAACCCAAAACCCACCCGTTGGTATTATTCAAGACATTGCATTAAACCCAACTAATGATGATGTTGCTTTGGCTTTAAAAGATGGATTTGCTATTTATGATGGTACAACAGTTACAAAACATGCGTACCATAATTCTGATTTAACTATTGGAGAACTTACAAATAAATTTATTGCGTTAGAGATGTCCTTTGGGCAAGGAGGCGAACTTTATATTTTTAAAGAGGATGTTGCAGGGTATCAAATTTTTAATAATGGCGTTTTTGAAACAGAAGTTACTACCGCTTTTACTCCAACAGATATTATTGAAAACAATGCAGGTACAAAGGTGTTCTTTGCAGGAGATAACAGTGGTTTATGGGAGTTAGATAAGGCAACAGACACCTTTACAAATTACACAACTTCTAACTCTGATCTGGTTTCCAACTTTCTGATGGCTTTAGATAAAGATATAAATGATAATGTATATGTGGGTAGTTACGGAGGGCTAAACACTGTTTCTGCAGCAGGAATATTTAATAGCTATCAGCAATTAATTCCACCTGCAAATACCTTAAACTATCCTGTAAGTGATATAGATATTAATGAAACTACGGGTTTAGTTTTAGTCAATAATTCACAACAAAATGGTTTTTCATATGGGGTAAGTCAAGTTGATTTACAAACTAACACTTGGACAAACTTTACCGATGACAATACCAACTGTTTAAATGTTAATCGACTTTTTGATGCAGTTGTCATACCGTCGTCAGGAGAAATTTGTGGAAGTAAAATTTTTACAAGAGACTCTGATTTATATTTTTTTAACCCAACAACAAACACATGCAATACCCAAGATATAAATTTTTTAGTAGCATCCGATATTTCTCTCGAAGGATATTCTAGAGTTAATGTAAGGCCTTCTAACACAACAGGTTCTTTTGATATTGGCTTTACAAATTTTGATGGAGATCTAGAGATATTAGAAATTCCAAAATCTGGTTTTGATGGAAATTTTTCAACCCCAACAAAAATCGACGCTCCAGCTGGAGGTTTTTTTTATGACATATTAGAAGCAGGAGATTATTTTGTTATTTCAGATAATTTTGGAAATGTAAATTTTGTAGATGAAAACGAGAATACTACAAGTACATCACTAAACTTACCAGCTGGGGTTGGAATAAATGTAACCAAAAGAGCAAACAGACAGGTTACTGGAAATACGGTAGATCTTGTCTGTAACTCCTATGAAGGTATTAATACAAAAGTATTTGCTACGCAATGTGATTTAAACACTAGCACTTGTGATGCAAATCCTATAGAGTTATTTACAACTAATAGAGATGTTACCCAACCTATTAGATATTCAATAAAAAAAGCCGCCGCCGAGACTTATTATATAAGTGCAATAAAAACGAATGCCGCAGGTGAGTTGGCTATCACACAAGAAGAGGTAAGCATACAAACTAAAACGCTTTTAGAAGTTAATTTTGATGTTGGAATAGACACTTTAGGAATTGATCCCGCTTCTGACCCTATATATTTAGGTAATAACAACGCCCCTTTTTTTGCTTTATTCAATACCCCTGGGCTAACATCAAGTTCAGATTATAACGCAGCCCAACCAGAATTTAATACACAAACGGTAGACGATAACAATAATGGAGCTTTAGACAGGCCTGTGAATAATTTTCAAGTCAATTTAGAAAATCCCGAGCCGATTGACCTTTTTAAACTTGCTTTAATGATGATGGACAAAGCGGCAGAAAACAATACAGGATCCTTAAGAAGAGATATATCTTATGCAATTGCAGCCAACCAGGAATTGGCAGGTTATAGAAGTACAAACACGCCTTTAAATTATTCAAAAATTGATGAAGCTTCTATTGAAAACTTACCCGAAGACATATATCTTTATAGTGCTACAAGTTTAGTATATAGTAGCACAAAATTTGCATTAATTTTATATACAAGTTATGGATTATTAATTAAATCTGATATCGATTACTCTTCTTTTCTAAGTGTTGAAGAAAACGACTTAACTACAAATAAGGTGAATATATACCCTAATCCTTCGTCTAATATAATTACTATTGATGCCAAACAATTTAAATCAGTAAGTGTTTTTGATTTAAATGGGAGAATTGTTTTAGAGTCTGAAAAAGAAAAAATAAATGTTAGCGAATTAGCAAATGGTATTTATCTAGCAAAAATCAAATTAGAAAACAACGCAGAAGTATCTAAAAAGCTGATTGTTAAATAATTATTGTATTTTAGAGTCATTGAAAAAGAAACTTTAAAATGCTAGAAGAAGAATTAATTGCAGTGTTGGCTTTGCAAAAAGCCAAAGGTGTTGGTGATATCATCGCTAAAAAATTAATTACACATTGCGGGTCTGCCCAAAATGTGTTTGCTGAAAAGAAGTTGCTTCTCGAAAAAATTAACGGGGTCGGCTCTGAGAGATTGAAATATTTAAATGATAAAAAATATTTTAAGCTGGCCGAAAAGGAGCTCAGTTATATTCAAAAAAACAACCTTACTACTTGCTATTATCAAAACGAAAATTACCCCATTAGATTAAAACAATGTATAGATGCACCTTTACTTATGTTTCAAGATGGTAATATAAATCTTGAAAATCCGAAAGTTATCAGCATTGTTGGCACTCGAAAAATGACCTTATATGGGCGTGATTTTGTAAATCAATTTATTGAAGAGCTACAGCCTTACAATCCTATTATTGTAAGTGGTTTTGCCTATGGTGTTGACATCACAGCCCATAAAGTAGCAATCAAAAATAAACTACAAACCATTGTGGTATTGGCACATGGCTTTGAACAGATTTACCCTAAATCACATAAAAAACATGTACATCAGGTAAATGAAAATGGTGGATTCTATTCAGAATTTTGGCACAACGAAGATCCTTTGCAAAAGAATTTTCTAAAAAGAAATCGCATTGTAGCAGGTATGTCAGAAGCAACTATTATAATTGAATCTGCCGAAAGAGGAGGCTCACTAGTAACTGCTGATATCGCAAATTCTTATAGCAGAGATGTATTTGCTGTTCCGGGACGGTCAACAGATTCTTTAAGTAAGGGCTGCAATAATTTAATTAAGACGAATAAGGCAGGAATCTTAACATCTGCCAAAGATTTAATAGACGCATTAAACTGGGAATTGAAATCAAATCAACCAAAAGCCATACAAAAACAACTATTTATAGACCTCCCAAAAGAGGAGCAAAAAGTATATGATTTTTTAGTTTCTAAAGGCAAAATGCACATCGACTCTATTGCTTTAGATTGTAATATACCAGTTTACAAGTTAGCAACTTTGTTATTTAATATGGAAATGAAAGGAGTAATTAGACCACTTCAAGGAAAGTTGTTTGAGGTAATTAATTAACAAAATTTCAAGATTATTACATTTTCGTTTTCTCTATCTTTGTCCCCTTAAAAAAAGAATACATGGCAAATTTTACAAAATGGTTTGGAGCAACATTAGGATTTTCTTTTGGCGGCCCTATTGGTGGAATCCTAGGTTTTGTGGTGGGGAGTTTTATTGACGGATTTTCATCAGAAGACATTAAAAACGCTAAACGCTTTAGTCAATCTAGTGCTAATTCACAATCTGGAGATTTTGAAATGAGCTTGTTGATTTTATCAGCAGTTGTAATAAAAGCTGATGGTAAAGCAGATAAGAGAGAGTTAGATTATGTTCGCAATCATTTTATTCAGATGTACGGTGCAACACGTGCCAATCATGCGTTTAAATTATTTGGAGGAATCATTAAAAATGATAAAATTTCTACACGACAAGTATGTATGCAAATCCGTCAAAACATGACACACGCAACACGTTTGCAATTGATTCATTTCTTGTTTGGAATTGCCAATTCTGATGGACATGTTAACGAAGCAGAAGTTAATATGATTCATAAAATCGCTGGATATCTATATATCAATGATTATGATTATGAATCAATTAAAGCGATGTTTTATGATGGTGTTGACAATGCCTATAAAGTATTGGAAATAGAAAAATCTGTCACTGATTCCGAAGTAAAAAAAGCATATCGAAAAATGGTGAAAAAGCATCACCCAGATAAATTACAACATTTAGGAGAAGAGCATTTACAAGGTGCTGAGGAAAAATTTAGGCAAATCCAAAAAGCCTACGAAGGCATCCAAAAAGAAAGAGGGATGAAATAATTTTCCGTCTTTGCGAATGAAATGAAGCAATCTGTATAATTATAAACAGATTACTCCAGTCGTACTCCCATCGTAATGACCATTAATATTGTTATCATTAATAATGATAATCAGCCTATTATTAAACATTGAGATTCAATAAATTATAGTTAAATTGACCATAGATAGACCCTCAATAATTTATCCCGAGTTCATCAACTATATTCCTAAAATTCATTAATTTTGCACCCTTATAGAATTATCAATATAATGAGCAATAAATTCAGAGAATATAAAGGATTGAACTTACCCGATATTGCAAGTGAAACACTTAATTTTTGGGAAGAGAATTCTATTTTTCAAAAGAGTATTACTACAAGAGAAGGTAAGAAGCCGTTTGTATTTTTTGAAGGGCCTCCTTCTGCAAATGGGCTCCCAGGAATTCATCATGTTATGGGGCGTGCCATTAAAGATATTTTTTGTCGTTATAAAACGCTACAAGGGTTTCAGGTGAAAAGAAAAGCCGGTTGGGACACACATGGTCTTCCAATTGAGTTGGGTGTAGAAAAAGAATTAGGAATTACCAAAGAAGATATTGGCACAAAAATTAGTGTTGAAGAGTACAATGCTGCTTGTAGAAAAGCAGTGATGCGCTATACTGATGTTTGGGAAAAGCTAACAAAGCAAATGGGGCATTGGGTAGATATGAAAGACCCTTATGTTACCTACGAGCCAAAATATATGGAGTCTGTTTGGTGGTTGTTAAAACAATTATACAGTAAAAACTTGATGTATAAAGGTTATACAATTCAACCCTATTCGCCAAAAGCTGGTACTGGGTTAAGCTCGCATGAAATCAATCAACCAGGAGCATATCAAGATGTAACTGATACTACTATTGTTGCACAATTTAAAATAAGCCCTTTAACTTCCAAAGAGGGAAATCAGGGAAAAGCCTTTCCCTTTGGGGAGGATTTAGGAGGTGCCAATTTCTTAGCATGGACAACAACTCCTTGGACATTGCCTTCTAACACGGCATTAACAGTTGGTAAAAAGATTTACTATGTACTCATTAAAACATTCAATCAATATACGTTTGAGCCAGTAAATTTGATTTTGGCCAAAGCACTGGTTGGGAAACAGTTTGGTAAAAAGTTCTTTGAAGTTGAAGAATCTGAGCACCTTAATGAATACAAAACCTTTGATAAAAAGATTCCATTTTTTATTGTTGATGAATGTAAAGGAGCTGATTTAGTAGGAATAAAATACGAGCAATTATTACCGTATGCATTGCCTTATCAAAATCCAGAAAATGCTTTTAGAGTGATTTCTGGTGATTTTGTTACCATCGAAGACGGTACAGGAATTGTCCATACTGCACCAACTTTTGGAGCAGATGATGCTATGGTTGCAAAACAAGCAAGACCAGAAGTGCCACCACTTTTAGTATTAGATGATAATGAGAACCCCGTTCCGTTGGTTGACTTACAAGGGAAGTTTACAAAACACATGGGCGAGTTTGCCGGCAAGTATGTAAAGAATGAATATTATAATGATGGCGCTGCACCAGATAAATCAGTTGATGTAGAAATAGCCATCAAACTTAAAGAAGAAAACAAAGCTTTTCATGTAGAAAAATACAAACATAATTATCCGCATTGTTGGAGAACCGATAAACCAATTTTGTATTACCCGTTAGATTCATGGTTTATTAAAGTCACTGAAAAACGTGACCGTATGTTTGAATTGAATGAAGAGATTAATTGGAAACCTAAAAACACAGGTGAGGGTAGATTTGGAAATTGGCTAAAAAATGCTAATGATTGGAATCTTTCTCGATCTCGTTATTGGGGTATTCCGTTACCGATTTGGAGAACCGAAGATGGCACTGAAGAAATCTTAATAGGGTCTGTTGAAGAGTTAAAACATGAAATGGCAAAAGCGATTGAAGCTAGATTTTTAGAAAAAGATATTTATGCTGATTTTGAAGTTGGCAATATGGATGATGAGAATTATGCGAAGTTAGATTTACATAAAAACATTGTTGATCAAATCACACTGGCTTCTCCATCAGGAAAACCAATGAAACGAGAAGCAGACTTAATTGATGTGTGGTTCGATTCAGGTTCTATGCCATATGCTCAGTGGCATTATCCGTTCGAAACGCCTCCTAAATCCTCCCAAGGAGGACTTAACACTCCTAAATATCAAACAGCCAGAAGCTCGACATACAATCTTTTAAAAGAATTAAAGACGAACAGAAAAAAGAAACCGACAGAAGCTGAGATAGTTTTGTGGGAAGTGTTGAGGAGTAAAAAACTAGAAGGGTATAAGTTTAGGAGAGAACATATAATTGATGAGCTTATCGTTGATTTTGTGTGTTTATCAAAACAGCTAATTGTTGAGGTTGATGGAGGTTATCATAATAATCCAGAGGTTAAAGAAGCAGATAAATTAAGGACTAAAATATTAGAAGATTTAGGCTATAAGGTCATCCGATTTAAAAATGAGAAAGTAATAGGTGACATCGATAGTGTATTGGAAGAAATATTAAATGCTATTAAAGCCCTTCCCTTAGGGAAGGATTTAGGATGGGCCTTTCCTGCAGACTTTATTGCTGAAGGAGTAGATCAAACTCGAGGGTGGTTTTATACCTTACATGCAATAGGTACGATGGTTTTTGATTCTAAAGCTTATAAAAATGTGGTGTCAAATGGATTGGTTTTAGACAAGCATGGTAAGAAAATGTCGAAGCGTTTGGGCAACGGAGTTGACCCATTTGTAACGATGGATAAATTTGGGCCAGATGCTACACGTTGGTATATGATTTCGAATGCCAATCCTTGGGATAATTTAAAATTTGATATTGACGGAATTGATGAGGTTCGCCGAAAATTTTTCGGAACGCTGTATAATACCTACTCGTTCTTTACCTTATATGCGAATATCGATAAGTTTTCTTACGCAGAAGAGGAAATCGCTATTGAAGATAGACCTGAAATAGATCGTTGGATTTTGTCAGAATTAAATACCTTGATAAAATTTGTTCAAGAATCTTTTGATGACTATGAGCCAACAAAAGCTGCACGTGCTATTCAAGATTTTGTAACTGAGAATTTGAGCAACTGGTTTGTACGTTTAAGCAGAAGACGTTTTTGGAAAGGCGATTATCAACAAGATAAGATTTCGGCATACCAAACTTTATATACCTGTATGTTAACAGTGTCAAAATTGGCATCGCCAATTGCACCTTTTTTTATGGACAATCTCTATAAAGATTTAACTGAAGTTTCTGGAAAAGGATTAGAATCTGTTCATTTAGAAGAGTTCCCAAAACACGATGTTTCTTTGGTAGATTCAGATTTAGAACGTAAGATGCAAAAGGCACAAAAGATATCATCTATGGTATTGTCATTGCGTAAAAAAGAAATGATAAAAGTGCGTCAACCATTACAAAGAGTGATGATACCGGTGTTAGATAATCAAGACAGAGAAGATATTTTAGCGATTGAAAATTTGATAATATCCGAAGTGAATGTAAAAGAAATTGAATTGCTAGATGATGCATCAGGAATATTGGTGAAGAACATTAAGCCGAACTTTAAAGTTCTTGGACCTAAATATGGAAAGGAAATGAGACAGGTTGGCGCAGCAATACAAACACTGAATCAAGAAGATATTAACAAAATTGAAAAAGAAGGAGTAATTGATTTGAAATTTGGTGATAATTTTGTAAAATTGTCTATCGACGAAGTTGAAATCTCATCACAAGATATTGAAGGTTGGTTGGTTGCGAATCAAGCTGGGTTAACAGTTGCGTTAGATGTAACTATTTCTGATGATTTACGTAAAGAAGGAAATGCACGTGAGTTGATTAATAGAGTGCAAAACCTACGTAAAGACTCAGGTCTTGAGGTAACAGATAAAATAAAATTGAGCATTGAAAACAACTCGATTTTAGCAAAAGCAGTTGAAGCAAATGAACAATATATCAAAAATGAAACGCTCACTGCTGAATTGAATTTTGTTGAGGTTATTGAAAAAGGAACAGCCATCGTTTTTGACGATGTTGAAACGAAAATATTAATTGAAAAATTTTAAAATATGACTACAAATCCCGTGAAATATTCAGATAAAGATCTAGAAGAATTCAAAGGAATAATTTTAGAAAAAATTAATCATGCACAAGAAGATTTAGATTTACTAAAAGGAACTTTTAAAAACGATAGAAATAACGGAACTGAAGATACTTCACCTACGTTTAAAGGTTTTGAAGAGGGTTCAGAGACCATGAGTAAAGAATCAAACGTGCAATTGGCAATTAGACAAGAAAAATTTATTCGTGACTTAAATAATGCCTTATTGCGTATTGAAAATAAGACTTACGGAATATGTCGTGTTACAGGTAAATTAATTCAGAAAGAACGTTTAAAACTAGTACCTCATGCTACGCTGAGCATCGAAGCTAAAAAGATGCAATAGTATTAGTGTATAATAAATGCTTAGATGTCTGTTCGAGCGCAGTCGAGAACTAAAAAACATGAGGTCTCGACTGCGCTCGACCCGACAAAACATACTTTGTAACTACAAAAATGAGTCAATTACAGAAATCAATTTTTATTATTTTCATTATTTTATTGATTGATCAAGTCTTTAAAATTTATATCAAAACCCATTTTTATTATGGAGAAACGGTACATATTTTTGGATTAGAATGGGCTCGATTACAATTTGTAGAAAACAATGGAATGGCGTGGGGTACTGAGTTTGGAGGTAGAACAGGAAAGTTGTTTTTAACCACATTTAGGTTGCTTGCCATTGTTGGTATTGGTTATTGGTTACAATCTTCAATAAAAAAGAATGCTCCTAAAAAATTATTGTTTGCGATCGCTCTAATTTTTGCAGGTGCTTTAGGTAATATTATCGATTCCGTTTTTTACGGATTAATATTCGATACACCTGGCGGGCATCAAATAGCAACATTATTTGCTGAAGATAATTATGGGACTTTGTTTCACGGTAAAGTAGTAGATATGTTTTATTTTCCTATGATAAATAATGGGGTATTTCCGTCTTGGATCCCTTTTGTTGGTGACCAAACATTTACATTTTTTAACGCCATTTTTAATGTAGCAGATTTTGCTATTTCTTGTGGTGTCGGAATTTTAATTGTGTTCAATAAAACTGTTTTCCCAAAAGAAGAAATAACAGCAACAGAATAAGTTAATTAGATTTTAACCCTTTTATTTCATCAATCAATTTTTCAAGGTGATCAACTTCTACATGATCCATAATCACCACTTTATACCATTTGTTATTTCCATCATGTGTCTCTGGAACTAAATCGTATTTTCTCTCAATTTCAACAGGAATATCATCAGATTTCATAGTAACAATATTCATGTGTGGATTGCGGTAATAGTCAATATTTAAATTATCTAATTGATCACAAAACCATTTTGTTCGCATCAATAACACAGAAATTTTCTCGAACCATTTATGTGGACCATAACTAAACAGAATCATCCAAACAGCCATGGCATTTGCCCCAGACCTACTTCCGCAAAGCGTTAAATCCATTCCGTTTACATATTGTGCTTCTTTGGTTAATACATTTTGAATCAAACCTTTTTTACAGATAAAAACTCCTGTTCCATAGGGTGCTTGTAACATTTTGTGAGCATCAATTGTAATGGAATTTATATGTGGAGTATTTAATCCGATATCTTCACGACCCTTACTAAATGGATATATAAATCCACCGAATGCAGCATCAATATGAATTTTAAAATTCAGATTTAATTCTTCCATAACATCAGCAAATAAGCTAGGGTCATCGACAGAACCAAACATAGTTGTTGCCATATTAGAGATAACAATAAAATGTTTTTTCCCTTGTTCTTTTGCAGTTTTAATCAAATCAAAAAGAACATCTCTTTGAATCATTCGCGTTTCAAAATCAACCGGAACTATAATATGATTTAAACCTAATAAATTAGCTCCTTTTGGAATTGAATAGTGTGTATCTTCAGATGCAACAATTGCAATTTCATCGAAACTGGCATTTTCATTATTTACAAAATGGTTGCGATACACCCAAATGGCTTGAATGTTTGCTTCTGTACCACCAGTGGCAATATATCCATCAAAATTGTCAGGTTCGCAGTTAAAAAAATCAACAGCTAAAACATTGATTACTTCTTTTTCTAATTCGTGCGTACCGCTAAAAGCATGCTCAGACTCACCCAAAGTATGACACCCAATATGATTTGGATTTGCAACATAGGCTCTTAATAAAGGAGCGTCTTTTAAAAAAGGGGCATTGTCATAAAAAACGTTTCCATCTAGTTTTGATGCTGGATAACCCAACGAAATATCATTCGAAAAATCTACATTGCGTTTAAGAGAATTATCAATTTTTGCTGCCAATTCTTCTTTAGAATATTTTTTCCAATACTGCATAATTTATTTTTTTGCAAAACTACGAGTTATCTCTAAATAAAAGATGTTTATATCATTTATTATAAAGGGATTTTCATCTTATTTTTTACCTCTAGCAATTCGCTCTTGGGGCAATAAACAATTATAAACAAATTCATTCACAGGAGTTTCAATTCCGTGTTTGATTCCTTGTTTTACAATATACCCATTAAAATTTTCTAATTCTGATGGACGCCCCTCCATAATATCTCGCTGTGTAGATGCTGTAGAATCGTATGGTTGGCTTACAATAAACCCCATCATCATTTTATCCATACCTACAGGTAAGCTTACTTTGTTTGCGGTTGCAATCGCAAATATTTCTTCAACAGTTTTTTGAAGTAAATCTTTAGTTTCTTCGTTTTTAACCATTGCACCAATACTAACTCGAGTCAAGGCACCAAGACCACTAACTGCACATATAAACATGAATTTTTTCCAAATATCAGAAATAATATCTTCAGGAATTACAGTCTTGAATTTTGCCCTTTTAAAAACTGATTGGAGTTCTAAAATTCGATTGGTTTTTTTATTATCAATTTCTCCAAAATTGATTTCTGGCGGATAGAAGAAGTGATTGATAATTCCATACCCCTCTACCTTCGCGTAGATTTTACAAAAGCCTGCAATGATGTGTTTTTTATCAATTACTGAAATTAGCTTGTCAATATTATTTACACCATTTTGCAACGGTAGCACTAAAGTACTTTCTTTTAAAATTGGTTTAATAGCTTTTGCAGCATCTAATACTTGCCAGGACTTTACACCTAAAATGATTAAATCAAAATCAGGATTTAATGTTTTAATAGTATCCGTTGCGTTTGCAGGATTTATGGTAAAATCACCATCAACACTTTTAATTTTGAGTCCATTTTTTCGGATTGCCTCTAAATGTTTTCCTCTTGCAATAAAGGTAACATCGTTACATGATTCTGTTAATCTTGCACCAAAATATCCACCGACTGCTCCTGTGCCATAAATAAGTATTTTCATATTTTACAATTTTTCGACCAAAAGACATTGGCAAACCTCAAAAGATAAAATCAATAAAGATTGGTCTTTAAATAATAGCTCAAAGCTATTATCAAATTTTTCTATTTGCTGTACTGTAAATTCAGTACCTAGTTTTATTTTTTTCTTATTTAAATAAAGGAGTAAGTCTTTAGAGCTTTTTGTTAAGCCACATAGTTTTACTTTTTGTCCTTCGTTAATAGATGTTAAGTTTAAATAGTCTGGTTTTCGAACCTTCCCATTCTTATCTGGTATTGGAGAACCGTGTGGGTCAATTGTTGGAAACCCTAAAATTTCATCCATCCTATCAAAAAAAATTGTGGGCTGTATGTGCTCAATTTCTTCAGCAATATCATGCACTTCTTCCCAACCAAAACCCATTACCTGTGCCAAAAACATTTCTGTTAAGCGATGTTTTCTAACAATTAAAGCACCAAGTTTATTGCCTTTTACTGTTATCTTAATAGGCTTGTATTTATCATACAACACCCATCCTTTTTCTTGCATTTTTTTAATCATATTGTTAGCAGTTGGCTTACTAACATTCATGTTTTTAGCTAGTTCTGAAATAGAAATATCAACACTTTTTTGATTTAAAAAATAAATTTCTTTGAGGTAGTTTTCTTTTGTTTGGGTTGGCATATATACTATTTATTATCTACAAATATATAAAACAATACAATACTATTTTGTTAGAATAGTCTAACTTATTATATTTGCACCATAAAAAACTATTATTAGTTATGTATTATAAATTTCTTTGCTCTACTCTGATTCTTATTTTAACCACTAGCTTATCCTTTGGGCAAACAGGAGCGATTCACGGAACCGTGAGAGTAGATAACAATACGCAAGAATTTACAACTGTTTCAATCTCTATTAGCCCTGTAATTGGAGTTGTTACAAACTCGAAAGGGCATTTTCATATAAATAAAGTTCCATATGGGACCTATACTATTACAGCTTCATTTGTTGGTTATAAGTCTAAGACAAAAACGGTTACTATAAATACGATCAACCCTACAATTGAATTAAATTTTAATTTAGAAGAAAGCTTAAATACTTTAGACGAAATTGTAGTAACTGGAACAAAAACCAATAAAAGGCAAACCAACTCTCCAGTAATTGTAGGCGTAATTAATAGTCAAACCTTAGACAATACACAATCTTGTAATTTGTCTGAAGGCTTAAAATTTCAACCAGGATTAAGGGTAGAAACAAACTGTCAAACATGTAACTACACGCAATTAAGAATGAATGGCTTAGCAGGTGGGTATTCGCAAATACTGATTAATGGTCGCCCTATTTTTAGTCCGCTTACTGGATTGTATGGATTAGAACAGCTACCAACAAACATGATAGATAGAATTGAAGTGATTAGAGGGGGAGGGTCTTCTCTATACGGGTCAAGTGCCATTGGAGGTACAGTTAACGTAATTACGAAAGTACCAAAAAAGAACTCTTATGAACTCAATTCATTTTATCAAAATATTAATGGTGGGGCAGATGATTTTGTTTTTAGTGGGAATGCTTCCTTAGTTTCAGAAAATAAAAATTCTGGAGCTTCTTTTTACTTTAATAATAGAAACCGTGATTTATATGATGCTAATGGCGATAATTTTTCAGAATTACCAAAACTCGAAAACACATCTTTTGGCACAAATATGTTTTTCTTACCCGGCGACAATCAAAAATTAGAAATCAATATTAGCAAACTTTACGAATATAGATATGGAGGAGAAATGGTTGATAAACCCGCATACCTAACTCAACAGTCAGAAGAAAGAACTCATAATGTTTGGATGGGAAGTGTCGATTATCAAATCAATTTTAATGATGACAACTCTTCTTTAATTACTTATTTTGCAGGACAAAATACAAAGAGAAAACACTATACAGGAATTTTTCCTGACGACCCTATAGAAATTCAAGAGCATTTAGAAAACCCTCCTTACGGAACTTCAAATACAACTACTTTACAAGGCGGATTTCAACTCAATCATAAAATGTACGATTTTTTGAATGGAACAAATACTTTTACTCTTGGAGCTGAATATGTATATGACGATGTTTTTGATGAAATTTCTTCATATAATTATTTAATTGATCAAACCACTAAAAACTTTGGACTGTTTTTGCAAAGTGATTGGGAGATAGTACCAAGTCTAACACTTTTATCAGGAGTTAGAATGGATCTTCATAACTTAATTGAGGGGCCAACCTTTAGTCCAAGGCTTTCCTTATTATATAAGTATAAAACCAACACCCAATTTAGAGTTAGCTATGGTACAGGCTTTAGAGCCCCACAAGCTTTTGATACCGATTTGCATATTGCATTTGCCGGTGGAGGTGTTTCTAGAATATCCTTATCTCCAGATTTAAAGCCTGAAAAATCAAAAAGCTTTAGCACTTCTATCAACTATGATAAACCCATGGAGCACTTTATTGCAGGATTTACAATTGAAGGATTTTATACACGCTTAAATGATGCCTTTTATTTAGAGCCGATAGGACAAGACGATCATGGAGAATTATTTGAAAAGCAAAATGGATCTGGCGCAACAGTACATGGAGTTACCTTAGAATTGCGTGCAAATTATGATCAACTTATACAATTAGAAGCAGGGTTTACAATACAGTCTAGTAAATACGACGATAAAGTTTCATATATAGATGGATTAGAAGGTATACGAGAATTTATTAGAACTCCAACCGACTATGGATTTGCCACTTTAACTTATACTCCAAATTCAAAAATTAATGCCAATCTAAATTATGTATATACAGGAGAAATGGTAATTCCTCATTTTGCCGGAGCACCAAATCAAACAGTAGATGAAATGTATAACTCAAGACCTTCTTCAGAATTAAGTGCTAAAATTGGCTATACAGTTCCGATTAAAAAAATGCAATCGAATATTGAAATTTATAGTGGGATAAAAAATATTTTCAACTCGTATCAAACAAATTTTGATATAGGAAAAAATAGAGATAGTAATTTTGTTTTTGGGCCATCATTGCCTAGAACCTTTTATATCGGAATGAAATTATTTTCGATATAATTAATCGAAAGTAGGTTAAAATTTTCTTAATTACATTTGTCTCTTGTTTTTTACAATCTCAGTTTATTAATAGCTCATAAAAAAATCAGAATAATGTTAGAACAAATAATAAATTACTTTGAAAGTATAGACCCAATATTAGCGGCACTTTATGCAACCCTTTTCACTTGGGGATTGACCGCTGCAGGTGCAGGATTGGTTTTTTTCTTTAAAGGTATGAACCGTGCCCTTTTTGATGGAATGCTAGGTTTTACTGGTGGTGTAATGGTAGCCGCAAGTTTCTGGAGTTTATTGGCACCAGGAATAGAAATGAGTCCTGGCGAAGGTTTTGAAAAAGTAATTCCAGCTGTTGTTGGTTTTGGATTGGGGGCTCTTTTCTTATTTGGGTTAGATAAAGTATTGCCTCACTTACATGTTAACTTTAAAGAAACAGAAAAAGAGGGTGTAAAAACACCTTGGCATAAAACTACGTTGTTGGTATTGGCAATTACCCTACATAATATTCCAGAAGGATTAGCAGTTGGAGTATTATTTGGTGGTGTCGCAGCTGGGTTTGATGGAGCAACAATTGGTGGTGCCGTTGCATTGGCAATTGGTATTGGAATTCAAAATTTTCCAGAAGGGTTTGCTGTTTCAATGCCACTGAGAAGGCAAGGTTTTAGTAAGTGGAAAAGTTTTCAATACGGTCAAGCCTCTGCAATGGTAGAACCTATTGCAGCAGTTATTGGAGCTTGGGCAGTTATTACATTTCAACCTATTTTACCTTATGCATTGGCTTTTGCTGCAGGTGCAATGATTTTTGTGGTAGTAGAAGAAGTGATACCAGAAACCCAAAGAGATAAATATACCGACATCGCAACAATGGGCTTTATTGCAGGGTTTATAGTAATGATGACTTTAGATGTTGGATTAGGGTAGGTTAATAATTGAAAAAGAAAATTAATGACAGCCACAAGAATCTTTACCACAAGATTTTGTGGTTTTCTTTTTGAAGAAGTATTTCTTAATCAAAAAACCAATTGCAAAGGCAAGGGTAACAAAGACTAATATTTCTTGTAGTATTTCCATTGATATTGCTTTTGTCGATGTTCTTTAATATTACTTTCTATTTGTCATTGCGAGGAGTCTCTATTTTTTGAGCCGACGTGGCAATTTCATTAAGCAGATTCCTTCTTTCGATAATTATCGGAATCGCTCGGAATGACGGTTAATTTAACAATTGGAACGCAATCAAAGCGGTGATATATGCAATTCCAGACATTCCAAACAATTGTATCAAAGGCCACTTCCAACTATTAGTTTCGCGTTTTACAATGGCTAAGGTACTCATACATTGCATTGCAAATGCATAAAATAACAAGAGAGATATTCCGCTAGCAAAAGTAAATACCTTTCCTCCATTTATAAAGGTTTCGTTTTCCATCTTTTTCTTTAAGGTTGCATCATCATCTGTATTACCTACACTATAAATGGTTGCTAAAGTTCCAATAAAAACTTCTCTAGCCGCAAATGAAGTTGCTAAGGCTATTCCGATTTTCCAGTCATAACCCAAAGGCATAATAATTGGCTCAATAGTTTTTCCAACGATACCTATATATGAATGCTCTAATTTATAAGAAGCTATTTGATTCTCTAATTCTCCCGAAGAAACTTCTTGGTTTACCATTTCAGATTTCACAATTTCTTCGGCATTGTTAAAATTATCTCCAGGACCATAAGATGCTAAAAACCATAAAACAATGGAAATTGCTAAAATGATTTTACCAGCCTCAAACACAAATGTTTTGGTTTTTTCAAGTACGTTGATAAATACATTTTTAAACATCGGAAGTTTGTAATTGGGCATTTCAACTACAAAATAAGACTTGCTTTTAATCTTCAATGTTTTGTTTAAAATATAGGCTGCAATAATTGCAGAAGCAAATCCAATTAAATATAAACTCATCAAAGTCAACCCTTGTGCATTAAATATTCCTATTATACGTTGGTCCGGAATTACTAGAGCAATGATAATGGCATATACTGGTAGACGAGCCGAACAGGTTGTAAATGGAGTTACCAAAATTGTAATCAAGCGCTCTTTCCAACTTTCAATATTTCTAGTAGCCATAATTGCCGGAATCGCACAAGCAGTACCAGAAATTAGAGGAACAACACTTTTACCACTCAATCCAAATCGGCGCATGACACGATCCATCAAAAAGACAACACGACTCATATAGCCCGACTCTTCTAGCACAGAAATAAACAAAAACAAAAATGCTATTTGAGGAATAAAAATTACAATTCCCCCCAAACCTGATATGATTCCATCTGCCAATAAATTGGTAAATTGACCTGGAGGAAGCGTGTCTTTAACCCAAGAGTTTAACGATGTAAAAGTCGTATCAATAAAGTCCATCGGAATAGAGCTCCAATCAAATATTGCTTGGAAAATTAGTAGCAATATGGCAAAGAAAATAACATATCCAAAAACTTTGTGCGTTAGAATTCGGTCGAATTTACTTCTTAAATCTATAGCTTTCGATTTATCAACTATATAGCCTTTCTTTAAAAGATCATTGATAAATTTATAGCGGTAAATGGTTTCTTTATGTTGTAACCTTTTTAATTCTGACGATGGTTTTGTAGCAAAAGAAGTGGCATCTTTGATAGTGTTTTTTTCAATTTTACCAAAATTCACATCCTGTGTAATTACCAACCACAATTTATAAAGCGATTGATTTGGAAATGTTTTTTGAAGGCCGTCAAAATATTCTTTATCAATAAGCGAAGTATCTAAACAAGTGCCAGAAGGTATTTTTTTGCAATCCTTTAATAAAGCTTTGATGTCTTCAATACCTTCTTTAGTTCTAGAACTTACCAAAGCAATTTTGGTGTTTAATTCTTTTTCTAGTACAGGTATATCAATAGAAATTCCTTTACGCTTCATTCGGTCAGACATATTGATGACCAATAATGTTGGAATCTCTAAGTCTTTAATTTGAGTAAATAAGAGTAAATTTCGCTTTAAATTTTCAACTTCCGAAACCACAATAGCTACATCAGGAAAATCATCATCATTCTTGTTCATCAACAATTCTATCACCACACTTTCATCTAGCGATGACGCGTTTAAACTGTAAGTTCCAGGGAGGTCAATGATTTTTGCTTTTTGGTGTTGAGAAAGTTTGCAGAACCCCACTTTTTTCTCAACAGTAATACCGGGATAGTTTCCTACTTGTTGATTAAGTCCAGTAAGGTGATTAAAAACAGAAGTTTTCCCTGTATTCGGATTTCCAATTAGCGCAACCTTTAATATATCAGTACTCATTTCAGATAAAATTAAATGGCTTTTTTAATTGAAATTTTCATTGCGGTATCTGCTCGTATAGCAACATAACAGCCGTTTAAATTAACATACAATGGGTCGTGAAAAGGAGCGTGCTGTACTAACTCGACTAGGTTACCCGGTAAGCAGCCCATTTCAATTAACTTCAAAGGTATTGCATCAATATCAAAATCTTGGATAATACCTTTTTCCCCTTTTTTTAAAGTTGCAATCGTCAACATATAATATTTGTAGTTAGAGCGCAAATATACTAATTAGAATCGTTCTAAAGTGTGATAATTATCACTTCTTCAAATATTCTTGTTGTAGCAATTTTATGTCTTCAATTAAGCGGTCAACATCTTGGGCATCGGTACCATCATAGTATCCTCTTATTTGATTTTTCTTATCAACCAAGACAAAATTTTCGGTATGAATAAAATCTTGCAAACCACCATCACCTTCATCAACTACTGCAAAATAACTCTTGCGAGCTAACTCATAAATATGTGCTTTATCGCCAGTTGTAATATTCCATATCTTATCGTCAACCCCTTTCTTATCTGCATATTCTCGTAAAATAGGGATGCTATCCATCACTGGAGTTACAGAATGTGATAGTAGCATAATACTATTGTCGCTTTCGAAAGCCTCTTGAATTTTAACCATATTATTTGTCATAACTGGACAAATTGTTTGGCAACGTGTAAAGAAAAAATCAGCTACATATATTTTATCTTCATAATCTTTTTGGGTAATGATTTCTCCGTTTTGATTGATGAGAGAAAAATTTGAAATCGTATGCCCTTTTCTAATATGCCTAACTTCATCATCTACCAATCTCGGGTTTACATCAGCAGGACTATATACAGGTAATCGCTTATCAGGATTTAAAATTGAATAAATAGCGAAAATCATTATTACCGAAAAAACACCCATCACGATGATTGTTGGTATCGATTTTTTAAAAAATTTTAGATTCATTCTAAAGGCTTTATTTTGAAAGTGTAAAGATATTATAAATGGTTTGTTTTTTTTATTCCTGCATATAAAGTTTCAAGACTTCATGTTCATTCTAATAAAAAATTGTTAAAACAAATATCTAGTCAATTCAACTATTTCACAACTCTATATAAAACCGTACATTTGTGCGATTTTAATTACGACTTAACTATTTATGGAAATATTAATAAAAGCATCACAGTTTATTTTGAGTCTATCATTACTGATTGTGTTGCACGAATTTGGGCATTATTTACCTGCAAAACTTTTTAAAACCAGAGTAGAAAAATTCTATTTGTTTTTTGATGCTTGGGGTAAAAAATTAATCTCATTTAAAAAAGGAGGAACTGAATACGGCATTGGTTGGTTGCCTTTAGGAGGATATGTAAAAATATCTGGAATGATTGATGAAAGCATGGACACCGAACAAATGAAACAACCTGCTCAGCCTTGGGAGTTTCGTTCTAAACCCGCATGGCAAAGATTGATTATTATGTTGGGTGGAGTTATTGTAAACTTTGTTTTAGGTTTTTTAATCTATATGATGGTACTCGATGTATGGGGAGAAGACAAT
>JAQRMW010000091.1 GCA_028599075.1 Urechidicola sp. | reverse complement strand
CTAAAGTGTGTACTTTTGTTCATATATCTGTTTTTGTTGTGAAAATTAAGATATATAAAAAAGAGGGAAATCCAACCATGGAAATCCCTCTTTTAAAAATGTTTATCGGACACTAATGTAAGTTTAATAAGTTTTTTAGCCTTTAACATAACAAGAAAAATTGTATATAAAAATGAAGTTTTTGAACGAATTAAAACTATCCCTAGCTTTTCTTTCAAAACATTAGAAGGGAATGACTTTACAAAAGAGAGTATTACAAAAGATAAAAATACTGTATTTATTTATTTCAACTCAGAATGCGAACATTGTAAATATGAAGCATTGGCAATTAACAAAAATTTAGATAAATTTATAAATACTCAAATTGTGTTTATCTCTTTTGAGTCTGTTAAAGAAATTAAGGTGTTTGCAGACAAATATCATTTTCTTGACAAGAAAAATGTACTTTTTTTAAGTGATTACAATTCCAATTTTTCAGAAATTTTTGATGCTCATCATATACCATATACACTAATCTACAATAAACATCAAAAGCTTGTGAAAAACTATAAAGGTGAAGTGAAAATTGAAGCAATTCTTAAACATCTTGTTGTGAAATGAAAATAAAACAATTAGAAAAAATACATAGTCGCCAACTAGACCAAAGCGACTGTGGTGTAGCTTGTCTGCTCTCCGTAATTAAATATTACAAAGGAAATAATACACTAGAAAAATTACGTGAAATTAGTGGCACAACAAAGCAAGGCACTACACTTTTAGGCTTATTTCAAGCAGCCAATCAACTCGGTTTTACAGCACAAGGCAACGAAGCAGATATACAAGCACTTATCGACCATGGAGAACCACTCATCTTACATGTACTTATTAACAATAATATACAACATTATGTGGTCTGTTATGGGTACGAAAATAATAAGTTTATTATTGGTGATCCTGCTAAAGATATTAGCCATTATTCTAAAGATGATTTGGAAAAAATATGGATTTCCAAAACCTGTTTGACTTTAAAGCCCAATGATTCATTTGTAAAGGAAGAAGAAACAAAAAATGCAAAGAAAAAATGGTTTATTAATCTACTCAAAGATGATTTTCAATTATTAGGCATCAGTATTGTTATTGGAATAGGTATTGCTATGTTAGGTATGGCAATGTCAGTATTTTCACAAAAACTTATTGATGATATTCTGCCTTCTCAAAACACAACAAAACTCATTTCAGGTATTGCTTTGTTAGCTTTTTTACTATTGGTGCGTGTAGGCTTTTCTACATTAAGAGAATTTTTATTAATAAGACAAAGTAAAGATTTTAATAACAGAATAATTGACAAATTCTATAATTCATTATTGCATTTACCCAAACCATTCTTTGATACGCGTAAAATAGGTGAATTGGTAGCAAGACTAAACGATACCAACAGAGTGCAAAGAGTTATTAAGTTAGTGGCGAGTAATTTTGTTATTGATATACTTGGTTGTGTTCATATCATTTGGTTTCCTATTCTTTTATAATTGGCAAACAGGTGTTATCTCATTGGTTACAATACCCATTTATTTTTTTATAATTTATCGTTTCAATAAACGAATAATCAATGCACAAAAAGAAGTAATGCAGTCATACGCTCATAGTGAGAGTAATTATATTACTTCTATGCAAGGCATAACAGAAATAAAAAACAATAACAGGCAAGATTTTTTTAAAAAATTAAATCAACTTATTTATGGTTTCTTTCAAGAAAAAGTATTTAATTTAGGAAAGATTAATATTCGTTTGTCTTTGGTGTCGGGCGTTTTCAGTGTTGTCTTTATTATTGTCATACTGTCCTATACTTCATTAATGGTTTATAAAGAAACAATGACCTTAGGTGAACTAATGGCAATATTAGGAATTATTGGTGCCTTAATGCCTTCAATAACTAATTTGGCTCTAATAGCTATACCGATAAACGAAGCAAAAATTGCTTTTAATAGAATGTTTGAGTTTGCATCTATTGAATCCGAAAGGAAAGGTTTAATTGTTATAAATACTTTTGAAAAATTAGAGATTAATCAACTTAGTTTTCGTTTTGCTGGTAGAAAACAATTGTTGAAAAACATAAGTCTAAGTATTAATAATGGTGAGTTTGTTGCCATTGTTGGTGAAAGTGGAAGTGGTAAAAGTACCTTAGGACAAATACTATTGAAGTTTTATCCATTTGAAAATGGTTCAATTATGCTAAATGGCAAAGTAAATCTAAATGAAATTGAATTAGAAAAATGGCGAGAAATCATTGGTATAGTGCCACAAGAAATCAATATTTTTAGTGGAAATGTAATAGATAACATACTCATTGGAAAAGAAGACAAACCTGATGATGTAGTTAAATTTTGTCAAGAAAATGGTTTAGAAAAGTTTATTGGTGAGTTGCCACAAGGGTATAATACTATATTGGGTGAAGAAGGCATTAATCTGTCAGGTGGTCAAAAACAGATAATAGCATTAGCAAGAGTGCTATACAAAAAGCCACAATTTATTATTTTAGATGAAGCTACAGCTTCAATGGACAGAAAAACTGAAAAGTTTACCATTGATTTACTCACAAAACTTAAAGAAAATATTGCTGTTTTATTTATCTCACATCGCCTACATACGCTACAAGAAGTAGCAGACACAATTTATGTTTTAGAAAATGGAGTAATTACCCATAAAGGAAATCATAAAGAGTTGTTGAAAACAGATAATTTTTATAGTGGATTTTGGAAAGAGTTTGTTTAAGCGTAATAATCTAGCAAGTGTATAGAATTTTTTTAAAAGGTAGAAGTTTTGGATAAAAAATTTATACTCTTGCGGAAAGTTTGTACTAATGCTGTGAAAACTTTTCTTGTGGGATTTTCAATTATTCCTTCCTTTTTCGAGTGTTTTTTGTCCTGTTATTAAATTCCTGTTTTCATTGTGGGTATTGTTGCCAACGGTTTTGTGTATGATTAGTTGTGGATTGACAGTTTTGTTTGGCTTTCACTCCGAGTGTGCCGACATCTAACCGCAAAGATGCTGGAGGCACTTTTTAGGCCAAACACAAACTGTGACAACGAATATTTCATATTTTTTTCTAAAGTTTAAATATAGTTCTTATTTTCTTTTTTGTTACAAAACCACAATTAATTATACACGGTGTTGCCATTTCGTTGTTTTTTATTATTCCGTTTTGAGTGGAATTCCGCCTAATTTCTTTTCCTACACTATTAATATTTGATT
>JAQRMW010000090.1 GCA_028599075.1 Urechidicola sp. | reverse complement strand
AGTAGATATAGGAAATTTTGAAAATTAAAATGTCTTGTTAGTAGATTTTCATAAATATGAAAGTCTTGAATAATTCCTATCATATGTTTTATAAGTACAAAATATATACCTTTTTCTTAAGCCATACAGAGCAATATGTTATTACTGATGCATATTAAAATGCACCTGAAAAAATTTGTTTGACATGATTTTTAATTTTTTTTTTACCCCAAAATATGACAAAAAAATGTTTATTATTTTTATAAGTTCCGTCATTCTATTTTGTATCCCGGTACACTTGTAGCACAAGTTTACTTTCATTGTCCTTGATTGTAACTGGGATCTAAGTATAATTTTCATTAAAACGTTAAAGTTTTGAAAATAGAAAATGGGAAGAAATGACCATAGGGAAATTGAGCTATGTGGTTAGGGCTTGGAAAGGAGAATTGTATGACGTTAAGCATTTTTGAGAGAAGTGTAGATGTGAGGAGTACAAATAACATACATGTATATTTTTTTACATAATTTAAATAACATGTAAATGTAAACATATTTAATGGTTTATTAATGTCACTCATTGGAAACTGCATCAGTGGTGTAATGGTTTAATGTGCTCGCTTCGAATGTAGTAGATAGTGGGTTCGAGCCACGATCGGGTCAAACCAAAGGCTATATATAATATAATTTGTATATATTGTTTAACCGCTAAGCACTCAACATTAAGGAGAAAGAGCAAAGACTGGTTGGCTCGGAATCAGGATAATGTGGAGTTTGGCTACATGTCTATCAACAGACTTCTTATTGAGCTAGCACTGTAAAAATCCAACTAAGCATCTTGGTCTAGTACAATGCGTACCTCATCATCATCTCGTTAAAAATTAACTTGTTATCGCCATGAAATAGCTAAAAAGAATTAAAGAATTAAACAGCAATCGATTCAACCCACCATTTCTTTGGAAATGCCTGTACCAAGTCGGGATCATTACGGGTTTTCCGGTTGTTGACTGATTTTGTCTGGGTTTTTTTATTATGAGTTTTGACTGTCCGTTTGGAAGATAGTTCGGAGTTCGGTAATTTTGTTATTACCCTTATTCACTCATTGGATGCTGATTCTCTTTCAGTTACAGTCCCAATTAACAATGTCGAAAGATGAACATCAGGCTGCTGAGGATGAACTACAAGCTCATAGAGAGATTGTCCGTCTGCTACAAAAAGAATTAGATAAGCTCAGTAGAGATGTTCATTCTAGGTGATTAGTCTTCAATCATTAAACAAGCTTTGTTTAATTTATATTTGTAAAAGTGAACCCTGTTGATAGATACTTAGTGCAGCTTTGTTCAATAAACAAATTAAACATTTTGATGTTTTGACACAAGACGAGTAAAATAAGTTAAAATGCACTGAAATTAAAACAGAAATTGTTACAATTTGAACTTAGTCATTTTTCAACAATATTTCCAGTAAGCTGTACCAGTTTTGTATAATAACGAAGTCTTGTAACAGTTTACAATAAATGATTTCAAACCTATACACAGTTTATAGGGACATATTGATGATATACATGTGACTAATTTGTAATGACAATAATCAAATTTTTAGAGAAATTATGACTAGTTAAACTAATCTACTGTAAATTCAGAAATTAATGCGACGTTTTTATTATTGCGAAAAATGCGACTGGTCGGCGATCGCAATAATTAAACCTCGCATTTTTAATGGTCTTTTTCTTGTCCAGTTTCTGTTTGATTTATCTCCCTTCTCTTACACAGGTAAGATTGACTGTGCATGTTTCAGTTTTAGATTATTGACACCTTGGAAGTGGTGAATCGTGTATGTTTATTGATTGTTTTGATTACAATTTCCTGTGTAAATAACTCTTGGGACAAAATAAAGAGTGTGTATTTAAACGTCTGAGTTTTATTTTTTTGCGAAATAATGACTTGGCAGTTTCATTAGATGCTTTTTTGTCGTAAGGGTATTTTTAAAATATTTTTGTTTCTCATCAATCTAATAATATAAAAACTGTGTTAATAAATGGGCGATTTTTATTTTATTTTTAAAGAGGCTAGATGCAGATGAGAAATTACAATATTTTAATTTATCACTTTGAAAAAAAGTTGACTAAAATTTGTTTGTAAAACTGAGCCTGTTCCGATAAAAGATTCATACAATCCATAATTCTTGTAAACTGCTGTTTATGTTTACCAATTTATTTTGTACTCTTCAATTGATCTTTCTTTGAAATTTCGTTAACCTTTATATCGCCCAAGCCGAGGAGGCCCCAAGGCTTTGAATGTTCAATTACTGTCGACTCAGAACGTGACTAAAGTTCACCTGTTACAAAAGTTTCTAGATTCCCAAATTCATGCTTTGATCGATAATATATTACCAACACGTGGAAACCTTTCTATATTCTCATTCACGTGAAAAATGTGTGTACAAAGGTAAATGTGTATCCACTATAATTAAAGGTAAACATGACACGTGGCTTGCAAGGGGATTAATGACATACAAATACGTAAACGAAAACTTGTTACAGTGAATTCTTTCCACCAGTGTATTCTTTCCTTTTGGATAAAGCACACTAGGGTAGAAATTCCACGACAGAAATACACTATTACCGGAATAAACATACTGGTGCAAGGTAGAAATACACTTGGGTATTTACGCACCCGGACATTCTACACACCGGAAAGAAAGTACACTTTCAAACGCACGTTTAGATAAATATTTGCATCAATTTTTTTTCTCTATCTTGACTCGTCGCAATAATTTTTGTCGGCGGTTGAGGAATCGCAATAATAAATGCATACAATAATTTCTGAATTTACAGTATTTTTCAACAATATTTTTAGTAGCTGTTACCTATGTTGTTCAATCCAACTTTTCCCACAGATTTCAATTAAGATCTTTGAAACTTTGAACAATGTTTA
>JAQRMW010000009.1 GCA_028599075.1 Urechidicola sp. | reverse complement strand
TCATACCCCACCCCCTACCTGAAGTGAACTTTTTAATGGTTGAGATCCCCACCCCTAAACCATATATATTTATGATCAAGGTGACTAGGCAAATTAAATGCCTTGTAGCTGAGGACCTGGGGAATCATATCCCACCCCCTACCTGAAGTGTACTTTTAGTCCCCCGCCTCCGCAAAGCAGAGCTGGGGATATGAAAATACCGGCCCTCCGAGATATGTTGTAAGTACTCTAAGATTTTTATCTGTTGATCAATTAATTACAAACTTATACACAAGCATTATATTAAGATTCTCAAGCTTAAGTTTGAAATTGCGCAAAATTCTTGACTGATTATTGACGACACATCATTAACGATTAGTCTATTTCAGGCATAGGAACTAATGAACATAATTTATACACAGATCTATGTAACTAGGCGGGGGGACATTGGCTATTGGATAGCAATCTTGTAAAAATTGCTTCCTTTAGAAAAACCCATTTTAATCTTTCACTTTTATAAATAAAAATCGTGTTTTTAAACATTATTGAATTATGAAATACTGGTTCCCTGCATATATTTCTGTCAACATTTGTTTAATGTGCAGTAACAGATCAAAGTAAACACTTGCTGAGAGAGTGTGATTAGGATATTTATAGCTATTTCAGTATTTGCGAGTGATTGAATTTGAAAACGTTTTGTCAGTAAATTTCATTCTTCTGAACATAAATTTTAATTGTAATTACGATGACAATTAAGATAACAATAGCTGTTGAAAGAAAGTAAAAATGTTGATCATTTAATATAATTATTCTTTTTCTCTCTCTAAATATTTCACACACAAAACTAAAAGACGGAAATATTTAACGATAATTGAACACATTTTTTATTTCATTATACCCTTTTCTTGCCAGAAATTAAGCTCTATTCGTGCATTTGTCCTCCACACGAACGGCTTAGAAGATGATGCAGATTATATACCCGAACTAAGCTCATTGCTAGTGAACGTGTCCATGCATAACTGTGTTCCCTCGTTGTGCTGCCACCCTCGCTAACCGCCAAAAATTTCTCAGGTCCAAAAGGTGGCGGTATAACGAGGGAGCACTGTATTTTGATTTCTACGGACTAATATTTTTGCTCAAGTTATCCGAGAAATCGATACAAAAGAGATTGACTTATCAAAGGTAAAAATGCATTAGGTCAACAGCAACTGACAAAAATTCTCGACTTGTCCAAGATATCGAGAAAATCGAGTTCGAGACAACGTGATTCGACTGTATTAATAAACAAAATACACTAAAACTAACACAGGACCCTATAATGAATGTGATTTAAATATCTTTTCTCAAGAACTAGACATGATAGAATACAAACTGCATTCATTACAGCTCTTTTCGACTTGCTGCTGTTGTATCATACTGTCGCTGCTGTATCCATTTATTTGATATCAACCTATTTTTTCCTTTAAAAGTTGCAGTATAAATGAGTACATATTTAGTGCTATAATCTAAAATTTTTCATAAGGTACCATAATAACTTGTAGAAAAATTACCAGATTAGTCTAATGTTTTATACTGCTTATTCATTTAAAACCAATTTCAGAAACTAACAACAAAAATCAAGACCCACCAAAATAAAAATATTCTACAGGGTTGATTATCTTGCCTCCATTAAAGATGATGTTTTTTTCATATTGGACAGTATTTTTTTTTCCAGGAATATAAGAAGAGATTAGACAGAGTAACGGAAGTAAGATCCGAGTTAGAATCTCATATAAAAAATTTACCAGATTTTGATCTGTTACCTAGACTAACTGGTGGCCTTGCCCCTCTACCATCAGCAGGGGACCTGTTTAACTTGCAGCTACAAGAGGGCAGGCGTTGAAAGACAGATTGGTATGTTGTGTTTGTTTTATTTAAGTTAAAACCAAATCATGCATAAATGATACCTATATCAAGTTTATGATTGTGGGGCTGATCTTAAATCCAAGATGGCCACCACTTCAGAAAATAGTTTAACATAGATGGGAAGCACATACAAACAGATGTTTTTCAGAAACCATGTTGTAAAACATTTATAGTGCCATTCCAGCCTAAGAATCCATTTCTTGCTGAAAATAGTTCCACAAAATTGGCATAATTCTCAAACAAATGCAAAAACCTTGATTTAAAAATTCATCGTAATAACCGAGATAAACGCACATGTAAATTTTTCTATTTTCACACACCTGGCTAATTTTATCGATCGGTGGTTTCGGTGATAGTACCGAATGTGACGTCACATTTTGAAACCTTAGATAGATAACATCATTCTCTATCCAGAGTTGTCGTTCCCTCTACTCTCCAACATGTTGCAGAGTA
>JAQRMW010000089.1 GCA_028599075.1 Urechidicola sp. | reverse complement strand
GCACAAGTTCTTTTTACATTTAAAGGAATGTGAATATCGTTATAATTATAGAAATAAAATTTGTATATTAGCACCCTAAAATTAATCAAAGATAACCCTCTTAAGTTATCTTGAACCATAAATTAAATGCACAAAACAATTTAGACCTGGTAAAACAATTTAAGGTAATGGGTGTACCTACCCTGTTGTTTTTTAACCATGGTGTTTTAGTTGATAAAAAGACAGGAGTCATCAATCAATTAAAAATAGAAAAAAGATTAACCCCCTTATTGTCTTACACAAAAGAAATTGCTGCCAAAAAACAAGTAACCGGTTTCTTTAAACTGCCTTGGAGATAAAAAAGGTAAACCCATCCAAAGAATGAGATTCTACATTTTTAAACTATTTTTGTTTTTATTCCGTTGATTAAATAAATGAAGAAAGTTTTATTAATATGTGTTATTTTTTTGGGGCTCTTTACCCAAGCTCAAAATGACACTACTAACTTTCGCACTAAAAAAATAGTGGTACAAAAGGATTCTATATACATTGATTCTGTCAGTATCAATCCATTTATTTTTAGAGTTTTCGATGCCGACAAAACTCTTATTGACTCAACAGAATACAGTATTGATTTTTCAAAATCCTTATTGGTTATCAGCAAAGAAAAATATCCAACAATAGAAGTTGAATATTATGCATATCCAGAATTTTTAACCAAGACCTATTACAAATTCGACAAAAATTTAATTGTTCCATATGCCACACCTAACACAACTTTATATTCTTATTCAACCGATAGAAAAAATCAATTTTTCAAACCTTTTGATGGTTTAAACACTTCGGGTAGTATTAGTCGTGGGTTGACTATTGGTAGTAATCAAGATGCTGTGGTTAATTCAGCACTCGATTTACAAATAGCAGGAAAGTTATCCGATAAAGTTACGTTGAGGGCTTCGATTACAGATAGTAACATCCCAATTCAAGAGAATGGATACACTCAAGAACTCAACGAATTTGATCGTGTGTTTATAGAGTTATTTACTGACAATTGGAGTATCAAGGCCGGTGATGTAAATCTATTTACAAACAATACTTATTTTGGAAATTTTATGAAAAAGGTTTCTGGTATTTCTGTTAACGGAACCATAAATCACGCTGATGCAGAAACAACTGTTTTTGCTTCTGGTGCTTTGGTAAGAGGTAAATTTACCAACTATCAATTTGTTGGTCAAGAAAGTAATCAAGGGCCATATCGATTGTTTGGCCCAAATAACGAACAGTACATTATTATCATTTCTGGAAGTGAAACGGTTTATGTAAATGGGCTCCCGCTTAAACGTGGAGAAAATAATGATTATATCATTGATTACAATACTGCCGAAATAACTTTTATGCCGACATTTCCCATCAATGCTAATATGCGCATATCTGTAGATTTTCAATTTTCTGATCAGAATTACACTCGATTTATAACACATAATGGTGGTGAATATAAAGGAGAAAAGTTTAGTATTGGTGTATCCTATTATTTAGAAAGTGATGCTAAAAATCAACCTGTACAACAAGATTTAACCGATGAACAAAAACAAATTTTAGCAGATGCTGGAAATGACAAAACAAAAATGGTAGCGCCAAGTGCTGTGCTAACTTCGTTTTCAGAAAATAAAATTCTATACCGCAAAGAACTCTTAGGCGCCATTGAAACTTTTGTATATTCTACCGATTCTAACGACGGATTATATGCAGTAAGATTTAGCAATCTAGGAAATAATCTTGGTTCTTATCAACTAAGAGAAACCATTGCTACAGGAAAAATTTACGAATACATTGGTGAAAATATGGGTGATTTTGCTCCGGTCATTCAATTGGTTGCACCTAGTAAATTGCAATTGGCAATTGTTAACGCAGCCTACAATCCGTCAGAGAAAACTAATGTATATGCTGAAATTGCGCTGAGTCAAAATAATCAAAACTTATTTTCGGATATTGACAATGATACCAATGATGGACTTGCCACCAAAGTGGGTTGGCAACAAACTATTATTGATGACAAATGGGATTTAAAATCGAAGGTTAATTTTGAATCTGTCAGTGAAAATTTTACAACAGTACAACGCTTTAGAAATATTGAATTTAACCGTGATTGGAATTTAGAAAACCCAACAGGGAATCAGCAATTATTCAATGCAGGTATTAGTTATGGTAATGAAGAGAATGGTGCTATAAATTACACTTTTGAGTTTTTAAAATTTAGTGATTCTTTCGAAGGTAACAGACACAACCTCAACGCCAACTTACATTTTGATAAGTTGAAAATTGATGTAGTTAGCAGCCTACTTAACAGTGAAACTACTATAGAAGAAAATTCATTTTTACGATTGTATTCAGTAGCAAAATATAGCTTTAATAAGAGTTGGGTAGGCACAAAAGTAAATGCAGAAGATAACAAGCGAACTGAAATTACAACTCAAAACCTGTCACCCTTAAGTCAGAAGTTTTCGGAATACGAAGCCTTTTTTGGAGTTGGTGACTCTACCAAAGTTTTTGTAGAAGTTGGTGCAAATATTAGAGCAAATGACAGTGTACAAAACAATGCTCTTGAACGTGTTAGTAATGCTCAAACTTATTTTATAAACTCACAATTGATTCAAAATAAAAATACACGATTGTCTTTGTTTGTAAATTATAGAACTGTTGAAAATATTGAATTTGAAGACACCAAATCACTCAATTCTAGATTACTGTATAACCAACAATTGTTTAATAGAATGGTGAGTTTAAACACGGTTTATGAAACCGCTTCTGGTAATTTATCTCAACAAGAATTTACGTATATAGAGGTTGAACCCGGTCAAGGTTTTTATACTTGGATTGATTATAATGATAACGGAATTCAAGAATTAAATGAGTTTGAAATTGCACAATTTCCTGATGAAGCTACATTTTTGAGAGTGGCTTTACCTACCTTAAATTACATTCCGACTCACCAAACTAAATTGAGTCAATCTATCAATATTAATCTGCAACAATGGAGTAATAAAAGTGGATTTAAAAAAGTAGCATCACATTTTCAAAATCAAACTTTTTTGTTAATTGATAACAAACAAGAACGTGTTGGAGATAGTTTTAATATGAATCCTTTTGAAACTAAAAATTTATTAGGGTTGAATTCTAGCTTTAAAAATAGCTTGTTTTTTAATCGAGGCAAACAACGTTTCTCTACCAGTTATACCATCATTAACTCGAAGGTTAAAACTAGTTTTACAGTAGATAATGTTGAGAATAAAATAAAACTACATCAATTGCAATTTGTACATAAAATGGGAGATTATTGGTTGTTGGATTTAAAAGGAACAGGAGCTAACAACAAAAACTCTTCATCTAATTATAGTAGTAGAAATTATGATTTAGACAGTTATTCTTTTAACCCAAAGATTTCTTATTTATACAATAGCTATACATCGTTAGATGTGTTTTATGAATTTAAAAATAAAGAAAACACAATCGGGAGTTTAGAAACTTTAGATGCTCATAAAATGGGAATGTCTTTTAAAGCATCTAATCAAAAAAAGACATCTGTAAATGCTGATTTTAATTTCTATATCAACAATTTTGAAGGCAATCAAAACACTCCTGTTGCTTACCAAATGCTAGAAGGCTTACAACCCGGAAAGAATTTTACTTGGAGCTTATTATGGCAACAACGCCTAACTAATTTCTTAGATTTGAATGTGAGCTATTTGGGTAGAAAGAGCGAAACTTCAAAAACAATCCATACAGGTACTGTGCAGTTACGAGCTAATTTTTAAGATTTGGAAATTTCCGCTACCTAAGGATTTTATCGTGTGGTTAATAATTGAATTCGATTGGAATCGAGTACAAGCAATGAGTTTTTATTTTGACAATTCGTAATATTTAAATCGACCATTCTTTTTATTTTCTTTTTTAAACCCTTTTGCATCTTTATGCTCTGGTATTTGAAAAAAATTGTTTTTGATTTCGTTATTTCTAATTTCTACTAACTTGTATTCTTCGTACAAGTCAGCATTCTTAACTTTTAATTTGTAGTAATAAAGTATAGAGTTATTCAGTTCAGTCGCTATTTCTTTTGGATGAATTTGTTCTCCGATGTTTCTTAATATATTCCGATTGTCAGTCAGTTTTAAGTTTTCAAATTCTGAAAAAACATAGGTTTCGTTTCCATATTGTCTTTTCACGAAAAGTTTTTTCAATTTACAATCTTTATTGTTAAAATTAAGGTTCAAGATAGTTTAGGGAAATTTATATCTTTGTAAATTATTGAGAAACAATGAAGAACAAGTATATTTTCCGTTCCCGAATTTCTGAGAAGAAATTTAGACAAATTTTAAAGC
>JAQRMW010000088.1 GCA_028599075.1 Urechidicola sp. | reverse complement strand
GAAGTCAATAAATGAAAATTGAGTAAATAAGAATGGTGTAAATAATGAAAATATAATCACAAAAAATGCAATTCCTAGCATCCACTTTGAACGCCTGCCTAATTCATATGATTTATTCTTTTCCATTGTTGTTCTCTGCTGGCTTTATTCATCTCACTTGGTTTTCAGCGTTGGCAAAGGCATACTCTTTTGCAATTTTGGCTTGTGTGGTGGCTTCAGCGAATTGCAAATGTGTATGGCTTTTAGCGGTGGCTTTTCGGTCCAATATTCCTTTATTATTTTCTAACAAATCATTTGTCAAAGCTTCAATAACTGGGACACTAACTGCATTCCCCATTTGTTTGTAAACTGCATTATCGTTTTCTAAAAGTTTGTAAGATTCAGGAAAACCTTGAAGTCTAGCACATTCTCTTGTTGTTAATCTTCTTGCCTTGCCATTTTGAATAACTCCTAAACGATTAGTATCAGAAGCTGTTAGAGTTATGGAAATACTATTTGGGTCAAGAAATTTAAAAACCTCAAAAGACATATTACCACAAACAGGGTTATATTTATTGTCATAGTTACTTAAATAGCCTTTTGCAATCAATGACTCTGTAACCTCTTTAAAATTGTCTTGTTTATAAAAAGTTTCAATTTGTTCTTTAGTTAATGCTTTACCATCTTGATGAGTTCCAAATATTTTTTTTCTTCTGTTCGCAATTAGAAGATTCATAAAGTTTATTTCGTCTTTATTGCACTTTCCTTTTATTCCAAGTTCCCAAGAATGTAGCGAATTTCCATTTCTTGTGTCAATTAGTCTATATCCATTTAATTTAGATAAATCTTTACCAATAACAGATTTTAGTTGTTTAGTAAACTCGGTTGAACAATAATATTTTTTATCTGGATTTGGTTCTAATATATCTGAAACAACTTTACTACTTATTAAAGTTTCAAATAGGCTTTTCTGACCATTCCTAGCTTTGAAATTATGAGAATCTACAGCACCTGTATCTGAATTTAGTTTTATTTGAAAAGGTTGCTCCAAAACTCCAACAATATAAATCCTTACTCTATTTTGAGGAACGTTAAAATTACTCGTGTTCATTAAGCGATACTCAACATTATAGCCTATAGCCTCTAAAGAATTAATTATAGTTTTGAATGTTCTTCCTTTATCGTGTGTCGTAAGTCCTCTCACATTTTCGAGTATGAAACCTTTAGGCTTATACTTTTTTAAAAGTCTTTCAACGTCAAAGAAAAGAGTTCCTCTTGTATCTCCAAATCCTCTTTGTTTTCCTGCATAAGAGAAGGATTGACAAGGAAATCCAGCAAGCATAAAATCAAAACTTGGTAGAATGTCTACTTTTGTTATGTCAGAATATGGATTGTGTCCAAAATTTAGCTCATAAGATTTACAAGCATTCTTATCTATTTCAGACGAATAAACGCATTCTGTTTCAATCTCGTGTTTCTTAAAAGCTTGTTCAAAACCAAGTCTTATTCCTCCAGTTCCTGCGAATAAATCTATAAATTTTATCATTTCAGTTCTTTTTTAATCCAATTTGACAAAACTTTAAACTCTGCTTGAGTATATGCGACAGTACAATCGCTATGAGAACAAATAGTTGATAGTGCAGAAGAACGCTGGAAGTTTCCTGCTCCGTCTAAAACATATCCAATTTTATATCCATCTAGATGCATTAAATTAAAACGGTCTGCTGCTTGACCTGCTTTTCTTTCAATTGTGCTATTAGTTGTTACTTGGAAGCTAATTTCAATTCCAACTAGCTTTTTTCCTTTTGATACAACAATATCAAATGGCATTCCACCTTTTTTATCATATCCTGAAAGGTGGATTGTGCCATTACTTGTAATTCCATAACCTTTTCCTAAATCCTTATTTAGGAAATCAACAATTTCGGATTGTGCAAGTTGACCTAGACTGTTAGCTGTTGCTCCACCTGTTATTCTACTTACAAGAATATATCTTTGTTTTACAAAGTTTTTTAGTTCAACTTCATTACCAAGCAATGTTCCAATTTCACAACTGTCAAGACCACCTTGTTCTGCAAAATCAGAGGTTGACGCAAAAAGAAGTATTGCTATTAAATCTTTCGTCATTGAATCTAACTCTCTTTCTGTCGAAAGTGAATCTCCATCAATTCCGAACTTTTTGTTATTTAAGCCTTTAATAGGGAACGATTCAAATTCATACTTGTAAGTTTTAGATTTCCACACGAAATCAAAGTAGTAATTCCCTTTTTTATCTTTTGGAAAAATATCAGTAAAAGACCTACCTAATCTTTGAATTGGTTCTCCACCATAATCAGATAATACTACCAAATGTTTTAAAAATAAGTTACCTGGGAATTTAGCAACTTTAATAAGTTCAAATACTTGAAGAGGCTCCTTTTTACTTAAACTGATAATATTTAGAAAGTCGTCTTGTGTTTCTAGCAATAATGGTAGAACATTTGCTAAAGCATTTTTTTCTTTTAACTCTTCTGGCCACCATAAAGCTGCTTGCTTTTCAAGTTCTTGGATGGTTCTATTATATTTTGGCATATGTTTCATTATATTTTATCTGCTCTTCAGCAACTCGTAAAGCTTCTAGTCCAGTTTCTTCATATTTGATAATATCATAGACTTTTGTTGCAACCCAGAGAGCTTCAAGTTCTTTTAATGGACATTTGAAAATAGTGCTCAATGTCTTTAAATGTTCTCTTTTAATAACTTTTTGGTCACGTTCAATTTTACTCAAATATCCATCTCCAACTTCAAGTTTTGAAGCTAATTCTCTTTGAAGCATTTGATTGTGTTCTCTTAATTCTCTAATTTTTTGTCCTAATGTCATTGTACTAATTATTGACTTGACTTAATTTGGTCAAATATAGAATTATTATTTCAGAATTCCATTTTTAGCGTTGGAAAATTTTAGCTCTTTTGGTTTTTAGAGCGTTGGAATTGAGCGTTGGCAAAAACCGAAAGTGCTAAAATATGCGGCTGGTTTTAGCTTGCAGAGAA
>JAQRMW010000087.1 GCA_028599075.1 Urechidicola sp. | reverse complement strand
TAAATTTAAAATAAATACTGCTGTTTCTAATCGCTACTCAACTTTAGCACCTACCATTTCACGTCCTCCTTGAAACAAGGTTAAGCCTTCAACCTTACCATTATCACCCACACTAAAAGTCATATTTGCTGTAACCACTTTTAAATAAAATTCAGTGTTAGATGAAGCAAACAATTCAAACTATGCCTGTCCTGTTGCTTGTGCAAATAATTGTTGCCCTTTACTGGTAACTGTAATAAAAAAGGTTGGGCTTAATTGATATTTACCATTATAAGTTTCTAAGATTTCAGTAGCTACAAGAACCTCTTTTACAAGCTCTTCTTTTGCAACCCCTAAGTCTACTAATACATTAATTCCATTTTCATTTGCAGGATTTAACTCCACAGATTTTTTATAGTTTTTAATTGCACCAACTGTATCACCATTCATTAATAATGCCTCGCCTAATGAATCGTATGGGTTTGATGCCTTTGGATGCATCTCTACATTTAATTTAAAAATAGCTAGAGCAGTCTCAATGTCTTTATCTCCTAGAAAGGAATATCCTAAATTATTTAATTCGCCATCATTGAAATTATATTTGTCTGCAAATTCAGCTTTTGCCATTTTATAAAACTCAATTCCTTTTTCTAGTCCATTCTCTTTAATTTCTTTTTCTAAATCAATTGCAATAGATTTCTTTGGCATTTTTAGGTTAAAAGTTTCGTCTAGCAATTTCATTCCAATACCTGTAATTCCTTCGGTAGAATTTGTTAAAACGACAACGCCTTTTTCAGTGCCTGCTATAAATCCAGCAAAGGCTCTATATCCTCCTGTTGCTCCTCCATGTTGAATAATTTCTCCATCATTAGCATAATGCCATGCCAATCCTATTTTAAATTTCTGATCTTCATTTTCATAGGCTGTTTTATGACTCAATTGCATCGCTTTGTAAAGAGGTGTTTTATGAACACCCATATTTGCTTGTAAGTATTTAACCATGTTTACTGATGAAGAACGAATAGCACCTGCCCCTGCAAGAGTAGGGAGGTCCCAATTTTCAACCTCTACGCCATTATTATGACCTTTTGCCAAGTGTTTTTTCATATTAGGAGTAAAAACAATTCTTGTATTATCCATACCTAATGGGTTGGCAATTCTCTCAACCATTATTGTTTCATAATCTTTATCATATTGCAATTCTAAAATATGCCCCAACATTCCTAATCCTAAATTAGAGTATTCGTATCTTTCTCCAATATCTCTTGTCAATTCAACGCTAGAAATAAATTCATAAGCCATTTCAATGGTATAATCTGCATAAGGGTTATTTGGATTTTCTGGAGCAAAATTATCTGGCATACGAGGTAAACTAGAAGAGTGAGTTGCCACATCTTTTATGGTAATCGACGTATCATTTCTAGTAGGAACTTTCGTATATTCTGATAGGTAATCAGAAATAGGATCAGACAATTTCATCTTTCCTTTTATTACCTCATCGGCAACAATAATTCCTGTAAATGTTTTTGAAATAGAGCCGATTTCAAAAATCGAATTTTCATCGACATCTGCTCCCGTTTTTAAATCTGCTTTCCCGTAACTAAAGTATTCGACATTTTCTCCATCTATTAGAGCAACAACAATTCCGACATTGATACCCTCATCAACTCTTGATTTAATATGTTCTTTTACTTCAGTTGAAATTGAGCTTTGTTGAGCATTTGTGATATATCCTATTGATATAAAAAGCAGTAGTGTGATAATTTTTTTCATTTGTATTCTTATTAATTAAATGTTTTTTACGTTTTCTTGAACATTTCAAGGTAGTGATAATTTGACGACTACAACCAAAAGATGTTACAGTTACCGATTAATTTAACTTCAATTATAAGATGGTATCAATAATATATTGATTGCCATTAAAGTGTATTTCTTGATTTTTTACCTTCCCTAATAATAATTTTCCGATGGGGGAGTTTGGTGAAATTACAAAGTAATCTTCTGAATCAACGGTGACTTTACCAATGCTAATTGCTAAATAATAATTATTAGAATTAGTAGTGATAAGGCTTCCTAAACATCCGATTGAATTTTTGGAGTTTACGTCAATTTTAGAGATTTGAGTTTGCATTTGTTGTACAACCTTTAATTGTTGTCCTGCTTTTTCCATTTCTAATTGCAACATCGCTCTACCGGTTTCGTGTTTATCTCCTGCAGAAGATTTGGTTTCAGAACTCAAAGCTTCTTTGTTAGACTGGATTGTTTTTTGAACCGTTTCTAATTTTTGATTTACAAATTCTTGGCAATGTTTGTATAGATGTTGTTTGATGTTCATTTAATCAAAAGACTTTGGTACTAGATTACAATTTATAACAATATTTCAATAACATAAAATATCAGAATAGAATTTTTTATGGGCTTTCATTTTAATAATTTATTTGTAGTTTTGGTTTATGGTAATTACTATTTCAAAACAGCTTTCTGAAATGCCTTGGATATTTATCCCTGGATTGTAACTTCTTCTTTCGAAATTTTTAAGTTTAATTATTCGATAGTATTTCCCTTCATTGACTTTAACAACAAACAAAATGAGCAATATAATTGTATTAGGCGCTGGTATGGTAGGCAGCACAATGGCTATTGATTTAGCAAAAAAACATTCGGTTACACTTACCGATTTTAATAAAGTTGCATTAGACAATGCGTTTAAAAAATGTGCTGATCTTTCTTTGAAAGAATTAGATGTAACCAATAAAGAAGCACTTCAAAATACAATTACTTTTTTTGATTTGGTTATTTGTGCAGTGCCAGGGTTTTTAGGTTTTGAAACCTTAAAAGCAATTATCGAATCAGGAAAAAATGTAATTGACATTTCCTTTTTTTCAGAGAATTCTTTAGAGTTAGATACTTTAGCAAAAGAAAAAAATGTAACAGCAATTGTTGATTGTGGTGTAGCTCCGGGAATGGGTAATATCATTTTGGGATATTACAATGAAAAGCTAAAACTTACTGACTTTGAATGTTTGGTTGGGGGCTTGCCAAAAGTTAAAAAATGGCCGTTTAATTATAAAGCTCCGTTTTCTCCGGTAGATGTAATTGAAGAATATACACGTCCTGCACGTTATGTAGAAAATGGAAATATTATCATAAAAGAGGCGCTTTCTGATTGTGAACATGTGCACTTTGATGGTGTAGGTACTTTAGAGTCCTTTAATTCTGATGGATTGCGTTCTATTATTTATACCATGTCACATATTAAAAATATGAAAGAAAAAACCTTGCGATATCCCAATCATGTAGAGTATGTTAATGTGCTTAAAGAAAGTGGGTTTTTTAGTGAAGAAAAAATAACTATTGATGGTGTTAAAATATCTCCACTAGAATTTTCTTCTAAAATTTTGTTCAACGAATGGAAGTTGGGTGATAATGAAAAAGAAATAACCGTAATGCGTATTTCATTGAAAGGTGCTGATGAAAAAGGAGAATCCAAAACAATTGTTTATAACCTACATGATGAGTTTTGTGAAGAAAAACAAGTATCGTCAATGGCTAGAACTACAGGGTACACCGCTACTGCTGCTGCTAATTTGTTTTTAGATGGTTTGTTTAGTGAGAAAGGTGTTTTTCCGCCAGAACTTGTTGGGAAGCACGAGTCGTGTTTCAATTATTTTATAAACTATTTAGAAGATAGAAATGTAATTTATACAAAAGAGGTTTTTTAAAAATCTAACTTTAATTGCACATCGATTACTTTTTCTTTTTTCTTTGTGTTTATATTTAAGTTTGTAACTGAAATTCCGAGTAATCGAACTGAGTCTTTCATCCGTTCTTTATATAAAAGCTCTTTAACCGTTTCTAATAAAATAGCTTTGTCTTTTACAAAAAAGGGAAGTGTTTTACTTCTTGTTTGCTGCTTAAAGTCACTATATTTTATTTTAAGGGTAACTGTTTTTCCTGCTAGTTTTGATTTTTTTAGCCGATGTTCTAATTCGTCGGCAATTTTTTCTAATTGCTCTAACATAAAGATTTCAGAGGTTAGATTTTTTCGAAAGGTATGTTCTGCAGCAACAGATTTTGTGATATGATTTGGATTAACTTTACTGTTGTGAATTCCCCTAACAATTTTATAATAATGTGCTCCAGATTTTCCAAAACTCTTTATGAGAAATTCTTCTGATTTCTCTTTTAAATCTTTTCCGGTGAAAATGCCGAGGTTATACATTTTAGTCGCCGTTACTTTTCCGACACCATAAAACTTTTTAATATCCAATTTTTCTAAAAACAAAATCGCTTCTTCTGGCGATATTGTTTTTTGCCCATTAGGTTTGTTAATGTCACTAGCAACTTTGGCGATAAATTTATTGTATGAAATTCCTGCAGAAGCCCTTAATCCTAATTGAGAATATATCTTCTCTCTTATTTCTTGAGCTATAATTGTAGCTGATGGATTTCCTTTTTTATTGACCGTTACATCTAGGTATGCTTCGTCTAAAGACAATGGTTCAACTAAATCGGTATATTCAAAAAAGATAGCACGAATTTTTTTAGAAATCTCTTTATATCTCGAAAACCTAGGGTGAACAAAAATTAAATCAGGACAATTACTTTTAGCAATCACTCCACTTTGTGCCGATCGTACTCCAAATTTTCTAGCTTCATAACTAGCAGCAGAAACAACCCCTCTTTCACCACCACCGCCTACGGCAACAGGTTTTCCTCTAAGCTCTGGATTGTCTAGTTGCTCAACTGAAGCGTAAAAAGCATCCATATCTACATGTATTATTTTTCTATTTTTATTTTCAGTCACATAACAAATGTAAACTAAAAGAAGTTTTTATTTTTCTATCTTCGTCAACTAATTTAAAAAACTACATAATATGAAAAAAGTACTATTAATGTTAACTGTTATTTGTCTTTTAGGATTTTCAAATTCGATAAATGCACAAATTAAAATGCCTACCTCTGTTGATAATACTGCACAGATGAAAGCAATGTTTGATTCTCCTGAGGGTCAAAAACAAGTAAAAGAACAGTTGATGAACAATCCTGAATTACGTGATCAGACTATCAATTATTTAAAAGACAATCCTGATACTAGAGAACAAATGGTTGAGGCAATCAAGAAAAATCCAAAAGCAAAAAATAAAATAATGCAATACATTCAAGACAATCCAGAATTGTTGCAGAAGGCCATGGACTATATCAAAAACAATCCAGAATTGCTTAAGAAAGCAATGGCAGCAGTTGGAATGAAATAGTATATTTTTACTAAATAAAAAAAGGATATAATTTTAAAATTATATCCTTTTTTTTATAAATTATTTGTCTTAAACAACTCCCAAGTCCATCATTGCATCAGCTACTTTTATAAAACCAGCTACATTAGCCCCTTTAACATAATTAATATAGCCATCAGGTTGAGTGCCATATTTTAAGCAAGCAGTGTGAATAGAAGACATAATTTGAAGTAATTTAGCATCTACCTCTTCAGCTGTCCAGTTTAGTTTCATTGCATTTTGAGACATCTCTAAACCTGATACAGCAACACCACCAGCATTAACTGCTTTCCCTGGCGCATACGATATTTTTTGTTTTTGAAATGCTGCAATCGCTTCGGGTGTACACCCCATATTAGATACTTCTGTAACATATTTAACTCCATTAGAAATTAATAGTTTAGCATCAACCTCATTTAATTCATTCTGAATTGCACTAGGCATTGCAATATCACAAGGAACTTCCCAAGGTTTTTTACCCGCTATAAATTTAGCTTCAGGAAACACCTCTACATACGGAGAAACGATATCATTATTCGAAGCTCTTAATTCTAATAAAAA
>JAQRMW010000086.1 GCA_028599075.1 Urechidicola sp. | reverse complement strand
AAAAAATATACGTAATTGCGGTTTTTGTGTTAAATTCAAAGTTTGTATTTTTGAACAAAGTTTAGTGATAAACCCAAAGATAAGTGCTTAAAAGTCCGCAACTACGCATATTCAAATCGTTAGGTGCAAGCGGAAATCAGTCGCACAAAATCAAAGAGTGCTATCGCACACATTGCTTTCTTCCCAACGCAGAATGAGATTTTTTTCATAACTTGCAACTATAAATATCAAACGAACAAAAGTGCTTCTAAAAGAGAAAATATCAATTGAAAATTTTGGAGATAAAAAATTCAAAATCAAACTTATAGAGTCTAAAAAAGACACTGAAGCTGCTTTTACTCATTATTTGCATAATCACAAAAACGGAGTTTCCCAGTTTTATAAACCTGATGCAATAGAGCACGTTAAAAACTTATTTGAATACAAATTTCCAGAGGACGAAATCTCAGATATAGTTGCTGAGGAAGCTCTACAATATTTAATTTTCCAACAAGAAAACATTCCGTTTCCAGCACCCAAAAAACCTGAATTTAAGTTTATTGACTTATTCGCAGGAATTGGTGGATTTAGACTAGCATTTCAGAATTTGAAAGGTAAGTGTGTTTTTACCAGCGAATGGGATAAATATTCAAAGCAAACATATCAAGCAAATTTTGGAGAAGTTCCATTTGGTGATATTACAAAGAAAGCAACCAAAGATTATATTCCAGATGGATTTGATGTTTTATGTGCTGGATTTCCTTGTCAAGCATTTTCGATTGCAGGAAAACGTGGCGGATTTGAAGATACAAGGGGAACATTATTTTTTGATGTAGCAGAAATTATCAAAAAGAAAAAACCAAAAGCTATTTTTCTTGAAAATGTAAAAGGTTTAAGAAGTCACGACAAGGGAAAAACTTTAGCAACAATTCTAAATGTTTTACGAGAGGATTTAGGTTATTATATTCCAGAACCTCAAATAATGAATGCCAAAGAATTTGGAGTTCCACAAAACAGAGAACGCATTTTTATTGTTGGCTTTAGAAAAGATTTAGGTATTACAGAATTTGAATACCCAAAACCAATCAAGAGAAAAGTAACATTAGAAAATATTTTAGAAACCGAAACCGTTTCTGTAAAATACTATTTATCTGAAACTTATGTAAATACTTTAAGAAACCATAAGGCTCGACACGAAAGTAAAGGTAATGGGTTTGGCTATGAAATCATTCCTAATAATGGAACTGCAAACGCAGTTGTTTGTGGAGGAATGGGACGAGAAAGAAATTTAGTTTACGATTTTAGATTAAAAGATTTTACACCAATAACAAACATTAGAGGAGAAGTAAACAAAGAAGGAATCCGTAAAATGACACCTAGAGAATGGGCAAGATTACAAGGTTTTCCAGACAATTATAAAATTGTTGTTTCTGATGCTCAAGCCTACAAACAATTTGGAAATTCGGTTGCTGTTCCAGCAATTCAAGCAACCGCTAAAAAAATTATAGAAAAGCTAAAAACTTTATGATTACAGGAAATAAAGGTGAATGGAGTGAAATTTATACACTATTCAAACTACTAGGAGACAAACAATTATTTCTTGGAAATAAAGACATTGAAAGATTAGAAGGAATAGTTTATCCGATTTTACGTGTTTTAAGAACAGAAAATAATGGAGATTTTGAGTATTCAATTCAAGATGAAATTATTCTTATCTCTGGTGGAGAAGAAGTTTTAAAAATTGCCATTTCAAAATTTAAAGACAAAGCAAAATTCTTACTAGAAAAAATTAAAGCGAATAAAGAAAGAACCTTTTCAGTTCCCGAAATTGAAGAGTTTATGAAATCAATAAATTGTCTTTCTTTAAAAGCAAGTTCAACAGCAAAAACGGATATTACAATAGTTGTTCACGACCAAAGAACAAATCAGCAACCAACTTTAGGATTTAGTATCAAATCGCAATTAGGAAGTCCTTCCACTCTACTTAACGCTGGAAAAACGACTAATTTCATTTTCAAAATTTCTAATCTAAAATTAAGTAAACCTGACATTGAAAAGATTAATTCAATTGATTCAAGGAGTAAAATAATGGATAGAATTAATTCGGTTTTGCAATCAAAAGGGCAATTTGATTTTGTAAAAACTGAAAGACAAATATTCTCGAACAATTTAATTCTTATTGACAGTAAATTGCCAGAAATATTATCGCAAATCGTTTATGAATTTTATTCTAGCGACAAATCAAGTGTTTCAGATTTAGTAGAGAATACGAACACTAAAAACCCTTTAGGATTCGATATTTCTAACGAACATAAGTTTTACGAATATAAAATTAAACGATTTTTAACTGACATTGCTTTAGGAATGATGCCGTCTAAAGTATGGACTGGACAATATGACGCAACTGGTGGGTATTTGATTGTAAAAGAAAATGGAGATGTTTTGTGTTACCATATTTACAACAGAAACCAATTTGAGGACTACTTATTCAATAACACAAAGTTAGACACGGCAAGTTCGAGCAGACATGGTTTCGGAATGATTTATGAAGAAAGTGGAGAGTTCTTTTTTAAACTCAACTTACAAATAAGGTTTATAAAATAATCCAACGCAAGTTCAAGCACATTTAAAGTTTGCTCATACCTCACAAATTTAAAAGAGCTTAAACGCCAACGCTAGCAAGTTTTCGGAAGAAAAAGCCAGCACCTAACAATGTATAAAAAACATAGGGCGGTTTGTTCTAAACTCAAAGGTCTGTGAGTAATAACATAGTCCGCTAAATCTAAAATTTGGCATTTAAAATAGAAAAGATAAAGGCAAAATATTTATATTTAGCTAAGTGATAAACCGAAACGAAAGTGCTTATTAACTGCCCAACGTTTCTTATACTAACCGTTGTAACACATTTGACCAAACCATTAAAAATTGAGTGAATTAAGAAAACTTATAGACCAAATCACAGAATTCGGAATTAATCCAAAAGTGGAATTAGCCAACAAAACTAATGTCTTGAAAAAACTGTTAGTTGGAATTTACTCCAAATATCTAAATGTGGAATTTGAATTTGACGAAACCGATTATGACGAAGAACCTGATTTTGATTACAAAAAAATAAGAGAGAATGTCAAATCAAATTTTTCCGATTTCGATTGGTACAGTACGGTTTTGGACTCAAACAAAATGGAACCGAATATCGAAACTGGATGTGGAGATGAACTGGACGATTTGACTGACATAATAAAAGATTTACTTGCTGTGAAATGGAGAATGGAAAACACCAGTAAAAATGATGCTCTTTGGCATTTCGATTTTTCAATGAGAACTCATTCAGAACAGCATTTAGTGGATTTATTAAAAAGACTTAAAGAAAGAAATGGCTAACGAATTACCTACACTAAAAAGTACTGATAAAGAACTCGAAGTAATTTACGATGTTCATAGTAAAAGATTTTTTCATTGGTTAGAAAATAATGGTACATCTGCTAATGGCAGTAGAGACATTGCACTATTAGCACATAACGAATTAGTAAAACGTTCCAATAACAGGTTTTCAAAGTTTTCTAAAATTTTAACAATTGCTGTATTTGTTCTGTCCTTAATCACAGTAATATTTGCTGTAAGTGATTATTCTGGAGATAAAGAATGGCAAAAGAAACAGATTACAGAATTGGAACTAATAAATAAAAATTTATCCAAAAAGAACAATGAAATAGAATCTTTAAAAAAGGAACTTGAGAAAGCAAATGAAAAAATACTATCATTAGAACAAGAAAATAAAACTAAAAAGAAATAAAAACGTGTTACAACACCGTGTATAATTAATTGCTTTGGCAAGTGCTTATTTGGAAAATTCCTTCGGAATTTTCTCGCGTTCGTTTTTGTTTACTAAATTAGTTGCTTAAACACGCAACTAACCATACACAAAACCGTTGTGTTTAATGGCGGAAAATTCTGCAAATCCGAAAAGTTTAGGTTTTTAAAAAATGAATTTTGAACAATAACGGAATTAAAAATTGTTGCGGAAAAGCACCACGGCGGAATTAAA
>JAQRMW010000085.1 GCA_028599075.1 Urechidicola sp. | reverse complement strand
TCAATTAGATATTTTTGGTAACACACCATGCTATTGAGAAAACTGAAACTTTGGCTAAGTTTTATTGACCTTGTGAGGTGCTTTTAATTATTTTTGTATCTTTATCGGACACTAATGTAAAAGATTATTTAAATTCTAACTTTACGTTATATCCCTTTAAAATTTCTTGATAATTCTCTGGAATAAAACTATTAGAGCAAAGGTTTCTTTCCGTTCTTTCCGCATTCTTAAATGTTCTATAGATCTCAAAAAGCGTCGTAAACCATTTTGGCTTTCAAGGATTAACCCTGGTACTTTCATATTTTTTCCTTTTTCATTTTTAGCAATCATAGTAAAATAAGAAGAGTTACAATGTTTAATTTCTCCTGTTTGAATATTCTGAGACTCTACTCTGATTCCAACTACCATAGATGAATTTCCTACATAATTTATTTGAGATTTTAGAGTAACCAGCTCTCCTACTTCTATCGGGTTTAAAAAATCAACTCTGTTTACTGAAGCGGTTACACAATATTGTCCACAGAATTTTGAAGATGATGAAAATGCCGCCTTATCCATCAATGATAAAATAAATCCTCCGTGAATTTTACCAGAGAAATTAGAATGTGATGGTAACATTAATTCTGTTAAGATAATTTTTGATGCTTCTGTTTTTTTATAAATCTTATTCATAGTTATCTTCATTTAACACTAATTTCATTGCTAAAATAATCAATAATTTATATGTTGATATCCATTGTCAGCAATAAAAATATTTATACCTTATAGTCTTAATTTTTAACATATAAAACTATGAATTTAATAGGTTACATTTGGGTATTACCCGTATTATTTATAATTGCATCTGGCTTCTTTATTGTAAAACAACAAACCATAGCTGTGGTAGAACGCCTTGGAAAATTTACTCGTGATTATGGTGCGGGCTTCAATTTTAAAATTCCAATAATAGATAAAGTTGCAGGTCGCGTTAGCTTGCGTATTCAACAATTAGATGTTATTGTTGAAACAAAAACATTGGATGATGTTTTTGTACATTTAAAAATATCTGTTCAATTTCAAATTCAAAGAGATCATGTGTACAATGCGTTTTATAAACTACAAAATCCGCATGAGCAAATCACCGCATTTATTTTTGATACGGTAAGAGCTGAAGTTCCAAAAATGAAATTAGATGGTGTTTTTGTAAAAAAAGAAGAAATTGCTGTTGCGATTCAACGAGAATTAAAAGAAGCAATGCTGGATTATGGATATGATATCGTAAAAGCACTAGTTACAGATATTGATCCAGATGAAAATGTAAAAATAGCAATGAACCGTATTAATGCAGCAGAGCGTGAAAAAGTAGCTGCACAACACGAAGGAGATGCACAACGTATTTTAATTGTTGAGCGTGCTAAGGCAGAGGCTGAAAGTAAACGCTTGCAAGGTAAGGGTATTGCTGATCAACGAAGAGAGATTGCTCGTGGGTTAGAAGAAAGTGTAGGTGTTTTAGATAAAGCAGGTATCAACTCTCAAGAAGCATCTGCTTTGATCGTAATTACGCAACATTATGATACCTTACAAAGTATTGGAGCTGATACTAATTCTAATTTAATATTGTTGCCAAACAATCCTAATGCTGCGAGTAGTATGCTAAATGATATGGTAACTAGCTTAGTAGCGGCTAATAAAATTAATGAATCAGCTCATACAAAGAAAATAGAATAATCTAAAATAGATTAACAAAAAAATCCTGCTAAATTTAGCAGGATTTTTATTTTATAAAATTAGGAAGTTTATTTCTTTTCCTCGTCAATTTCTTCTTTATCATCCTCTTTCGATGCGTTTTTAAATTCTTTTATTCCTCCTCCAAGGCCTCTCATTAGTTCTGGAATTTTCTTACCTCCAAAAAGTAATAATACTAAAACTACAATAATTGCAATTTGCCAAGGGCCAACCATTCCTAAAAAAATTGTTTGTAAAATCATCAGTTATAATTTAGATGCAAAGATATAAAAGAATTTTGTTTTAATGAATAAAGGGTTTGATTTAATCTTTAGATTCAATAGTACCACCTATCACTTTGTTTTTTATCACTTCTGAGGTTCTTCCTTTGTAAAAAATTGATCCTCCGAAACGAACCGTTGCATCAAGTGTATCACGTGTATTTACTTTAATTGTTGCACCAGAAGCAGCCACCGCGGTAGTTGCATTAGCTTCTAAAAAATATCCATCATAAGAACCTCCGGTATTCGCTTCAATATCTTGATTATCTACTGTTCCACTAACAGAAATAGAGCCACCTAAAACCGATCTAATTGTCAAGTATGTAACATCAATAGAAAGTTTTATATAAGCACCTTCTTGAGATTTTAATTCCATTTTATCTTGTTTAAAATTTTCTTTTGATGTAATAACACTTCCTTCATTTACATCAATCATATGAATGTTTTCTGAGTAATACACAATTACATCTACATCACTTGCACTGAATGTTTCTGGAAAACGCATCGATAATTTTAAACGACCATTCACATTTTTATATACTAATTCTGAAGATTTATCTCCACTAATTTCTATTCCTGCTACATCAGCTTTTATCAATGTAATTTTTAATCCACTAAAAACTTTAATCTCATCAAAGCTTCTTAATTTAGCTCTAATTGTTTCTTGCGAAAAACCAAAAGATGTAGATACTAATAGTACTAAGATTGCTAATTTTTTCATTTAATATTTATTTTAATTTATTTGTTCTCGATACAATTTTATAATGAAAATTACTCGAACTGACGTTGAGCGTTATAATAATATCCAACGATTGATACTAATATATTATTATTCTGATACTAAAGAAAAATCCAAATGCTTACGTTCTAAATCGGTGTGCTTAACTTTTACGGTAACTTCGTCACCAAGCTGAATCATATTTTGAGTTGATTGTCCAATAATAGCGTATTGCTTTTCATCAAAAATATAATAGTCTTCTTTTATATCTCTGATACGCACCATACCCTCACATTTATTTTCTTTTATTTCAACATAAATTCCCCATTCAGTAACTCCAGAAACGACACCTTCAAAAATTTGATCTTTATGATCTTGCATGTATTTTACTTGCATGTATTTAATAGAATCTCTTTCGGCCTTAGCAGCAAGTTGTTCTCTTTCAGATGAGTGTTCACATTTTTCTTCGTACGGAGCTGCTTTAGGTGATTTACCACCATCTAAATAATATTGAAGTAATCTATGTGTCATCACATCAGGATAACGTCTAATAGGTGATGTGAAATGACTATAATAATCAAAAGCTAAACCATAATGACCAATATTATCAGTGGTATAAACCGCCTTACTCATAGATCTAATAGCTAAAGTTTCTATCATATTAGATTCTCCTTTACCATGTACATCTGACAATAATTGGTTTAAAGATTCTGATATTTTTTGACGATTTTCTGTATTAATCTTATATCCAAATTTAGAGATAATTCCTTGTAGTGCAGTTAGCTTATCAATATTAGGTTCGTCATGAATACGATAGATAAATGTCTTATTGGTTGCTTTTCCTCTTTCAAAACCAATAAACTCTGCTACTTTTCTGTTGGCTAATAACATAAATTCTTCAATCAATTTATTAGCATCTTTAGATTCTTTAAAAAAGACTCCTGTCGGATTTGCTTCTTCATCTAATTGAAAACCAACTTCTACTCTATCAAAAGTAATTGCGCCTTGTTGAATTCTTTTCTTACGAAGCTTTTTTCCTAGCGTATCTAAAGTTAATGTTGCTTCAACTATTTCATCAGCAACTTGATACGGTTTTCCTGTAAGTGAAATATCCTCAGGGATTGAATTTTTTGTAGGATTTTCAATTAAAAATTGTGCTTCTTCATAAGCGAATCTTGCATCGGAATAAATCACAGTTCTACCAAACCATTCATTTACAACTTGTGCTTTTTCATTAATTTCGAAAACTGCAGAAAAAGTTAATTTTTCTTCATGTGGTCTTAACGAACATACATTATTAGATAAAACTTCTGGTAACATTGGTACCACTCTATCAACCAAATAAACTGACGTAGCTCTGGCATAAGCCTCATCATCTAAAATAGTATCTTCTTGTACATAATGCGATACATCTGCAATATGAATTCCTATTTCATAATTTCCATTGTCTATCTTTTTAAATGATAAAGCATCATCAAAATCTTTTGCTGTTTTTGGATCTATTGTAAAAGTAGTTGTTTGTCGCATATCACGACGTTTTGCTATTTCTTCTTTTGTAATATCTATTGGTAATTGAGAAGCGTCTTCTTCAACTTCAGGAGGAAATTCATATGGTAAATTATACTCTAATAAAATAGAATGAATCTCAGTATTATGATCTCCTGGTTTACCAAGAACTTTTGTGATTTTTCCAAAAGGATTTTTAGAATTTTCTGGCCAATCTACAAATGAAACTACTACTTTATCTCCATCTTCAGCACCATTGTATTTTTTTTGTGGAACAAAGAAATCCACATACATTTTTGAGTCATCTGGTATTACAAATCCAAAGTTTTTGTTCATTTGTAAAACTCCAACATAATCTGTTTTTTTACGCTCTAATATTTCTACTACATCACCTTCTTGTTTATCACTTCTCTTACGATTGTAAACATATACTTTAACAAAATCATTGTGTAGTGCATGGTTTAAATTGCGAGACGGTATGTAAATATCGTGTTCTAAATCTTCACAAATTACATATGCATTACCGCGCGATGTAACATCAACCTTACCTTCGTAATAATGATCTTTTTGTAAAACTTTAAATTTTCCTCTCTCTATTTCTTCTATCTTTCCTTGACTTTTAAACTCTTCTATTTTTTGAATTATTTGTTGCTTGCCATGATTATCAACTATATGAAGTTTAGCAGCTATTTGTTTGTAGTTAAATGTTTGTGAGGAATTTTGGTTGAATATTTTTAAAACATTTTCTGATAAATGTTTGATAACGTTGTTCTTTTTCTTGTAAATTTTTTTCTTTTTTTTTGACATAAATTAGTCTAATTATTAAGGGGTTAAAAGTACAATATAATTATTTGATTGTAATATTATTAAATAGTTATGCGAGTATTTGTAAATTGGTTACCTACAAATTTTATTATGAATGATTATTGGTTTGTTATTTTTAACCCAACTTCTGGAAATGGAAAATCTAAAAAGTATATTTCTAAAATTATAAATACACTAAATAAAGAAAAAATTAATTTTCAATATGCAATAACTGAGTATGCTAATCATGAATTTGAAATTGCTCTAGGACAAATAAAAAAAGGCTTTAAAAAATTTATATCAGTTGGTGGTGATGGTACATTACATAATATTATTAATGGTATTTTCAATCAAACTATTATAGCAACATCAGAAATTAAAATTGCTGTAATTCCTGTAGGTACAGGAAATGATTGGATTAAAAACTACGGAATATCAAAAAATATTAGTAAAAATATAGCTACTATAAAACAAGAAAATACTACTACTCAAGATATAGGTAAAATAACTTTTACAAAAGACAATTCCGTTGTTTACTTTAATAATTTAGCTGGAATAGGTTTTGATGGACATGTTGTAAACTCAATTAATAAGTATAAAAAACTAGGATCATTATCATATTTAATAGGTGTGTTTACCGGATTTTCAACTTATAAATCAAAAGAATTAAAAATAGAATTTAATAATTTAGAAATAAAAGTAAATTCATTAATGACATTAATAGGATTATGTAAATACTCTGGTGGTGGCATGCAACTAACTAATAATTCAAATCCTAATGATGGATTGTTTGACATCACAATTATTAAACATTTAAGTTTAGGTGTTGTATTACTCAATATATTAAAACTGTTTAATGGAAAAATTGTAAATCATTCTAAAGTTGAAACTTATAAAACAAAAGAAATTAGTGTTTCTATTAAAGATGCTTCACTGCCTTTTATACAAGCCGATGGAGAGCTTATACAATCGGGTAATTTTAATGTTTATCTTCTACCTTTGGCAATACAGTTTGTAATTCCTAAAAAAATGTTAAACATATCTTAATAAAATTGTAACATTTTAACATTTGCATCGTCTATAATATACACTCAAATCAACAAATGAGACGACTTTATAAAATTATCATCCTATTTATTCTTATCTTTTTGGTAGGAATTTACTTTGCGGTAAAAAGTATTAATGATAATATTTCTGATGAAGTAAATACAGAAGTTGTTTCTATGGATACTTCTTTTTTAAATTAATTTTTTAGTTAGATTTATTAACAAGTATATATATACTTGTTTTCTTTAAAAAATTTTAAAAAATATATGATAGTTATTATAGTGTGTTCATAGCTAGCATAACTTTCTATTATTTTATTTTGATAAATGACTTATTAAAATAAATAAACAACATATAATTTTATAATCACCTAAAAATCAAAAATAATTCTAAGGTTATTAACAGTCTGTTAATAGTAGAATGAACCAAAATAAGTTTATAAAATAATTGAATAATTTGTTGATAAACCATCTTTTTATAGTTCATAACTCGTGATGAAAAACCAATAAGAAAAGTTGTGTATTAAATTATAGTTTGAGTATTGTAATAATTATTAAAGTATCCAAATTAACTTATCTTTTTTAACTGTTTTTTTACTAACAATATAACTTTCTTTTAAATAGTTTGATGTTCAATCTTTTAGAAAATGACTATTAACAATAAAATTTTTAGTTGTTAATAACCACGTTTTCGTATTTTTACAACTACTAATATAAAACTACAAAGATGACAATAGCTATAGGTAACGATCATGCAGGACCAGATTATAAATTTGCAGTTTTAAAGTATTTAGAATCTCAAAATATTAAAGTTATTAATTATGGAACAGATACTTTAGACAGTGTTGATTATCCAGATTTTGTACACCCAGTAGCAAGTGATGTAAATGAAGGTAAAGTAGATTTTGGTATTTTGTTTTGCGGATCTGCAAATGGTGTTGCAATGACTGCTAATAAATATGCAAATGTGCGTGCAGGATTGTGTTGGAACAAAGAAATAGTAGAATTAATTAAACTTCATAACGACGCAAATATTTTATGTATTCCAGCAAGATATACTGCGATGCCTCAAGCCATTGAAATGGTTAAAACTTTTTTAGCTACCGAATTTGAAGGTGGAAGACATCAAACTAGAGTTGATAAAATACCGATGTGTAAAATTGTTTAGTGGCACATTCACATTCACATAACCACAACCATTCTCATCACCATCACGGAGATTTAAAAGGACGTAATCTTTTTATCTCTATTCTTTTAAATATTCTTATTACCCTTGCACAAGTTATTGGAGGATTGATATCAGGTAGTTTAGCTTTATTGTCTGATGCACTTCATAATTTTTCTGATGTATTATCTTTAATTATTAGTTATGTAGCAAATCAATTAGGTAAAAAGAAAGCATCAACAACACACACTTTTGGTTATAAGCGTGCAGAAATTATTGCAGCTTTTGTAAATGCTGCTACATTGATTATTGTAGCTATTTTATTAATTATTGAAGCAATTAAACGTTTTCAACATCCTTCAGAAATAAACTCAGATTTAGTAATATGGTTGTCTATATTAGGAATTTTAGCCAACGGATTTAGTGTCTTACTTCTAAAAAAAGATGCTGATAAAAATATGAATATGCGATCTGCTTATTTACATTTATTGACTGATATGCTTGCTAGCGTAGCTGTATTAATAGGTGGATTATTAATGAAGTTTTATCAAATCTATTGGGTAGATAGCGTCTTAACTTTAGCAATTGCAATTTATTTAATTATAGTAGGGTATCAATTATTAAGAGAATCATTAAGAGTTTTAATGTTATTTACACCTACTGATTTTCCGGTAGATGAAATGGTTTTAAAAGTAAATAAGTTAGAAGGCGTTGAAAATATGCACCACATTCATATTTGGCAATTGAACGAAGATGAAGTCCATCTAGAAGCACATATTGATTTTGAAAATGATATTAAACTTTCAGAGTTTGATAAAATTTTAGAGATTATTGAAGAGTTTTTATTTCATAATTATCAAATTAATCATGTTAATATTCAACCAGAGTATAGAAAATGTGATAAAAAAGATGTGATTGTTCAGGATTGATGAAAGGGAAATTTAGATAAATCCTGATTGTTTTTCCCGAGCAAGTGGGAATCCATAATTAAACGTAATGTATAAGCCAACTATTAAAGTTTTTTCAGAATTAACTACAACGGAGTTATACCAAATTCTAAGGTTACGTAGTGAGGTTTTTGTGGTAGAACAAGATTGTGTATACCAAGATATTGATGATAAAGACCAACAGGCAATACACCTTTTTATTTCTGATGAAAAAGAAGTTATTGCTTATACCCGTTTGTTTGCACCAGGACTGTATTTTGATACAGCAAGTATTGGTAGGGTTGTTGTATCCTTAAAACATAGAAAAGGAAGTCTAGGGCATCAAATAATGGATGCATCAGTAAAAGTAGTCCAACAAAAATTTAATACTTCAAAAATTACCATTTCTGCTCAAACTTATTTAAAGAAGTTTTATGAATCTCATGGATTTGTAAAAGAAGGAAATGAATATTTAGAAGATGGAATTCCACATATAAAGATGATAAATAGCAACTAACAATTAAACGTCTTTGCGAAGTAAATTGAAAATTTACTGTGGCAACCTCACAATTTTTGTAACAAATATCATGAGATTGCCACGTCACTTTGCTCCTCGCAATGACAAATAAAAAAACCGTTACAAGTAAATGTAACGGTTATATTAAAAAGTTTGGTTGATTTGTTAAAACCTTTCTATCTTTTCAATAGCTTAATTGTTTTCTTTCCTTCTAACTCAACAAAGTAAAAACCTTGTGTTAAGTCTTGAATATCAATTCTATTGTCATTCATACCAACAACAACATCTTTTACAACTTGTCCAGCAATGTTAGAAATAACAACCCTGCTATTTTCTTTTAAATTACTAATGTTGATAAACCCTGTTGAAGGATTTGGATATACTTTAATATCACTAAATTCTTCTCTATCTACAGGTAAAACAGCCGTACTATTATCATATAGTGTTAATATTATTGTCAACCCACAAGGAGCACCATCCGAAACCCATCCAGTATCAGGCACTAAAGCCCCTGCAAATGAATTTGTAAAAACAGTGGTTCCACCACTAGCAAATACCCATTGTGCGCCATCCCAATCAATAGTTACAATTGAACTTCCAACTGGGTCAGGAACTGTTCCACCACTAGTATCAGTTATATTAAGACCATTAAAGTTTCCTGTAGGAACTGCCATACTTGCATATGCAACTTTTCCATTTATATCAGCTACTTGTTCAAATTCAAAAGAGTTACTACCACAACCAGGTGAATAAGAAATGAAAGTTTGCGCATTTATTTCGGTAAACGCAAAACCGATTAATAATAATAAAAGTAATTTTCTAAGCATAACATTAAATTTTTAATTGTGAGTAGCAATAATACAAAATTATTTTCGTTTGCCGGTGATTTATTTTATTAATATAGTAATGTAGTGGGTTATTTAGAATGAATAAGTAAGGCAATTTGAATTATTTTACTATACTTCTTAGTATAAATTAAGAAACGTCAATTCAAGTGATTTTCTTTAGAAAATTGTATCGAGAAAAGTAATTAGTAATTTTTTTAAACGAAGTTTAGATTTATTTTAAAACAAAATAAAGTAATTTCTTTAAATTGTTTTAGTAATTTTATGCGTTCAAAATATAAAACAAAACTAACACAAAAAAGGATGGCAGAAGATAAAGAAAAAGCAGCAAAATTAAAGGCATTACAACTTACTTTAGATAAGTTAGATAAAACTTACGGAAAAGGATCAGTTATGAAAATGGGCGATGTAGCTTATGAAAATATCGATGCAATTTCATCAGGATCTTTAGGATTAGATTTAGCTTTAGGTGTGGGAGGATACCCTAGAGGTAGAGTCATAGAAATTTATGGACCAGAATCATCAGGTAAAACAACATTAACTCTACACGCTATAGCAGAAGCTCAAAAAGCAGGAGGCATTGCCGCATTTGTTGATGCAGAACACGCTTTTGATCGTTTTTATGCTGAGAATTTAGGAATAGATATTGACAATTTAATTATATCACAACCAGATTATGGTGAGCAAGCTTTAGAAATTACAGAAAATTTAATTCGCTCTGGCGCTATTGATATTATTGTAATTGATTCGGTAGCAGCTTTGACACCAAAAAGTGAGATTGAAGGTGAAATGGGAGATTCTAAAATGGGCTTACATGCACGTTTAATGTCTCAAGCATTACGTAAATTAACAGGTACAATTAGCAAGACGAATTGTACAGTTATTTTTATCAACCAGTTAAGAGAAAAGATTGGAGTGATGTTTGGTAATCCTGAAACCACAACAGGAGGTAACGCATTGAAGTTTTATGCTTCAGTTCGTTTAGATATTCGTCGCAGAACGCAAATTAAGGATGGAGACCGAGTAATTGGTAATAGCACCAAAGTAAAAGTAGTCAAAAATAAAGTGGCGCCTCCATTTCAAATAGCAGAATTTGATATTATGTATGGCGAAGGAATCTCGAAAGTAGGAGAAATATTAGATTTAGGAGTTGAATTAGGAATTGTTAAAAAAAGTGGTTCATGGTTTAGTTATGGTGAAACCAAACTTGGTCAAGGACGCGATGCTGTTAAAGGATTAATTAAAGACAACCCAGATTTAGCCGAAGAATTAGAAACTAAAATTAAGGCAGCTATTGCTGATAAATAGAGAAGCCCCTCTTAATCACCCCAAATGGGAGAAACTTGGAGTGAGTAAAATAATATATACCGAAGTCCTTCTAAATTTTAGAAGGACTTTTGGTTTTATAGCGGTTTAATATAGGTCTTCGACAAGCTCAGACTGACACTGATTGTAATTTAATTACAGCTTGTATAATTAGTTAGATTAAATATTATTATTTACCTAAATGTTTGTCACGCTGAGCTTGTTGAAGTGCATCTAAAACCTAATTAAACTCCCGTACTTCCAAAACCACCAGCACCACGTTTAGTTTTATCAAGTTCTGATACTACAACCCAATCGGCACGTTTGTGTTTTGCAATTACTAATTGAGCAATACGCTCGCCATCATTAATTTCAAAATTTTCATTAGAAAGGTTGATTAAAATCACTCCAATTTCTCCACGATAATCTGCATCTATAGTTCCTGGAGCGTTCAAAACAGTGACTCCCTTTTTTGCCGCCAACCCACTTCTTGGTCTAACCTGTGCTTCAGTTCCGATAGGCAATGCAATAAATAACCCTGTTTTTACAATGGTTCTTTCTAAAGGCTTTAATGTGATAGACGAATCTAAATTAGCACGTAAATCCATTCCTGCAGAAGCAATGGTTTCATAGCTTGGTAATTTGTGTTTTGATTTATTAATGATTTGTATATTCATTGTTGAATTGTTTTTTCAATCTTGCAAATTAATACTTTTATGCTCGTCAGTTCGAGTAAAATTTTGATAAAAATTTTGTATCGAGAACCATGATGTAAAATTATAAGTCTCAATATTATTTTTTTAATAACAACCTTATTTCTTTCCGTTCATTTAAGAATATGATTCCGCTAAAGATCAATACCAGTAATGTTGATATCCAAAAATCTCCTCTAAAATTTAAAAATGAAATAGAAGAAATCAAAATAGAAACAACTAAATAGATTCCCATTTTTTTAAGCGGATAATTTACAGGATAGTATTTTTTTCCGATAAAATAAGAAATAATTGTCATGCTTGCATAAGCAATTAGAGTGGCCCATGCTGCTGCCATAATTCCAATCTCTGGAATTAACCAAATATTTAGAACAATAGTTACAATTGCCCCAATAATAGAGAAGTACATCCCGAACCTAGTTTTATCTGTCAACTTATACCAAATTGCCAAGTTGTGATATATCCCTAAAAATAGATATGCGAGTAGCACAATGGGTACAATTTGGATTGCAGACCAATATTCCTGATTGATAAACAAACCTTTTAAGAAATCGATATAGACCACTATCCCCACAAAAACTAAGGCGCCAATTATCACAAAATAATTCATGATTCTAGCATAGGTTTTCTTTGCATCTTTATTATCGGCATGATTAAAAAAGAACGGCTCAGCACCTAAACGAAAAGCCATAATATATAAATTCATAAAAATTGCCAACTTATAACAGGCGGCATAAATACCCATTTCAGAATCACCAATCATTCGTTTTATTAAAAATTTATCAAGATTTTCATTGATGATATATGCAATTCCTGCAACTGCAATAGGCCAGCTATAGGCTAACATTTTTTTAAGTAAATCAACATCAAATTGAAATTTGAATCGCAGTAAATAGGGTAACAATAAAAGAAATGAAATAGCAGATCCAAAAATATTAGCAACAAAAATATATTCAAGTATTGGGATGGAATTATAATTAGCAGTAATAAATTCTGGCAATGATTTCCCATCAGTAATAAACTCTGGAACAAACTTTAAGAACACTAAATTTATTACTACAATTATCCCAACATTCACCAATTTAATGATGGCATATTTCATTGGTCTGTTTGAAGCACGCAAGTATGCAAATGGTACCATTGCAATAGTGTCTAATGCCATAATACCAATAAATAACTTTAATCTAAGAGGATTATTTTCAAAATCAAAGAAATTTAAAAACGAATCAAAAAACAAGAACATCATCACTAAGAAAATAGCGACGCTAATTAACATACTTATAAAAGCTGTAGATACTAGAGCATCCTTTTTATCAGCTTTAGCATAAAATCTAAAAAAAGCTGTTTCTAGCCCAAATGTTAATAGTACCGCAGTCAAACCCGCCCAGATATAGAAATCTGTGTTTTGTGCATAATCGTTTGCAGGTAATGCATCAGTATGAACTCTAACTAATAAAAAATTTATGACACGCGGTAATACGGTTGCTAATCCGTAAATAAAAGTATCTTTAAAAAATCGTTTTAATGAAGCCATTTATTTTTGACAATCGAATTTTGATTGAAACAAAAATACGTTGAATAATTTTGTTTTTTGCAGAAGTGTGGTCAATATCGATTTTTAAATTATCATAAATATTTGTCATAGTTAAAAAACACCAAAACTTCTAAGAAATGTTTTACCTTTGCCAGCAAATTACTTCTATGTTTTTATTTATCAGCGGTCCAGAAATTTTTGTGATACTACTTATTGTAGTAATGCTTTTTGGTGCAGATAAAATTCCGGAGATTGCACGGGGCCTAGGTAAAACCATGCGTCAAGTTAAGGACGCGACCAATGATATTAAGAAAGAAATTAAGGATAGTGCCGAAAAGCAGGGCATTGATACCGAATTTACGAGAGACATAAAAGAAGGGGTAAAAAAAGTTAAGAATACGGTTCAAGATAATATCGACGACATTACAGGTCCAATAAAACGAGGTCTTTAGTCTTTTTTATAATTTAAAACTCACAACTATTTTACTCTACTAATTGTTAACCCATCCCTTATAGGTAATAACACTGTTTCTATTCTAGAATCATTTTTCAATAACTTATTATATTCAATTAATGCAGGTGTGTCTATATCTTTTGGTTGAATAGGTTCGATAACTTTTCCGCTCCATAAAACATTGTCTGATATAATCACTCCTCCAACATTCATTTTATCTATGATTGCATGAAAATAGTTGGAATAGTTGCTTTTATCTGCATCAATAAAAACCAAATCAAATTTTAAATCTAAGGTTTTAATCACGTCTAAAGCATTTCCTAAATGTTGATGTATTTGATTCTTATAGCTTGATTTGTCAAAATACTTTTTTTGTAAAGCAGCTAATTCTTCATTTTTATCAATAGTATGTAGCGCCCCATTTATTTGCATTCCTTCTGCCAAACACAAAGCAGAATAACCAGTGTAAGTACCAATCTCTAAAAGGTTTTTTGGATTTACAAGTTTAGAAATCAATGATAAAATCCGTCCTTGAAAATGCCCACTCAACATACGCGGAACTAACACTTTTTGCCAAGTTTCTTTAGAAAGCTCTTGCAAGTGTTTTGGTTCATTTTCTGAATGATTGGTAACGTAGGCTTCTATTTTTTCTGGGAGTAATTCCATTTAGGTAGTTTGATTTAGAGTAAACAAAAAAGCGAAATTAATTAATTTTGCTTTTTATTTATTCCATTTTTTCTTTTACTGCATTTTCGATTTTTACTTTATCTTCTTTTGTAAGGCAGGTATGTTGATCACATTTATGTTTAGAATAATTGTTGTAAATTTTAGTCATCTTCACATTTTGTTGGCTATAACATTTGCAAATTTTACATCCATAAAAATGAATCATCAATTTTAACTTATCTCTAAAACTCGCTTCACCATATTGGTTTTTATCACAAATAGTGGTAGCCTCGTCACAAGTAATTTTAAACTTTCCCATCAACCTAATTATTAAACCAATTATCTTCCATACATCTTCTTAATTGTGTACGAGCTCTATGAATTATTACCCATAAATTTGACGATGTAATATCTAACTCCTTACAAATCTCTTCGGTTTCAAAACCTTGAATTGTTTTCATATTAAAAACAATTCCGTATTTCTCGGGTAATTTATCTATACAATAATCTAAAGCTGCTTTTAATTCTTCGTTTTCAATTCCCTTATCAGTATCTTCTGCCCAAGTATTTGGCGCACGTTCTTCAATCCATTCCCCTTCATTTTCACCATCTTTATAGAAATTCATTCTAACTTCGGCTTTACCCTTCTTAGAATTTATCTTACGATAATGATCAATAATTTTTCGTTTTAAGATAGATACTAACCAAGTTCGTTCACTTGCCAACCCTTTAAAATTCTTCATAGATTTCAGCCCAGAAAAAAAAGTTTCTTGTACTAAATCTTTTGCTATCTCTCCATTACTTACACGAGTTATGGTGTAGTTAAAAAGATAGTCAGAATATAATTGCACCCACTTATCAGGCGCTAAAGTATGCTTAGTGTTTGTTGACATGTAATAAACAACAGGTTTTTAGATTGACGAAGATATACAATTTGTAGTGAATTATTTAAATAATGCTACATCAAATGTCATAAAGAATATTCTGCTTTGACCATTCGGACTTTTTTTCATTTCTGATAAAATTTCATCCATACTCATTTGCTCTGGATAGGATTTATTTTGATGACTACGTTCACTTGTAAAATAAAATGTATTGGAGTTAAAATCTACAAATGGACAATAATCAATTTTATCAGAATTTATTTCTACTCCAAGATTTTTTGCTGGTTTCCATAATCCGTTTTCATCTTTTATAGAGATATATAAATCCGTACCACCAAAACTATCAGGTCTTCTATAAGAAGAGTAAATTATTATAGATTCGTCTGGAGAAATGTATGCATTGAATTCATAGGTTTCTGAATTAATATTTTTTGATAATGATACGGGTTTTTGATAAACACCATTAATCAATTCACTTTTATAAATATCTTCCTTTCCTTTCGTATCACTTTCAATACTCGCTGTAAAATACAAATTGCCATTTACAGCAACTGATGGGTAAAACTCATCTTTACCTGTATTTATTGGCGCACCAATATTTTTAGGTTCAGACCATTCTGTTTTAGTTGAACTGCGTTCTACAAACCAAATATCCATATCCTTTTTTTCTTGGCCTTCTTCAGTATTACGATTAGAAGCAAAATATAATTTCAAATTATCTGGAGATAAAAAAGGCTCTAAATCTTTATCCATTCCAGAAAATGAAGCTACAGTTGGTTTTAGCCAAGTACCGTTTTCCTTTTTCGAAAAAGCTATAAAAGAAAATTCTTTTTTAAACCCTTCTACTGTAAAATATAGTTCTGTTTGGTCATTAGAAATTGATAAATCTCTGACATTCGGAAATTGACTAAATAAATCGGGTAAAAAAGTTTCGACTTGTGTTTTAGTTTGTGCAAGAGAAAAAGTTGAAATGAGAACAAATAGATAGTATATTTTTTTCATAATAATAAGGTTTGGTTGTTGTAAATCTAAACTTAAAACTTTGTATTGAAAATTAATTGTGACAAGTTTAACAATCAAAATTTCACTATTTTTACATTCTAAAATTGATTCATAATGTCAGTAGCAAAAAAGGAATATAAAAGAGTAACGGTTAAATCTTTGGTAGAAATGAAGCGCAACGGAGAAAAAATTTCGATGCTAACTGCGTATGATTATACCATGGCAAAAATATTAGATAATGCCAATATAGACGTACTCTTAGTTGGCGACTCAGCTTCTAATGTAATGGCAGGACACGAAACAACAGTGCCCATTACATTAAACGAAATGATATATCATGCTGCATCGGTAGTACGTGCTATCAAACGTTGTTTGGTAGTTGTAGACCTACCCTTTGGAAGTTATCAATCAGATCCAAAAGAAGCTCTGAGGTCTGCTATTAGAATATTAAAAGAAAGCGAAGCACATTCTGTAAAATTAGAAGGAGGTAAAGAAATAAAGGATTCTATCAAAAGAATTTTAAATGCTGGAATCCCAGTGATGGGCCACCTTGGATTAACACCACAATCCATATATAAATTTGGAACTTATTCAGTAAGAGCAAAAGAAGAGGAAGAGGCAGAAAAGCTAAAAAAAGACGCTAAATTGTTAGAAAAATTAGGGTGTTTTGCAATTGTATTAGAAAAGGTTCCGGCAAAATTAGCGCAAGAAGTTGCAGAGAGCTTAACCATTCCGGTTATTGGTATAGGTGCTGGTTCTGGTGTTGATGGGCAAGTATTAGTAACCCACGATATGTTGGGAATGACCCACGAATTTAACCCTCGTTTTTTACGTCGCTATTTAAATTTGTATGATGATATGACTAGCGCTTTTGAAAATTATAGAGCTGATGTAAAATCTGTCGATTTTCCTAACGATGATGAACAATACTAATTTTTTATTTATTGAAAGCAATAAACTTAAATCAAAAATTTTCTTCTTTTAGTCAGCATTGGCACCCACACCAAATAGCAGTTGTAGATGATATGCAAGTATTATTAGCAAAAATTAAAGGTGAGTTTGTATGGCACAAACATATAGAAGAAGATGAACTCTTTTTTGTTAAAAAAGGCACTTTAGAAATGCATTTTAGAGATAAAATAGAGCTTGTTAAAGAGGGTGAAATTATTGTAGTTCCTAAAGGTGTTGAACACTGTCCTAAAACAAAAGACGGAGAGGAAGTACACGTATTACTTTTTGAAAAACTAACAACAGCACATACTGGTAATGTCAATCACGAAAAAACAGTTTTAAATTATCCTAAAATATAAGTTTTGAAAATTTTACATCTAGACACCAACCACCATTTATTAGTCAATGAATTGAATGATTTAGGGTTTATAAATGACGAAGATTATACCTCAACAAAATTAGAAGTTGAGCAAAAAATAAGTGAATATCACGGCATAGTGATTCGTAGCCGATTTAAAATTGATCAACAATTTATTGAGACTGCTACCAATTTAAAATTTATAGCACGCGTTGGAGCTGGGTTAGAGAATATTGACTGTGATTTTGCCGAAAGCAAAAACATAAAACTTATTGCAGCTCCTGAGGGTAATAGTAATGCCGTTGGTGAACATACGCTTGGAATGATTTTATCACTATTTAATAAATTAAATAAGGCTGATAGAGAAGTAAAAGATGGAAAATGGTTGCGCGAAAATAATCGCGGAATCGAATTAGACGGACTTACTGTTGGGCTTATTGGTTACGGAAATATGGGTAAGGCTTTTGCAAAAAAATTACGTGGTTTTGATGTAGAAACTATTTGTTACGATATTAAAGATGGTGTAGGCGATGAAAATTGCAAACAGGTTTCTTTAAAAGAATTACAGCAAAAAACAGATGTGTTGAGTTTACACACTCCGTTTAATAAATTATCTCATAATATGGTAAACATCAATTTTATCAATCAATTTTCAAAACAATTTTGGTTGATAAATACAGCTCGCGGAAATGCTGTTGTAACTGATGATTTGGTAACAGCTCTGATGGAAGCAAAAATTTTAGGCGCTGGACTCGACGTATTAGAGTATGAAAAAACATCTTTCGAAAATTTATTTGATAGCGACTCTTTACCTGCTGCATTTGAGTCCCTAACAACAGCCAAAAACGTTTTATTATCACCTCATGTTGCTGGTTGGACAGTAACTTCAAAAACAAAATTAGCACAAACTATTGTAAATAAAATAAAAGCTAATTTTTTGTAGTTTTATCTATCTAAAACTATAAGTATGAAAAAACGCGTTACAGGTATTGGAGGACTGTTTTTTAAAACTACGAACCCAAAAGAATCAAAAGACTGGTATAAAAAACATCTAGATTTTAATACTGATGATTGGGGGTGCACCTTTTGGTGGAAAGATAAAGACGGAAATAAATGCTCTACTCAATGGAGTCCGTTTGCTAAGGATACCAATTATTTTTCGCCCTCAAAAAAAGACTTTATGTTTAACTATCGAGTAGAAAATTTGGTTGAATTATTAGAAGTGTTGAAATCTGAAGGAGTAACAATAGTAGGTGAAATGCAAGAATATGACTACGGAAAATTTGGTTGGATTCTCGACAACGATGGAAATAAAATAGAACTTTGGGAGCCTGTTGATACTGCTTTTGAATAATTTTTGATAGTTTTACATCACTAACAAAATCAAAACTTTATTTATGGAAATAGTTGACGAAAACGGAAACAGACAACCACAATTTACAACTCAAGAAAGTAAAAGAGTTCTTGCGGGTGTATTCGCAATTTTATTTGGTGCATTAGGGATTCACAAATTTATTTTAGGCTATACAAAACAAGGAGTAATCATGCTAGTTTTAACCATTATTACTTTTGGTATTTTAGGAAGCTTAATGGGTTTAATAGGATTAATCGAAGGAATTATTTATTTAACAAAATCTGATGAAGAGTTTGTTGAAACTTATCAAAATAATTATAAGGCTTGGTTTTAAGAAACAAAAAACGCTACTAATACTATTTAGTAGCGTTTTTTTGAAGTTATAATTTACGTTAAGCTTTACCTAACATGTCAATTTCATCATCTCCTGTTTTTGGGTTTGAACCCCATTTGTTATTTCCGGCATCACCATCGGTTACATAAAGAACCAGCAACCAAATAGCTCCAATTAATGGGATGAATGCAATAAGTAGAAACCATCCACTTTTTCCTACATCATGTAATCTTCTAACAGATACAGCAAGCCCTGGAATAAAAACAAATAAAGCATATAACATATATACATATCCATAACCAATAGATATACTATCAAATTCAAAATTTGTGCCCAATAAATTATCTATAATTGCTGCACAGATAAAAAATATAATATTGAAAAGCGTGTACATCCAATATTCTTTTCTTCTTGCTCTTCCTGAAAAATCTGTGTATTGTTTCAACACTTTTAAATACCAATTCATTTAATAAAGTTTTT
>JAQRMW010000084.1 GCA_028599075.1 Urechidicola sp. | reverse complement strand
TTTATCCATTATGTTGATTCAATGTAATGATGGTAAAAAAGAAAACTCAGAAAAAACTGTTGATGAATCAAAAGAAGTTGCGGTAGTAGAAAAAGAGCCTGTTTCAGAAATGATACTTCCAGAAAGTTTGGCTTCTAACATTAATATGTATGTTATTGAACGAGATATTCCGAATGCAGGAAAAATGACTTCAGAAGAGCTAAAAAATATTTCTCAAATATCGTGTGGAGTATTAAAAGAAATGGGATCCGAAATTCAATGGTTACATAGTTATGTTGCTGAAAACAAAATTTATTGTGTGTATACAGCTCCTAATAAAGAAATGGTTGTTGAACATGCAAAGAAAGGTGGTTTTCCTGCAAACTCTGTAAGTGCTGTGGCTACTATTATTAGTCCAGATACAGCAGAATTAGAATAAAAAAGCATTTATATAAATAATAACCCCTTATCTGATTAGTTGATATGGGCTTGTGACCGTAAATCACTCATAATCAACATTTAAAGATTTATTTGTATATTACTAGAATATTAACCTAACTTAATAATTATGAAAAAAGCACTATTAGTAGTTGTCCTTACAATTAGTTTTATTTTGAATGTTAACGCTCAAAGAGGACGCGAGAGTTCAGTGCCAGTCGATGTATTATCATCTGAAGAAATTGCAAAACAAGAACCAATAGATGTTTCTGATTTAATACCAACTTGTGGGCCAGCAACAGGTAATGGTAAAATAGTTATTAGAGGATATGTTGCTGGTGGAGTTTCTGGATTAACAAAAAGCGGCTTTGGATTCAGTGATATGAACAATGGGTATGATAGTAGCCCAATATTTTCTTGGAATGTAGGTGCTGATGTAAAACTTCCTCTTTTTGATTGTGATAAATTTGGATTTAGAACGGGCTTATCATTACAAACTAATGGAGCCGAATTTTCTATGGGCGACTTTAATGATTATAATTATAAAATCAAGCTGATTTATGTAAAGGCACCAGCTGTAGTTGAATATGATTTTACTGAAAAATTCAACTTGTATTCTGGTTTGAAATTCGGTTATTTGCTTTCAGCAAAACAAGATTATGATGGTGGGTCAGATGATATTAAGGATCAGATTAAATCAATAGATTTTGGTGGAGTTCTTGGAGCAGAATATAAACTTTTTTGTAATGATAAGATATCTTTAGGTGCAGGTCTTAATTATGACTTTGGTCTATCTGATATTAATGATTATGATGGAGCTGATAAAAATAAAAATAGTGGTATTACTGCATTTTTTAGTGCTGATTTTTAAACGTAAAGTAAATTAATAAAGAAAAAACCCACCAACTTTTAAATTGATGGGTTTTATAATTTATAATGGATGTTGCTTAAACCAACATCGTCACAGGGTTTTCGATAAACCCTTTTAATGTTTGTAAGAATAATGACCCAGTTGCACCATCCACAGTTCTATGGTCACAAGCTAAAGTTAACTTCATTGTATTGCCTATAGTAATTTCTCCGTTTTTAACTACTGGTTTTTGTACAATTGCTCCAACAGATAAAATAGCAGAATTAGGTTGGTTGATGATTGATGTAAAACTTTCGATACCAAACATGCCGAGATTAGAAATTGTAAACGTACTTCCTTGCATTTCTTCTGGGGTCAGTTTTTTATTTCTTGCTCTACCTGCATAATCTTTAACTGCAGAACCAATTTGAGGTAAAGACTGTTCGTTAGCAAACTTAACAACAGGAACTACCAAACCGTCTTCAACAGCAACAGCTACACCAATATGTACATGGTTATTTAATTGCATACGATCATCAAACCATTGAGAATTTACTTGCGGATGTTGTTTCAATGCCAATGCACATGCTTTTACAACGATGTCGTTAAAAGATATTTTTGTATCAGGTATTGAATTGTATTGTGCTCTAAATGCCATGGCGTTGTCCATGTCAAACTCAACATTCAAATAATAATGTGGTGCAGAGAATTTTGAAGCAGTCAAAGATCTTGCAATTGCTTTACGCATTTGAGAATTTTTGATTTCATCAAAGTCTTCTTGTCCACTCGCTACAAATTTTGTTACAGGTGCACTAGGTGAAGCGCCAGCAGCTGCAGGCACATAATTTTCAACATCACGTTTTATGATTCTCCCATGATCTCCTGTTCCTTGTATTTGTGATAAATTAATTCCTTTTTCTTCAGCTAATTTCTTAGCTAAAGGGGAAGCGACTACTCTTTCGTCAGATGATTTTGCTATTGGCATAGTTGCTTCAGCTTTTGCTGGAGTAGAATTTTGCTCAGCTTGTTTTGGAGTTTCCTCTTTTTTATCTGTACTACCTGTAACTTTAAAGTTTTTAACGATGTCATCAATATTGGTGCCTGCTTTACCGATAATTGCCAATAGAGAATCTACAGCAGCAGTATCACCTTCATTCAATCCAATATATAAGAGCGTCCCTTCGTTAAAAGATTCAAACTCCATCGTTGCTTTATCAGTTTCAATCTCAGCTAAAATATCACCTTCATCAACTTTGTCGCCTACTTTTTTCAACCAAGAAGCAACAGTTCCTTCGGTCATAGTATCGCTCAATCGAGGCATTGCAACTACAGTAACACCTTCTGGGATTTCTACTTCGCTCGATATGACATTGTTTTCTTTCATTGATTCTTCAGGTGTTTCTTCTTTTGACTCAGTTTCTTCAACTTTTGGAGAAGTTGCCCCTTCAGCTAATAATGCAGAGTAGTCTTCGCCTTCATCACCAATAATTGCCAATAAAGAATCTACAGGAGCAGTATCACCTTCTTGTAATCCAATATATAAAAGTGTACCTTCATCAAAAGCTTCAAACTCCATAGTAGCTTTGTCTGTTTCAATTTCGGCAAGAATATCTCCTTCTTCAATTTTATCTCCCACTTTTTTCAACCAACTAGCTACAACTCCTTCAGTCATTGTATCACTTAATTTGGGCATTGTTATAATTTGAGCCATCTTTTCGAATTTTGATTTATGATTTTAGATTGATGATTTGAATAATAGAATTACACAAATTTAAATAACAATCTAAATAATATATTTTATTTCTTTTTATTTAATCTCCTTTTAATCGTGATAACTGAGCTTACAAATATTGCAACCAATTCATCAGCTTCTTTTAATAGTTTCTTTAATTCTTTGAGATTTTTAATAATTCCCAACTCTTCAATAATCTCAAGCCAATATAGAGTTTCGTCTGCCTCTTCTATCACAGTCTCCATTTTGGAAATAAAGTCTCTATCGCTTTTTGCTCTACATACTGCTCTGTAATTTGCTCCTACAGATGATGAAGATCTTACAATTTGATTTGTAATTGCCCAACCGATAGAATTGTTGGGTAATTCTTTACTTAAATTGATAACGTCAATTGTGAATTTTTTTGTTCTCTTTTGTAAAATGATTTTCATGTTTTAAAAATAAAATCTTTTTAGCTTACCAATTGAAATCACAAATCCAAAATCACAAATCCAAAATCATTTATTATCTGTGTTTTACAAAAGGGTAATCTTCTTGTTCGTACACCATATCATATAATTGTTGTTTTTCTGGATACGCAGAATCTTCAGCGAATTTTACACATTCTAAAACTCTCTCTTTTACATCTTTTTCAATTGCACTAATCTCATCTTGTGACAAGTAATTTTTTTCTTTAATCACTTCCAGGACTTGCGTAATTGGATCTAATTTTTTGTATTCAGCAACTTCATCTTTAGTTCTGTAATGTTGTGCATCAGACATTGAATGACCTCTATACCTATAGGTTCTCATTTCTAAAAATGTTGGTCCATCTCCACGTCTTGCTCTTTCAATAGCTTCGTCCATAGCTTCAGCAACTGCAACAGGATTCATTCCGTCAACAGGTCCAGAAGGCATTTTGTAACCCAAACCTAATTTCCAAATATCATTGTGATTTGCTGTTCTTTCTACTGATGTTCCCATAGCGTATCCATTGTTTTCAACAATAAAAACAACAGGTAATTTCCATAGCATTGCCATGTTAAAAGTTTCGTGTAAAGTTCCTTGTCTTGCAGCGCCATCACCAAAATAAGTTAGGGTAACACCATCGCGTTCAAAATATTTATCAGCAAATGCAATACCAGCTCCTAGTGGAATCTGACCACCTACAATTCCGTGACCACCATAAAAACCTTTTTCTTTAGAAAAGATGTGCATCGAGCCACCCATTCCTTTACTCGTTCCTGTAACTTTTCCGTACAATTCTGCAAAGATAGCTTTTGGGTCAACACCCATACCAATCGGCTGTACGTGGTTACGATAGGCTGTAATCATTTTGTCTTTCCCTAGTTCCATTGCGTGCAATGCACCCGCTAATACGGCTTCTTGTCCGTTGTATAAATGTAAAAATCCTCTTACTTTTTGTTGTATGTAAACTGCAGCGAGTTTGTCTTCAAACTTTCTCCAGAACAGCATGTCTTTATACCAATTTACGTAGGTTTCTTTAGTGATAGGCTTCATAAATATCTAACTATTTTTAAGTATGCAAAAATACTATTTTAATAAATACGTTTATAAAATTTAAACTTCTTTTTTTGATGAAATCGTTTTCGGAATGTTTATTAATTTGATTAGTTTTTTGTTGAAGTGTTAATCTATGCTTTTTTTGATTTAATAATTATCGAGCCTCTCAAACTGTTTTAAATCAATTTGTTGATTTGAGCATATTGCAATAACATAATTGTTTTCCCATCTGATATTTCTCCAGTTTCAACCATTTTTAATGCTTCTAGAAAAGTAACTTCTAGCACTTCAATATTCTCATGTTCAGATTCCAAGCCACCACCATTACTTACTTTCATTTCATCAGAAACTTCTGCTACAAACATAGAAACGATTTCTGTTACTGCTCCAGGAGACATATAAGCTTCTAGCACTTTTTTTACGTTAGTAACTCTATAGCCCGATTCTTCTTCAGCTTCTTTTATTACACATGCCTCAGGTGAATCGCCATCTAATAAGCCGGCACAAACCTCGATAGACATTCCATCGTCATTACCATTTACATAAGTAGGCATTCGAAACTGTCTGGTTAAAATAACCGTTTTTTTAGTTGGATTGTAAAGGAGAATTGCAGCACCATTACCACGGTCGTATGATTCGCGATGTTGGGTTTCCCAAATGCCTTTATCATTTAAATATTCAAAAGAAATTTTGTTTAATGTGTACCAATTATCAGACAATAATTTGGTGTGTATGTTTCTTACTTTGTTATTCATAAGCCCATCCTAACCTTCCCAAAGGGAAGGGACTTTAAATTTGTAAATAGAAAGTCTATTTTATTAAGTTTACAGTTTTCTAGTATCTATAGTATTGCATCTCTCATCTCTTCACGGTAGTATTCACTACTTTAGAAATTTTAGGAGCTTTATAATTCGTCATTTGATTTATTAAATCTTCAATAGTATCACTCACAAGTACCATATCTTTGTTTACTTGTTTAAGAAACCCTTCTTTTACCATCACATCTAATTGTGCTAAAAGCGGATTGAAAAATCCAGCAGTATTTAAGAGGCCAATAGGTTTATTTTCAATCCCTAATTGCCCAAGAGTTAGGGCTTCAAAAATTTCATCTAAAGTTCCAAATCCACCAGCTAAGGCAATATATCCATCTACCAACTTGCTGATTTTTACTTTTCGTTTGCTCATGGTTTTGGTTTTGATTAATTGAGACAAATCAGAATGCACTACTTCTTCATGAACTAATAAATGGGGTATGATGCCTATAACTTCTCCACCTTGTTTTAGTAGTTCATCGGCAAGTGAGCCCATCATTCCAATTTTTCCCCCACCATATACCAAACCAATATTTTGTTGTGCAAAATAAGCACCAACGCGTTCGGCATCATCTTTATACTTATTGTTAAATCCGATACTCGCTCCACAGAAAACAGCTATTTTTTGCATAAAGAAAACTAAATTTTTTAATTCGTTAAATTTATCCGAAATTTACGCAAAATAAATAATTTATATGCAGATTACCTCAAAACAATACGATACCGTTATTGAAAAATGTCGCTCGTTGTTTGTCAATAAAATGAAAGATTATGGAAGTTCGTGGAGGATATTGAGATTACCATCTTTAACCGATCAAATTTTTATAAAAGCACAGCGAATACGTCAATTACAAGAAAATGAAGTAAGAAGAGTTGATGAAGGAGAGGCATCTGAATTTATTGGGATAATAAATTATTGTATCATGGCATTGATTCAGTTAGATCAAGGAGTTGGGAAATACCCAGATTTTGATTTAGAAAAGTCTACTAAATTATATGACACTCATATAAAGATTACCAAAGATTTAATGGAGAATAAAAACCATGATTACGGTGAGGCGTGGCGAGATATGCGCGTTAGCTCTTTAGATGATTTGATTCTTCAAAAATTATTGCGCGTAAAACAAATTGAAAATAACAAAGGAAAAACGATCGTTTCTGAAGGTTTAGATGCTAACTATCAAGACATGATTAACTATGCTGTTTTTGCTTTGATTTTGATGAGCGAGTAATTGTATAAGAATTGCCCCCTCGAGCGCAGTCGAGAGGTTAACTATATATAGGTCTCGACTGCGCTCGACCAGACAAAAAAATGAAACTATTTACTCACATAGCCCGATTATTTGTAGCAGTAACATTCCTTTTTTCAGGATTTGTAAAATTGGTAGATCCATTAGGGTCTGCCTATAAATTTGAAGAATATTTTAGTGTTGATGTATTAAATATGGAATTTTTGATTCCCTATGCATTGCCATTTTCTATCGTTTTGATTGTTATTGAAATTATGCTAGGTGTGATGCTTTTGATTGGCTTTAAGCCTAAACTCACTACTTGGAGTTTATTTTTAATCACCCTTTTGTTTTTATTCCTAACTTGGTATTCTGCCTATTATGATAAGGTAACTGATTGTGGGTGTTTTGGTGATGCCGTAAAACTGACACCTTGGGAAACATTTAATAAAAATGTGTTATTGATTATTTTGACAATCTTTTTGATTAGTCAGGTTAAAAAGATAAAACCATTTTTGTCAAAGAAGTTATTAGGATGGGTTTCTTTAGGTTCTTTGATGTTATTTTTATATATCACTTCACATGTGCTTACACATTTGCCAATTATAGACTTTAGACCTTATGCAGTAGGTAAAAGCATTCAAGAAGGGATGGAAGAAATAGCCGTAGATGGCTTGCCAAAAGTACACGACTTCTTTTTAGAAACAGAAGACGGTGAAGATTTAACAGATGCTTTATTGGCGAGTTCTAAAGTTATGTTTGTGGTTGCTTATGATATTGATATTTCTGAAGCACAAGGATTTGAGTCTGTTAAAAAGGCAACAAATTTAGCCATTGAAAATGGCTATACAGTTTACGGATTATCATCATCATATATAGATGATTTAAAAGTGTTGAATGAAAATCAAGGCTTTAATTTTGAATGGTTGTTTGTTGATGGTACAGTTTTAAAAACAATAATTAGAGCAAACCCAGGAATCATAACTTTAGAAAAAGGAACGGTTACAGGAAAATGGAATTGGATTGATGCAGATGATTTTAAACCTTAATTATCTATGAAGCAAGTGTTCTTAGTTTTTATTGGTGGCGGTGTCGGTAGTGTAGCTCGCTATTTATTAGGTAAAGTAATAAACAATCCAACTGATGGAATTCCGTTTGGGACTTTTTTAGCTAATATACTGGGTAGTTTGTTAATTGGTTTCATTTTAGGTTTGGCTGTAGAAAATGATGCGTTAACTGAAAATCATACTTTATTATTAGCCACAGGTTTTGCAGGTGGATTTACAACTTTTTCAACTTTTGCTTACGAGAACCATGTCTTATTAAAATCAGGCGATTTTATGAATTTTGCAGTTTATACTATTGCAAGTTTTGTAGTTGGCTTTTTAGCAGTATTTTTTGGAATGTATATAGTAAAGTTTTTTGCTTAATTCTAAACCCTAATGCTCACCAAAAGCTAAAACACCCGCTTTAATTTCTACATCTAAATTATTTTCTCTCGGGGGTATTGGGCATGAATACCTGTCATTATAAGCACAATATGGGTTGTAAGATTTATTAAAATCAATCACAATTGTATTTGCTTCGGGAATTGATAAATCAATATAACGTCCTGCATCATAGGTCTCGTTTCCGTTTGTTAAATCATTGAAAGGCACAAATAAATGGCCATCATAATCTGGGTCTAAAGCTGATGATTGACTTTGATAAAGCCTTAAGGACAGCTCTTTTCCATTAATTGTAAAAGTAGCAATTCCGTATTGCGTGTATATAGGTAATCTATCTGTGCTAGTTTGCATTTCAAAAGGAATCTCGTTTGGAGTCCTCTCAAATGTTGCAACTATTCTAAAGCTTTCATCTGTAGGAAAAAAATCTAAATGCTTAAAACTCTTTAAGTCGTTCTTTTTTAGTGGAGATGTTTTTTTATCAGAATAATATACATTCATCTCATATTGATAGGCTTCAATTTCATCAGCATGGGTTTGCTTTTTTTCTTGTGCGCATCCAATAGAAATGGTTAATAAATAAATTAGGAAAAAACTATTTTTCATGAGTGGGTTAATTTAAATTCAAATGTATGCTTTTATTTTGTAGTTTTGAAACCACAATCAAAGAGAAAAATTTAAAATGATGAATTGTTCAACATATCAAAAGGTCAATAAGACGAGTATTAAAACTACTTGCCGTTATTTGTATGTGTTGTAATTATATCTAAATAAAAACTATCAATATAAATCAAATCCGGCTTTTTGCCGGATTTTTTAATTTTACACTATGCTAAAAAGAGTTACTTTATTATATAGAGATTCATTCAAAGGGCTATCAAAAGATATTTGGTGGTTGGCTTTGGTGACTTTTATCAATAGATCAGGCACAATGATATTGCCATTTTTATCTAAATACCTAAAAGAGGACCTTGAGTTTACCTATGGTCAAGTAGGGTGGGTGATGGTGTTTTTTGGTGTAGGCTCAATGATTGGTTCGTGGTTAGGAGGAAAGCTAACTGATAAAATTGGATTTTATAAGGTGATGGTTTGGAGTCTTTTAATTTCCGGTTTCCTTTTTATTGGCTTACAATATGTAAACACGTTCTTAGGGTTTTGCATAGCAATGTTGCTTATAATGAGTGTAGCAGACATGTTTAGACCAGCCATGTTTGTATCTCTAAAAACATATAGTAAGCCAGAAAACAGAACACGCTCATTGACACTTGTTAGGTTGGCTATTAACCTTGGCTTTGTTGTTGGCCCATCAGTTGCTGGTGTAATTATTTTAGCTAGTGGTTATAGCACTCTGTTTTGGATTGATGGAATCACCTGTATTATCTCTATACTATTATTTACTTATTTAGTGAAAGAGAAGAAAAGTGCTGTATTAGATGAGGAAAAGGTAGAATTGTTAGATATAAAAGCAACAATATTTAGCGATAAGCCGTATTGGATTTTCTTAAGTATCTGCTTTTTGATGGGAATGATTTTCTTTCAGTTATTTACAACTTTGCCTTTATATCATACAGAACAGTTTGGGCTGAATGAACTTCATACAGGTTTGTTGTTTTTTCTAAATGGTTTGATCATTGTTGTGCTAGAAATGCCGATGGTGCATTGGATAGAAAAGAAAAAAATAGAGGCTACAAAGCTGATTTATTATAGCTCAATATTAATGGCCTTAAGTTTTGTAGTGTTACTTTATAATGCTTGGGCAGGAATATTAATAATTAGTATGTTAATTATTACTGTGGGTGAGATGATTGGTTTTCCTTACACAAATACCTTTGCATTAGGCAGAGCAAAAAGTGGTAATGAAGGTAGATATATGGCGTTTTATACAATGTCATTTTCATTAGCTCATATATTAGGTCCTAAATTAGGTTTAGATGTTGTATCTATGTTTGGCTATCAAGTCAATTTTGCAATGGTTTCTTTATTTGGAATTTTAGCAATAGCACTTTCTTTATGGCTTCAAAGAGTTGTTAAGAAAGAAGCAGACATAAAAACAATAGCGTCTAAAACTTAATACAATTTAAACAGGGTGTTTTACCTACAAATTTTACAATCTTCTTTTTCTTTATGCTCACCAACTAAAACACCTTTTTCGCTTAGTTGATAATCGCAACATTCTATATAGCCTTGGGCAATTTTTCTTCGTGCCCTTTGAACTCTTGATTTAATTGTTGAAAGTGGTATGTTTAATTGTTTTGCTATTTCGATTTGTTTTATGCCTTTGATGTCTGATAAAAATAAAGGAGTTCTGTATTTTTTATCCAAATTCATTATGTGAGCTAACAAACAATCTCTTTCTGTGTGTGTAGTAGTTTCTTCTTCATATGACAACTCATCAGTTGAGAAATTTATTTTTTTTGAAGTTGTTTTAAAATAATCGAGTGTTGTATTTCTTGCAATTGAGAATATCCAAGACTTTAGCTTGGAAGCATCTTTTAAATTAGAAAGTTTGATATGTATTTTGATAAAAGTTTCTTGAACTAAATCTTCAGCGACAGATGAATTTTTCACTTTGCTTAATATAAAATGCTTTACATCATCAGCATATAATTTCCAAATATATTGAGTAGTCATAAGACATATAATTTAGGCAAATAGAAACTATTAAATTTCTATTTGCCATTTTTAGCTGTTAACAATTACAATTGGCACATGAGCAATTTTCACATGTGCAATTAGCACACTGCCCATCTTTGCATGATTGGCAATCACAAGTACATTCTGTATTTTTCATAATGATTCTTTTTTATGTTCACAGAGTAGACGTAGAATTTACAAAAAAGATGCATTTTCAGAGAAAGAATTTTTATTGTATTTGGGAAATAGTTCTTTTCCTTTGCTTGTGAAATGATTTATAAAAACTACATATTTCTTCTGTATTGTCCACCAACATTAAATAAAGCAGCTGTAATTTGCCCAAGAGAACAAACTTTAGTTGCTTCCATCAACGCTTCAAAAATATTTTCATTTTTAACAGCCTTTTCTTGAAGGAGTTTTAATTGCTCTGGAACAGCTTCTTTATGAGATTTATGTAAATTGTCAATAACATTAATTTGATATTGCTTTTCTTCTTCTGTTGCACGAATTACTTCTCCAGGAATAATAGTAGGTGAACCTTTACTGCTTAAAAAAGTATTAACGCCAATAATTGGAAATTCTCCTGTATGTTTTAAGGTTTCATAATACAAACTCTCTTCTTGAATTTTACTTCGTTGGTACATGGTTTCCATTGCACCAAGAACACCACCACGTTCTGTAATTCTATCAAATTCTAATAAAACAGCTTCTTCAACTAAGTCAGTCAATTCTTCAATAATAAATGCACCTTGAATTGGGTTTTCATTTTTAGTCAAGCCTAACTCTTTGTTTATAATTAATTGAATTGCCATTGCACGCCTAACACTCTCTTCAGTTGGAGTTGTAATTGCTTCGTCATATGCATTTGTGTGTAAAGAATTACAATTGTCATAAATAGCATATAGCGCTTGTAAGCTTGTGCGGATATCATTAAAATCAATTTCTTGAGCATGCAAACTTCGACCAGATGTTTGGATATGATATTTCAACATTTGTGCTCTTGGATTTGCACCGTATTTGTTTTTCATGGCTTTTGCCCAAATTTTTCTTGCCACTCTACCAATTACAGCATATTCAGGATCTATTCCGTTAGAAAAGAAGAAAGATAGATTTGGTCCAAATTTATTGATGTCCATACCGCGACTTAAATAGTATTCTACATAAGTAAAACCATTTGCTAAAGTAAACGCCAATTGAGAAATTGGATTTGCACCAGCTTCAGCGATATGATATCCTGAAATCGAAACAGAATAAAAATTACGGATGTTATTTTCAATAAAATATTCTTGAACATCTCCCATTAAGCGTAAGGCAAATTCGGTAGAGAAAATACATGTATTTTGAGCTTGGTCTTCTTTAAGAATATCTGCCTGTACTGTTCCTCTAACTTTAGAAATTGTCTCAAATTTGATTTTATCATAAACATCTTTTGGTAAAACTAAATCACCAGTTACACCTAATAAAAATAGGCCTAGTCCATTATTTCCATCCGGCAAATTACCTTGGTATTTTGGTCTTTCTGTACCGTTTGATTTGTAGATTGATTTAATTTTCTTATCAACCTCTTTATCTAAACCGTTTTTATGAATATACTTTTCGCATTCTTGATCAATTGCAGCATTCATAAAAAATCCTAATAACATAGGAGCTGGACCATTAATGGTCATAGAAACTGATGTCATAGGATTAGTTAAATCAAACCCAGAGTATAATTTTTTAGCATCATCTAAACAGCAGATAGAAACTCCAGCATTTCCAATTTTCCCATAAATATCAGGACGGATGTCCGGATCATTTCCATATAATGTTACACTATCAAAAGCGGTAGAAAGCCTTTTGGCTGGCATATCTTGACTCACATAATGAAACCTTCTATTTGTACGTTCAGGGCCACCTTCTCCAGCAAACATTCTAGTCGGGTCTTCGCCTTGACGCTTAAAAGGATAAATTCCTGCAGCATAAGGGAACTCACCAGGGATGTTTTCTTGTAAAGTCCAATATAAAATATCTCCCCAAGCTTCATACTTTGGAAGAGAAATTTTTGGAATATCTAGATGCGATAAAGATTTTGAATGTGTTTCTATATTAATTTCTTTGTCTCTAACCTTAAAACTAAAAACAGGGTCTTTGTATTTTTTCTTAACACTTTTCCAATTATAGATTGTTTCCCAGTTATGTGGGTTTAAATCCATTTTAATTCGATCAAATTCTTTTATTAATAATTCTATGAAGACCTTATTGTTTTCATCTTTAGCTAGTTTAATAATCTCATCATCATTAATTCCAGTTTTTGTTAGTAATGAAGTTTCAAGTTTATAATCAATATCTAAAACAGCACACATAGTTTTAAATATGCCGAATAACTTTTGAGCGATTGCCCTTTCATTATTACAATATTCAGCGTAGTTTTTATTGTCTTCAGAAATTTCTGACAAATAGCGAACCCTACTAGGAGGGATTACTATTTGCTTAACACTTTTTTGATGATTATCAGTTTTAAAAGAGCTGTTGAAAGAGGCTGCTGTCTTTATATTTATTTTGTCAATAATAGCCTCATATAATTGGTTTGTTCCAGGGTCGTTGAATTGTGAAGCAATAGTTCCGTAAACTGGCATATCGTTGACATCACTTTCCCATAAGTTATGATTTCGTTGGTATTGTTTTTTTACATCTCGTAACGCATCTTCTGCACCGCGTTTATCGAATTTATTAATGGCAATGATATCTGCAAAATCAATCATGTCAATTTTTTCTAATTGAGTAGCAGCACCGTATTCAGGAGTCATTATATATAAAGAAACATCAGAGTGGTCAAGTATTTCTGTATCGCTTTGACCAATACCAGAAGTTTCTAAAATGATAAAATCAAAATCGGCGACTTTTAAAATGTTTAAGGCATCATTGATATGTTTAGATAGGGCTAAATTAGATTGCCTTGTTGCCAATGAACGCATATAGACTCGATTGTTGTTTATAGAATTCATTCTAATTCTATCTCCGAGTAATGCCCCTCCAGTTCTTTTTTTTGATGGGTCTACAGATACAATTGCAATGGTTTTATTTTTAAAATCTTGTAAATACCTTCTAACTATTTCATCAATAGATGATGATTTTCCAGAACCACCAGTTCCGGTAATTCCTAAGACAGGAACTTTAGATTCTGTTGCTTCTTTTTTAACTTCAGAAATAAATGTTGAATGCTTATCAGAAAAATTTTCAGCAGCTGAAATAGCTATTGATAGTTGAGAACCCTTTTTTTGTTTTAAATCATCAACATTAAAATCAACATCTTCACCAGTTGGGAAATCACATTTCTGAATCATATCATTAATCATCCCTTGTAATCCCATTTCTCTACCATCATCTGGTGAATAGATTCGGGTAATTCCGTAATCCATCAACTCCTTAATTTCTTGAGGAAGAATTACACCACCACCGCCACCAAATATTTTGATTTGTGTTGCGCCTTTTTCCTTTAATAAATCATACATGTATTTGAAATACTCATTATGTCCACCTTGATAAGAGGTTAATGCAATTGCATTGACATTTTCTTGTATTGCAGTATTAACAACCTCTTCTACACTTCGGTCATGTCCAAGATGTATGACTTCAACTCCTGTTGCTTGAATAATACGGCGCATGATATTTATAGCAGCATCATGCCCATCAAACAAAGAGGCAGCTGTGACAATTCGAATTTTATTGTTTGGTATATAAGGCTTAGAATATTCCATCAGTTCTATCAGATTTGAAGCCGCAATTTACTTATTTTTTTGACGAGATTAGTTAATAGAAGGTTTGAAATGTTGAGATATGTGATATAACTTCGGTTTGTTTAAAAAAAAGATAATTTAATAAGTATAATTGATTGTTTTATTGCGAAATATATAATCAGAAAATATAACATACAAGCTGTCAAAATCTTGTTGTTGGTATGGTTTTTGTTATATTATGATTATTCAAAAAATAATTAAAATGAGATTTAAAATTATATTTCCTATCGTTTCTTTACTTTTTTTAGCTTCATGTGCTACTATCAAAGTTGAAGCAGATTATGATACATCAGCAGATTTTAGTCAATATAAAACTTTTGCCTTTTATAAAAAGGGAATTGAAAAAGTTGATATTTCTGATTTAGATAAGCGTAGAATCATAAAAGCAATTGAGCAAGAACTCTTAGCTAAAGGGTTTACAATTTCTAGCAAGCCAGATATTGTAGTTAATATTTTTGCAAAGGCGACCAAAAAAGTGACAATACATAATAATGTTTATGCACCTTACTATTGGCAACCATATTATTATTATGGACCATACTACGGTATGAATTATGGTACCCATGTTTCGCAATATGATGAAGGAACTTTATTTATTGATTTTATAGACAACTCTAAAAAGGAGTTGATTTGGCAAGGAGTAGGTAAAGGAGCTTTAAATATGAACAATGCTAAAAAGAAAGATGAGATTGTAAAAGAATTTGTAAAACAAATCATAGCACAATATCCTCCTGGGGCAGAAGAATAAATCAATTTAAAAACTTATATATAACAAACGCAGCGAAACTTCGCTGCGTTTGTTATTTTTGACAATTATGAATTACAACAATTTACCAGAATTAGAACCAGATGATTTTTATTATAATGATAAAGGCTTTCGAGTTTTTACCGAAAAGTATCATTTAAAAAGAGGCCATTGTTGTAAAAACGGATGCTTACATTGTCCGTTTGGATACGATAAAAAAACAGACTCTTTTAAAGAGCTTTTATAATTTCAGCCATTTCTTGCTGTAACTCCAACGCTTTTTCTTGAGCTTTTTGAGCAAAGTTTTCATCATTACCTGCATATATAATTCCTCTAGAAGAATTAATCAATAATTCAATATCTTTTGTAATTCCGTACTTACAAACATCTTGTAGATTGCCACCCTGAGCTCCAACTCCAGGTACTAATAAAAAGTGGTTAGGAACAATTTTACGGATACCTTTAAAATATTCTGCTTTTGTTGCTCCAACTACAAACATTAATTGTTTGTTGTTTTTCCAAGTCAATGCAGTTTTTAAAACTTCTTTATACAATTCTTGTTCGCCAACTTTTAACCCCTGAAAATCTAATCCACCTACATTAGAAGTCAAGGCAAGTAGTATTGTGAACTTATTTTCAAATACAAGAAATGGTTCTACAGAATCGCTACCCATGTATGGGGCGACAGTTACCGAATTAAAATTTAAATCTTCAAAAAAAGCTTTGGCGTACATGGTAGATGTGTTACCAATATCACCGCGCTTAGCATCTGCAATTGTAAAAATTTCTGGATGCTTCTCATTCAAATAATTAATAGTCTTTTCTAATGATTGCCAACCTTTAATACCGTATGCTTCATAAAATGCAGTGTTTGGTTTATATGCAACAGTCAAGTGATGTGTGGCATCAATAATTTGTTTATTAAACTCAAATATTGGATCCTCTAACTGCAATAGGTGTTTAGGAATTTTATCTAAATCAACATCCAAACCAATGCATAAAAATGAGTTTTTTAGTTTGATTTGTTTGATGAGATCTGCCTTGGTCATAGTTATCGAATATTACGATTACAAAAGTAATCATTTTAATAGTTTCACGTATCTTTGTAAAAAGAAAACACAACTTTAAAACACACAGATGAGAAAAAAAATAGTAGCTGGAAACTGGAAAATGAATAAGACCTATAAAGAGTCTAAGTCATTGGTAAAAGAATTGAAAAAGGAGGTAAGTGGAATTAAATTAGAGAACACACGTGTAATAATTGCTCCACCTTTTACCAACCTCCAAAAAATATCTAAAAGAACTAAGGATAGTGTAATAGAGGTTGCAGCACAAAACATGTGTGCTGAAGAAAGTGGCGCTTTTACAGGAGAAGTTTCTGCGAGTATGATTAAGAGTGTACACGTAGATACAGTAATTCTAGGGCACTCAGAAAGGAGAGCATATTTTGGAGAAACAAATGAGTCATTAGCAAAAAAAGTAAACACTGCTTTAAAAAATAAGTTAGAAATCATTTTTTGTTTTGGCGAGGTATTAGAAGATAGAAAAAGTGGAAATCATTTTAAAGTTGTAGAAGAGCAAATTAAAAAAGCACTATTTCATTTAACTTCTGAAGATTGGAAAAAAATTGTTTTAGCATATGAACCTGTTTGGGCAATTGGAACTGGTGAAACAGCTAGTCCAGAACAAGCGCAAGAGATGCATGCATTTATTAGAGAATTGGTTGCAGAAAGATATATAAGCGATGTTTCTGAAGAGGTTTCAATTCTTTATGGTGGCAGTGTAAAACCATCAAATGCAAAAGAAATATTTTCAAAAACGGATGTTGATGGTGGTTTAATAGGTGGTGCTGCTTTAAGTGCTACTGATTTTTCTGGAATCATTAAAGCGATTTAAGATCACAATATATTTTATTGATTAAACTTTAATGTAATTCCAAACTATTGGTTTTTGGATTTGAAGTTTGATATTTTTATAACTAAGGGTATTCCCTGAATTTTAGGATTCAGAGAATACCCTTAGTTTTTTTTTGATATCCCAATCTACCTTGCAACCGTTAAATAAAATAGTATTCATTTTTTAAAATTTAATTATTATGAAAAAAGTAAGTGTAGTATTGAGTCTAGTAGTTTTATCGTTTGTATTTGCAGGATGCCCAAGCCCATCTACAGATTTGAATCCAGATATTGGTGTTCTAAGTCCAGATGAGAATGCGGTTTATTATATCTATGATGCCTATCAAGATATAGCAACTTTAAAAGCAGACCTTACCGATGATATTGGTTTGGAAGTTGTAACGATAGGTGTTTATAATAGTGATGATGAGTCTGTGTTTTTTGATAGAATTTTTATTAATGATAATAACCCAGACACTGCAGAAGTTAAAAGCTTTATGCTTACTAGAACTTTTCAAACAGACATACCAGGAATTTACAAAGTCAAATTTTCATTAACAGATTTAGGAAATAACTCAGCTGTAGAAACTTTGTTTATAGAGTTTGTAGAAGTTGGACCTGGCGATGGTGATACAGATGGGCCAACCTAAAATCAAAAAATAAATAATTGAAAAAGAAAGTAGGATTTAACTTAAATAATCAAACTAAAAAAACATGAAAACAAAAATATCAATTCTAGCATTACTCTTTTCTCTGTTGATGAATGCGCAGCAAGGAGTAAACTACAAAGCAGTTATTTCAGAAAATGGAGCTGTAATACAAAACCAAATAGTAGCTGTCTATTTCACAATTTTAGAAGATGGCACTACCAATGTTTTTGAAGAAAATCATACAGTGGCAACAGATACTAACGGAATTATAATCCTAAATATTGGTGAAGGAATAGTTACAGGTGGCGACTTTAGTTTGGTAGATTGGTCTCAAGAACAATTTTTAAAAGTTGAGGTGAATACAGGTTCTGGAATTACCGATATGGGTACCACCATGTTTAAGTCAGTACCTGTTGCATTGTTTTCAAAAAAATCTGAAGAAACCGTTTTTACTACAACCAACAATGTAACAAGTAATATTCGTGGAGATATTATTAACGATGACTTTGTTTTTGGCGATACCCAATTAGATGGAGCAGGTACAAAAATGTTTTTTGATAAAAGTAAGGGCGCTTTTAGAGTTGGTAATACAGTTTCAACAATATGGGATGATGTAAATGTAGGGCTGTATTCATTTGCATTAGGTAGAGATGTTAAAGCAAGTGGAGAATCATCTGTAGCAATTGGTACAGGGAATTACGTTGAAGGAGATTATGCTACAGCAATAGGAACTCAGTCTTTTGTTGATGGTGATTTTTCAATGGTTTTTGGAAACTCATCAAATGCAATTGGAAACGAATCAATAGCAATTGGTTCTGCTAATATAACACGAGGTGTAGTGTCTATGGCTATAGGGTTTGATAATGAGGCTGATGGTGATTTTTCAGTAGCAATTGGGCAATCAACAGAAGCAAACGGAGAGCGCTCAATTACTCTTGGTCATGAAACCTATGCAAATGGATATAGTTCTTTAGCTACTGGCTATGTGTCATTAGCAAATGGTGATGTTTCATCTACTCTAGGGTTTTCAAATACAGCTGAATCTTATGCGCAAACTTCGTTAGGAATGAATAGTACAATAGTTACTGGTACAGTAGATTCTTATGTTGCTACCGATCGCTTATTTGTTGTTGGAAATGGAATAAATGGGTCTAATAGGAGCGATGCTGTGGTAGTTTTAAAAAATGGAAATACCACTATTAATGGAGATTTGGAGGTGCAAGAAGTGAATGCTTTAGATTCAGGTGATGCAGATATGAAAGCCTATATCTATGGCTTAGTGGGTAGTGATGGAGGTACAAGTGTATCTTCTTCGGATGGATTTTCAGAATCTAAAGAATCTACAGGGTATTATAAAATTACTTTTGATGTGCCTATGTCAAGAACTTCTTATATAGGGGTAGCCACTTTACATGATACTATTGGTTTTATAAAATTAACTAGACAACATGACTTTTTAGAAGTTAGAACGTATAATACAGCTGGAGTTTTGTCTGATAGTGATTTTTATTTTGTGGTCTATAAAAAATAATATTAATTATGAAAACGAAATTAACAATCCTATTTATTTGTGTGATGTTCTTCGGATATGCTCAAACAGAAATACTCAAATCTAGTATTAGTAGCGGAGGCGCAGTTACAGAAGTCGGAAATCTTAAATTGATTTATTCTATCGGCGAAAATGCCATACAAGAAAATGAAACTGGAACTTTGCAATTGTCCGAAGGTTTTATAAGTGCAATTCCCGTAGGTGTAGTTTTAGGTACTGAGGATTTTTTAGCCTTAACCGAAATTTCAATCTATCCAAATCCTACTACAGATTTTGTAAACCTACAATTTAAATCAGTTTCTGATTATGAAATAATACTTTTTGATGTGGTAGGTAAACAGTTAGCCTCATACAAATCAACCAATATTGATTTTAAAATTGACATGACTTCTTTTTCTAATGGAACTTATTTTATCAACATTAAAGACAATGTAAACAAGCAGTTTAAAGTCTATAGAATTTTAAAGAAATAGCAGTTCAATAAATATCCTTATTTTTAAACAAAAAATTCATCAACTTGAAAATTAAAATAACTTCACTTTTCTTTATTGTTTTTACACTTCCTTTTTTTGGACAGCTTGATAGCTTATATACTATCGTTAAAACTTCAAAAATTGATTCTGTTAGAGCTGATGCTCATTATGAATTGGGCTGGTTACTTAAATTAAATGATTTGCCAGCTGCAACTGCTCATACAGATACGGCTCTAGTTGTTTATAAAAATTTGAAATCAACAAAGAAGGTGGCGTTGTGCCATTTTCAGTTGTCTGTATTGTATCGTCTTTCTGGAGATTTAAAAAAAGCACTTGTTGGTTTAGATAAATATCAGCAGTATGTAGTGTCTGTTAATGACGAAAATAATATTGCTTATGTCTTTAATGAAAAGGGGGTGATATATACCCAAATGGGTAATTATGAACAAGGATTGACTCAATTTTATAAGGCGATTGAAATTGCTGAAAAAACGGAGAACTATGAATTTGTAGGGCACATTTTAAATAGCATAGGTATTGTATATAAAGACCTAGAAAGGTATCACGAAGCGATGGCATCTTTTGAAAAAGCAATTACTATTTATAATGAAAATGAAATTTCAGATGAATCTTTAGGTGATGTTAATAATAATTTAGGCGATGTTTTTTTGAAGCAAGGGATTTATGATAAAGCCGAGGAGTATTATATATTAGCACTACATATTTATAGAGAAGCTGAAAGTGAATGGGGTGTAGCTCTGATAAATATGAATCTTGGTTTATTACTAGCAACACAAGAAAAGTATAGGCCGTCACTATTTTATTTGGATGAAGCATATAAAATCCAAAAGGAAAATAATTATAAAACAGATTTTGCGCTGACATTATCAAATTTGGGAATGGTTTATTTAGAGCTAGGTAATTACGCTAAGAGTGAGGCGTTTTTGAAAGAAGGATTGGCTTTAAAATCGGACAACAAGGCATCAACTAAAGAGTTGTATTTTGAGATGTATCGTTTAAATCAAAAAAGAAATGATTTTAAGAATGCCTTGTATTATCATAAAGAATATGTGCTTTTTAAGGATAGTATTTTTAATGAAGAAAACACAAAAAATATTCATTGGATAAAGACACAGTTCGAAACAGAAAAGAAAGATAAAGAACTTGCCAAACAAGAATTAGAAATTCAAAAAACTTCTACACAATTCAATTACTTAGTAGGGCTATCTGCCTTTTTATTGGTTTCTATTTTGCTCTTGTGGTTTTTGTTTAAGCAACGTCAAAAAAGGAAAAATCAAGAAATAGTTACCTTAAAAAGAGAGCATCAAATTAAAACTTTAGAATCGTTGATAGAAGGTGAAGAGAAAGAACGATTTAGAATTGCCAAAGAATTACACGATGGTGTTAACGGAGATTTATCTGCTATTAAATACAAGCTCTCATCACTATTAGAAATGAATAATAAGGTGATAAAAGAAGCTATTACTATGATTGATGATAGTTGCCAGCAAGTGCGAACTATATCTCATAATTTGGTGCCACAGTCTTTAGAAAATTTTAATTTAGAAGAAGCCATTCAAGAATACTGCAATAGTATGGATGCTATTCATCAACCTAAAATTATATTTCAAAAAATAGGAGAGCATATCAAAATTGATAAAAAATCTGAGTTGAATATTTTTAGAATTATCCAAGAATTAGTAAGTAATAGTATTAAGCATTCCGAAGCTTCAGAAATAATTGTGCAAATTAGTTGTAGAGATAGTTTGATGCACATTACTTTTGAAGATGATGGTAAGGGCTTTGATGTAAATCAAATTGAAAGTGATGGAATAGGTTTAAAAAACATCCAATCTAGAATTGAATATTTACACGGAAGTATGGATTTAATTTCTAACGAAAACGGAACTTCATATACTATTGAAATTGATACAAATAATTTAAATGATCACTAAAATAGCAATAACCGACGATCATATTATGGTGTTAAAAGGCATTGAATCAATGTTAGAAAACACCAAAGAAATTGAAGTTGTTGGCTTGTACAATAATGCCGAAGAAACCTTTAAGGGAATTGATAATGATACTCCTGATGTATTGTTGTTAGATATCAATTTGCCAGATATTAACGGAATTGATCTTAGTAAAAATCTGCTAAAAAAATATTCTAATTTAAAAATAATTGCATTGACAAGCCATGATGATATTTCATTTGTAAAACGGATGTTAAAAAATGGGGCTCATGGATATTTACTCAAAAACACAGATAAGTTAGAATTGGTTGAAGCTTTAAAAACAGTGCTTTCTGGTGAATTATATCTGCAAAAAGATATTCATAAAAAAATGTTGCTACAAACATCTGCAAAAAAATCAGAAAACGGATTAAAGCCTAATTTAACAAGACGTGAGCAAGATGTTTTGGTTGCAATATCTGAAGAGTTAACAACACAACAAATTTCTGAAAAACTATTTATCAGCCCAAAAACAGTAGAGACACATCGCATGAATATTATGTCTAAACTTGGCGCTAAGAATAGTGTAGGAATTATAAAAATAGCGATTGAAAAAGAATTGTTGTCATAATATCATGTAAATTTGCACTTCAAAACCTAGAAGTCAAATGTCAGTTTATATCTCATATAATTTTACCGTAACTCCAAAAGAACCAGCCTCAGAAATTTTAATTGCTGAACTTGGTTATGCAGGATTTGAAAGTTTTGTTGATACAGAAAATGGCTTTATTGGTTACATTCAAAAAGCTGAATGGAATGAGAATATTCTCGATGCCATTTTTGTATTGAACAATGGTGAGTTTAAAATTTCTTACGAAATTGAAGAGATAGAACAGGTAAATTGGAACAAAGAATGGGAGAAAAATTTCAATCCGATTCAGGTAGATGATTTGGTAAGTATAAGAGCACCATTTCATGAGGATCCAGATTTAAAATACGATATAGTTATTGAACCAAAAATGAGTTTTGGTACGGGGCATCATGAAACTACACATATGATGGTGCAGCATTTAAATCGATTAGATTTAGTTGGTAAGAAAACTTTAGATATGGGGTGTGGTACCGGAATTCTAGCAATTTTTGCTGAGATGAAAGGGGCACATCCAATAGATGCTATTGATATTGACACTTGGTGTTATGAAAATTCGATTGAAAATGTTGAGCGTAATAATTGTGAACATATCAGCGTTTATGAAGGCGATGCATCCTTATTAAAAGATAAAAAATACGATGTGTTGATTGCGAATATCAATCGTAATATTTTGCTAAATGATATGAGTACATATGCTAATTGTTTAAATGAAAATGGTATTTTGTTATTGAGTGGCTTTTATAAAGAAGATATCCCAGTGATTGAAAAGGAAATTTCTAAATACGATTTAAAAATAGAATCCGTTATTGAAAGAAACAATTGGGTTTCTCTAAAATGTGTGAAGTAAAAATGAGTGGTAAAGAAAAAATACAGGAAGATGTTGATGTGCTAGAGCAAGAAACTCACAAGTTCGAAATTGTACTGCATAATGATGATGTAAATACTTTTGATCATGTCATTGACTCGTTGATATTAGTTTGTGACCACACAGATATTCAGGCAGAACAATGTGCATGGTTAGTTCACTTAAAAGGGAAATGTGCTGTAAAAACAGGTGAGTATGATTTTTTAAAACCACGTTGTTCTAAACTACTAGACTTAGGTTTATCTGCAGAAATAGTTTAGCTCTTTAAACTTATTTAACATTTTATTTAGTTTTTTTAACATTCAAAAATCTAAATTTGTTTGATTTTTTTAAATCAAAACCTTAATTCAAATAAATTTTATCGAATAATGAAAAATATAATTACCCTATCTGCATTGTTGTTTGCAGGATTTTCATTTGCACAAACTACACAAAATGAAACAGCGATGCTGTACGCTGAAACAATTACTATTGAAGATATGAGAGAAGATCTCACCATTTTAGCTTCCGATGCTTTAGAAGGCAGAGAAACTGGTAAAAGAGGTCAAAAAATGGCAGCTGCTTATATCAAGGCTCATTTTGAAGAATTAGGATTGGTTGGTCCGGTAAAGGATGGATCAAATCCTTACTATCAAAATGTTGTGCTTAAATCATCTAAGCCAGGAGATATATATGTTAAAATTGGTGATAAAAAACTTAAGAATTTAGAAGAAGTTTTGTATTACGGAAGTTTAGAGATAGAAGAAATTACAACCGAAGTTGTATTTGTTGGAGCTGGTTCTGAAGAAAATTTTAATGATATTGATGTAAAGGGAAAATCGGTTTTGTTGTTTAATGAAAGTAGAGGGGGGAGAAGTAAAGCAATGACGCTTGCTTATCAAAAAGGCGCAAAAATGGTTTTTATTCTAAGAACTACTTCTGAAGATGATTTTTCTAAAATGTTTAAAATGTTTACCAATTATTTTGCTAAAGGATCTTTAGGTTTGGCAGATGATGACAACAAAGAGCAGAGTAATACTGGAGCTTTTTATTTAAGTCCATCTCAAGCAGAAGAAATATTTGGAAAACCAGTAGATATACTGACAAAAGCTATTACGGATAAAGAGAATGGAAAAAAGAATGCGTTAAAGAAGATTAAACCTGGAAAAGTTAGTTTTAAGGTCGAGTTTGATATTAAAGAGATTATTTCAGAAAATGTTTTAGGGTTTTTAGAAGGGTCAGATTTAAAAGATGAGGTTTTAGTTTTGACAGCTCATTATGATCATTTAGGTATTGGTAAAGATGGTCAAATATATAATGGTGCAGATGATGATGGATCGGGAGTTGTAGCTGTAATGGATATTGCAGAAGCATTTGTTAAAGCAAAGGTCGATGGACATGGGCCTAGGAAGTATTTTATTTATGATGGTTACCGGTGAAGAAAAAGGACTTTTAGGTTCTGCATATTATGCAAACAATCCAATATTTTCTTTAGAGAGTACGGTAGCAGATTTAAATATTGACATGATTGGTCGTATTGATGATAGAGACTTAGAAAATGAAAGTTATGTGAGTCTAGTTGGGGCTGATAAATTATCAACAGAGTTACATGAAATAAGTGAAAGAGCCAATAAACTTTATACTAATATGTTTTTAGATTATACCTATAATGATCTAAATCATCCAGAGAGAATCTATTACCGTTCTGATCATTGGAACTTTGCTAAAAACGGAATTCCTGTAATTTTCTATACAACAGGATCACACCCAGATTATCATAAACCTTCTGATACTGTTGATAAAATTGAGTTTGAGTTAATGACCAAAAGAACAAAATTGGTTTTTTATACAGCATGGGAAATTGCCAATAGGGATGGTAGATTGATTGTAGATAAAAAAATGGATCCAAACGCAAAAAGATAAAAGATACGATTAAAAATATTTAAAGCCTGTTTCTATTTCCGAAACAGGCTTTTTTTTGTTAAAGTGTTCTTAAAAACACCTGTTTTGGAGTAAATATACTTTGTTGGCATTTTATTTGTATTTCTAAAACTATAAAATTATTTTAGAAATGAAAACGTTAGATAGTATAAAAGAAAGAGCATTATTTGTGTTTGTGTGGTTAGGTATAGCGCTGGCTTCAACTGCAATAGCTTTTGTTTTTATCATAGGGTTTAAACAAGTTTTAGGAATTTAGTTTTATTTTGGGAAATGTTAAAACTGTCCTAAATCAAAATAATAAAGCAATTTTTAAAGTAAGGTTCCGTTCAAAAAGAGAACAAATTATAAAACCAGAAGAATTTGAAACACTAGTACTTTTATTAATCTTTAATTTTGATAGTTTATGAAAACTCCAAATAGAATGGCAGATAAAAGTATGATTGTTTTTGTATGGTTCACCATAACAACTATTTCAATGGCACTACTAGCAGTATTTGTAGTTGGGCTAAAAACCATTTTTGGTTGATAAAAAAAATAGGACTCCAAAACATTTATTTATATAATAAAAAGAGATTGACATTTGTCAATCTCTTTTTTTTGTGACCTCGATAGATTATATTTCCTAAAGAATTTAGTTTTGAAAATCAACAAAAGAAAACACACTTCATAAAAAAACAAAAGCAAGCTATGTTTTTTAGCTTGCTTTATTTTCAACTTTTTGTTGATTTATTCGTGACCTCGATAGGATTCAAACCTATAACCTTCTGAGCCGTAATCAGATGCGCTATTCAGTTGCGCCACGAGGCCGTTGTTTTTACAGTTATTTACCTACTGAACTGTAATCAGATGCGCTATTCTCCCGATAGTTATCGGGATGCGCCACGAGGCCATTTTGAGGGTGCAAATATAGCAACTTTTATAGAATCACAAACTATTTTTTGTAACAAAATATCGCCAACCAATAACTGCCAATTGCCACTTTTTAGCTTTGCTCATATCCAATTGTTTTTTAGTGAATGATGGACATAATAACTTGTTAAATTTGGCAAGTATTTGAAATAGTGTTTTTTTCATAAATACAAATTTACATA
>JAQRMW010000083.1 GCA_028599075.1 Urechidicola sp. | reverse complement strand
TTTAGTGATGTGTTTAGCCTCACCTGTCACTTCATCTTCATAATCTTTAGTAACTAATATAGATGGCAAATCTTCATACTCCAATGATTCTAAATCTTCTCTTTGATTAACATCTGTAAATTTTGAAAGTATTCGATTGATTTCAGATTTGTTAAACATTTGGATTCCTTCATCCTTTATTAGTTTTAGAAAGTCTAAATCTTTTTTAAGCAAAGATTTAGCAAAATCGATAGGGTTTGTATTTCTTGAAATTGCATGCCCCTTTTTTACACCAGAAGTTCTATAATCTAATATAGATTTTAGATGATCTTCAAATTGCTTCGAGTAAGTTCCTTGCGAATATTTAATAGTGATATAAAATCCTTCAATTGTGTTTTTAAGATTCATATTTAATGCTTTAGCTAAAGCACTTCGGTTATAGTAGATTTTATCTTTAGTTTCTTCCCTGTCTTTTAATAAGGTCTTACGCCCTTTAAGTTTTTCATCAAGTAATTTTTTATCTGCTAGCAACTTTTTTAAACGTGTTTGATAATAAATCAAGTCTTTAGAAATCTGATTTATTTGCCCAATATCAAATGGGATTCCTTGTTTTTTAAGTTCCTCTTTTTTCTTATCAATTTGTTTCTGAATAACACCTTCTTTAGATTTCCAATTTATAAGTTGGTCTCTTAATCTTGTTACTTTAGAATTAAGTTCTGTATTTAACTTAGTTGATGTCGAATTTACTACTTCAGAAAATTCTGCAACTATTTTTTTTACTTCTTCAAAATTATCTTTACCAACAATAATATTTTTACCATCAAGACCTTCAACCATTTCAAAAACTGATTTATCATCAAAGATGTTTTTGTATTTTTCAATTAATTCTTTAAGGTCAGTTATCAACTCATCTCTTAAAGCTCGTTCTTGAATTAATGCTGTGTGGTGTTTAACCAAATCTCCAACTTTTTCTTTTTCAAGTCTTTTAATTTTACCCTCTCGGTCTTTTTTTAACTTTTGGGTTTCTGGAATATTTTTAACTTCAAGACGTAACTTATCTAAATCACTTTTATTTTCTATCAGTTTATTTCGTAAATCCTCATCTTCAGTTTTCAAAGATTCAATATCTATAAATGAGTCCAAAAACTCTAATAAAACATTTGGATTGGTATCGCTATGCTGTAGTGTTTCTGCTGTCTCTCCTTGACCATATATTTCAATAGGAATTTTTGTGATTGCATCTTCATCACCATCAGTCATATTAATAACATCTCCATTTTTTTCTCGAACTAATAAAGTTTTTTTCCCAGTTTCGTCTTCAAATATAAGACTGATTTTATCTGACCATACTTCACTATCTAAAACTCTTGCACCTCTACCATTCCCTGAAGTTTCACAGATGGATTCTAATAGCGTAGATTTTCCAGTTCCTCGTCCACCAATAATACAGGTTAAGTTATTACTGAATTGTACTGCTTGTTCTTTTAATAATCCACCATCAAACTGTATTCCTACAAAATGAGGTATTTGCTCTGGAATAAAATCTTCAAGGCGTATTCTCGCCATTGGAGTCAGCAAGGCTACTTTAAAGGCATGGAATGATAATTCATCCATCTTGATTCGAGTCAATCTTCCTTTCCCTTCAGCGTTAAGCCCAAGCTTATCTAGCTTATGTGAATCTGAAGACATCAATTTTGCGAATTCAAAATCTTCTTGTAAGTCTAATTCCTTTCGGCGAATTGCTATAAGGTTTTTTCTGTCTGACTCTGTATCATTAGAAGTATAAAAATCGATACTATCCTTTGATGTAATTTCCAATCCATAAAGATTGGGATGCTTAAAAATATTTTCCATTGGAGGTCCGAACCTACCAATTGTTCTTTCAAAACCTGAACTCAACTCTATGTGTGCGAGAACACCTATTCCATTAAATTCTTTTGCTAAATCTAGACAATTTATAATTCCTTCACTACATGTTTCCTTATTAGTGGCAATATGAAGTCTACCTCTAAAATTTGTTAAATCTTCAAATGTTTCAAAATAAACTAATAAGTGCCCTTGAGTTGTACTCACTTCAATACCTGGTATTACTAATATGTCTTTTTCTTCTGCATAGTCAATGGCTACTTTTGAATTTCCAATCTCATTATGATCAGTAATACTAATTATTTTTAATCCTTTATCTATTGCAGTATCTACAATATTTTGTGGAGTCATTGTAATATCTGAGACGTCGAAAGAACCATTATCTTTTCCGAATGTATGTATGTGAAGGTCAGCTCTTACAAACTGGCTTCCATTTTCTATTTTGCTAAAATCAATCATAATCTAAAATGCTGTAAATGAGTTGTTTTTACACTTACTCTAACTTTAGTATAACGTAAAACATCAGAAACAATAATTATTTTTATTAAGGAGTTATGTTTTCACAATAATTTTAATAAAGAAAAAGTATCGGCTACTATTGTTCACCAATACTTTTTTTTATACTGAGATTAGGTTAAGCTCTGCTTACCAATATCCAAGTTGCTCCATGTCCACCACCCCAACTGCAAGGAGGAAAAGTTTCTCCTATGGATAATGGAATAGTGTTAGACGGATGTCTAGAACACTTGTACACTCCACTTGTTGGACATTTTTGACCTGTAGTATAACTCATACAAAATCAGAAATTTAAATTGAAAAATATGGAAAGATTAGTTCTCATAACTTAGATATGGATAAATTTACTATCTTCGAATTTCATTAAGAGATGTAAATGCATCGATTATACTAAGAGCCTTTTAGTACTTTCCTTTAACTACTAGGCTTTTTTTATTTCACTTTATTCACCTGTTTTTTCTTTTTGTTTCCCTCATTAATCCACTCATCTAGTAATTTGACAGGATTAACTATTGGTAAAATGTACTCCTTCATTACTGTTCCTTGCAGTCTCGTAAGGAGTATCCCTCTAGAAGTTGAAAATGAAATAGCAGCAATAGCAGTCATCAATCGTTTTAAGTCTTCTGGGGCAGCACCTTCGGTAAAGAGTTCATCCAAATTATCGACCTCAAATATATATACGAAATCAAAATTAACAAGGGCTTCATCTTGTTCAGACGTGCTTTTAGTCTCAATTTCAAACCCCATATTTGCTTTCACAACTTTCTTCTCTAAATTAAATGATGAGCCAAAAGCCATACTCGTTTCATAATTATCTATAAGACTATCATCAAACTCGTAAGGAGCTTTAATATTCCCGTTGACAATTTTAAACTCAATAATTCTAAGTCTTAATGGGTCATATTTTCCTTTCGTCATAATTATTCTTTAGGCTATTTTTTGAGAAATTTCTGGTGTTAATTCTGTCATCTCCAAATTATCTATGCTAGGTTTATTATTCTTATAAACTGTAAAGTTCATTTTTCCGCGAATTGCGTCTTTTCCTTCAAATATATTAAAAGACTGTCTCAGGGGGACATTGATGATATCTTCCCCTAAAACAGCCTCGATTTTCGCAATGGTTTTCAATGTAAGGTTATGTCCTTCATTTAGCCATTTACTAATTTCTGATGGCCTCTTTCCTAAGGATTGAGCCAAATCTTTTTGACTCATACCTTTTGATTTTAATAACTGATAGATCCTCATGGAGATTTCTTCATATTTGTCAACAAATATTTGTACATCTCTTGGGGTCTCGTCAATTAAATTTTTAAAAAAATCATTTACCATAATTTAATGTTTTTATAATGTGATTATTTTATTTCCTTGAAAGTCTACCATACTTTTTTCGTTTATGCAAATCATGTTTTCTTTAATCGCTTGAGTGATTTTTTTAGCGTATTCATTTGCTTCGTGAAAATACATACTAACATTAGGGTCGTCTTGTGCACTTCCTTTAGTTAATTTAATACCTCCATTAAACAAGACAACAATAGAATCAGATATTTTTAATGTGTACAATCGCAAAGGAGAATAGGAGAAGCTTATAATGTCCTCTGCTTTAAAAGTGTGATACTTTTTGGGTGGTAATGCTGTTGCGTTTCTTTCATGTCGATTAAAATATTTTTCATGCGCCCCGTATAGGTTTGCTATCTGATTGGAAAGTAAGCGAACTAATTTAAGAGCATCTTCTTGATATTCCGTTTTTTCACTTACTCTTCTAAAAAAATCTTCGGTTTCAGAAATATCTGCATCCTCTTTCCGTACAGTATAAAAGGTCACTTTACTTCCTTCATCGCTAAATACTTCAACAAATATATTCATTTATAAGTGAATT
>JAQRMW010000082.1 GCA_028599075.1 Urechidicola sp. | reverse complement strand
CGCCTATAATTCATTGCGGTTGAATTTCCTATCGGAAATCCAAGCTTTTTTATTATATTCGGTCTTTAACGGAAAAATCCTATCGGATTTGTCCGCAACGCAATCATAGCCAAGACCGTTGGGCACAATGTAAAAAAACTATCGCAAAAATAGGATATTCCATATTTTTGGACGATTTTTGTCCTAAATAATTTGTCGAAAAATATGGTCACAACTTTTGGAGAATATATAAAGCAACGAAGAACTGAATTAGGTTTCCCAATGAGAAAAGTTGCTTCACATTTAGATATAGATACATCTACCTATGGAAAAATTGAGCGAGAGGAAAGAAATTTATCATCTGAATTAATGCCAAATCTTGCACAAATTCTAGAAACAGAATATGCAGAACTGTTAAACCACTACTACTCTACCAAAGTAATTCAAGAATTAAAAGATTATCCAAATTATAAGGATGTCTTAAATATAGTAAATGAACAGTTAGAGCTTTATGTTTCAAATCAGATAAGACTTTCATTCAAAAAGAAATGGTACGAAAAGGAATTTGAAAACCCTAAAAACAAAACTAGAATCGCAACATTATTTTCGGGCATAGGAGCTATTGAATATGCTTTTAAAAGATTAAACCTAGATACTGAAATAATATTTGCTAGTGACATTGATAAATTTGTAAAAGAGAGTTATTTTGCAAATTATGACATTGACGAATCAAGATGGTATAATGATGTAAAAGAGATAGACGGAAAAAAATACAAAGGACAAATTGATATATTGGTTGGAGGAAGTCCTTGCCAATCATTCTCAATGGTTGGAAAAAGAAAAGGTTTAAAGGATACAAGAGGAACCTTGTTCTATGAGTTCGCTAGAATTGTAAAGGAAAGCCAACCAAAAGTTTTCATTTTTGAAAATGTAAAAGGACTTATTAACCACGATAAAGGCAACACCTTTGAAACAATTAAAGCTACTTTTAATGAATTAGGCTACAAATATTTTTATCAAGTCTTAAATGCAAAGAATTATGGAATGCCTCAACATAGAGAACGAATTTTTGTAATTGGATTCAAAGATAAATCAATAGAATTTGAATTTCCTGAACCAATAAAGTTGGAATACAAAATGCAAGATTTTTTAGAGGATTATACCGATAGCAAATTCTATTTAAAGGAGAAAGGAGTAAAATTTGTTACAAGTTCAAAAAATCGCAAAAAGCGTTATACTCAAATAAACGGTGACATTGCCCTTTGTCAAAAGGCTAATCAACAATTTAATTGGCACGGAGACTTTGTGTTTGAGAACCAAAATGAGCAAGAATTTGATGAATTTATTTTTGACGTAAACCAAGTCGAGGAAAAATATTACTTATCTGAAAAAGTAGAAAAGTATGTACTTTCAAGTGGAACAAAAAATTTCAAAACTACAATTAAAACTGACCTTGAAGTTGCTAGACCACTTTTACAGTCTATGCATAAAATGCACAGAGCTGGCGTAGATAATTATGTTACTCACAATAAAGGACGAATTAGAAAATTAACACCAAAAGAATGTCTACGTTTAATGGGTTTTAGAGATGACTTTAAACAAATAGTAAGTAATACTCAAATGTATCGTCAAGCTGGTAATAGTATAGTAGTAGATGTTTTAATTGCTATCCTAAAACAAATGGATATTACAAAATTTACAGAAAAATAAAATATGGCAGACCCAATTTGCAGATGGAGAAATCCATACTTACACACAGTAGTCGAATTAATCAATATTCTTCCTAAAGAAGAAATGTCTCAAGCAAGAGCTCGAGAAATCGTAACAAACAATTCTACTTATGATTTTTACCGAACGCCATATCAACTAGCTTGTCAATTAGGCTTGTATCACGAGACAGATGGTCACTATTTCCCTAAATTTACATTCGACCCATCAGAGGAAGAAGTATTGCATTATTTGAAAAACTGGATAATTCATTACTGTGTCCCAAATCCATACACTAGAGGATTTGAAAATATAGAACCTTTTTCAATTCACGCTGAATTATGTAGAAGATTAGAACAAGCTCGAACCAATTTAGATTGGGAAACAGTAAGAGATGAGATATTTGACGGACAAATAGGTAATAATGATATTTTAGTTAATTCAATAAATAGATATTCACCAATAATTTCTATTTCCGGAGGTTTAATTCAATTAAAAGAAGACAAAACTTACGAAGAACTTACACCTTTTTTAAATGTAGATGTAAATACAAATAGAGACAACAAAGAGTATTTCTTCGACTTATTTACAATACCTAGTCAAAACCAAGAAAGTGACCAAAATCAAGATGTTGATATAGTCACTAATATTAGTAGACAGGAAGCTGATATTATAAACCAAGTACAAAACTTACCTAATCTAACACAAACAGAAAAAAATCAAATTGTTAAATCTAGAATAGGTCAAGGTTATTTCAGAAGAAGTTTAATTCAAAATTGTGGTTATTGTCCAATAACTTTAATTGACGATACTAGATTGCTAACCGCAAGTCATATAAAACCCTGGAGAGATTGTACTAATGAAGAAAGACTAAATGTAAATAATGGAATTTTACTAACACCAACATTCGATAGATTATTTGACAAAGGGTTTATTTCATTTAGAAACGACAAATCTCTGATAATATCATCTTTAATCGCTGAAAGTAATGTTCAAAAATTAGGAATTACTGAAAATATGGAAATTGAACACTTGCCAATTACTGGAAGAGAAATGTTCTTGGAATATCATCGAGATGTAATATTACAGAATTAGAAAAACACTGTGCCCAACAATGTATAAAAATAATAGCGGTTTAATTGCTAAAACCAAAGTAAGTAAATATAAAAAAGGTCAGTGCTTAACCGAAAAGTTAGCGCCCAAAAATCCGCTACTATTCTTATACTAGACCGTTATGTAGCATTTGACGAATCAGCCAACTATGAGATATTTATTAATAATTTTCTTACTTACTATAACTTCAAACTGTTCAAGTTCGAAAGAAAAAGTATTGACACCAAAAAAATACTTAAATGAAGTTTTAGAAATAGTTGAAAAAAACTCAATAAATAAAGATTCAGTTGATTTCAAAATCATAAAAAGCAATGCACTTTCGAAAGTATCCAATACTAATACAATTGAAGAATGTTATCCAATAGTTCAATCAATTTTAAGAGATTTAGGAGATAATCATAGTTTCTTTATGTCAAAAGAACAAGTGGAAAATTGGAAATCAACAAGTAAATCAAATGAAGAAATTAAGCTAATTACTTTTTCTGGAAAATTATTAGATGATAATTATGGCTATATAAAAATGGACGGTTTTAGTAGCGGAGATTCTATTTCGATTCAAAAATATGCTGACAGCTTACAGAATAAAATTAAATCCATTGATAATAAAAACATTAAAGGTTGGATTTTGGACTTGAGAGAAAATACTGGTGGAAATTGTTGGCCAATGTTGACAGGAATTGGGCCAATTTTAGGAAATGGAATTTGTGGTTATTTCGTTGATAAAAAAGGAAATAAATCTTCTTGGTTCTATAAAAATGGAGAATCTGGAATTAACGAATTTCCGATTACAAAAGTTAGTCATCAACCATATGAACTTTATGACAATTCTAAACCAATTGCAGTTTTGACTGGTTCTAAAACAGGAAGTTCTGGAGAAGTAGTTGTAACTGCTTTCCATAATAAGGAGAATACTAAAAGTTTTGGAACAAAAACTTATGGAGTATCTACTGGAAATCAAAATTTTGATTTAAGTGATGGCTCAATGATTTTATTAACTACTTCAATTTATGCAGATAGAAAGGGAATAATATTTGGAGCTGAAATTGTACCTGACGAAATCGTTGAGTTTAAATATAACTCAATTGGAGAACAAAATGATTTAGTAATCAAAAGAGCAATTGAATGGATAAATGAAAAAAAATAAAAAACGCTACATAACACCGTGTATAATTCATTGCTAGTAACTAGCCTACTTACGAAAATCCTCGCGGATTTTCTATTCGGTTTGTATTTGCTAAATTAGTTACTGAAACACGCAACGAAATCATACACAAACACGTTGGCAAACATTTGAGAAACGAGAAAAAAATGAACATTAATGCTACCATTTGAATTTATAGTTGAAGGACCACCAGTTTCTCTTCAAACGAAAAACAGAGCACGATTACAAGCTTGGAAAGCTAAAGTAAACGCTGCTGCAACTAATGCGTTGACAAATGGAGCTGTTGCAATAACTGATGAAGTTACTTTTAAAGTAACCTATTATTACGAAGGAGATAGTCCAGATGCGGATAATATAATCAAACCTATGCAAGATGCTCTAGTAGGTGTCGTTTACGTAGATGATGACCAAGTAGTAGAAACTTCAGCGAGAAAAAGAAATATAAATGGAGCATATAAAATTAAAGGTGCTTCACCAGTAATTATTGAGGGCTTCTTAAATGGAGTTGATTTTTTACATATCAAAGTAGAGGAATTTCAACACAATCAAGAACTTGACTAATGGAAAGAACAAATAACATACAAAGGGAACAAAGAAGGATCAAGGAACTTGCTCGTGAATATGAAGAAAAGGGATTTCAAGTATTTATCGAACCAGAAAAAGATTTATTACCTGAATTTTTAAAAGATTATCGACCTGACCTTATCCTTAAAAAAGGAGAAATGAATGTGGTGGTTGAAGTTAAAACAAGTGAGACAATTAAAAATTCTGAATACCTAAAAGAATTATCTGCAAGAATTAATTCTCTTGAGAATTGGAAGTTTGAGTTAGTAATTACTAATCCAAGAGTAAAAGACAATTTAAGAAATAACAGATATCAAGAATTCAGTCTTTTAGAACTTGAGAATAGACTAAATAAAGTTTCAAACTCAATCGATAAAAACTTTTTAGAGCCTCATTTTTTATATGCTTGGTCTTTGTTTGAGGCTTCATCAAGAGCAATTTTGAAAGCTGACCAACCAAAGTCTGAAAGAAAACTTAATCCAACAGCGAATATTAAACAATTATACAGTTACGGAATAATTGGACGAATTGACTACGAGTGGCTGAATAAAATTTCGCACATTAGAAATCATATTGTTCACGGTCATCCTATTCAAAAGAGTGAGATAAAAGAAAAGGATTTGAATAAATTAATCCGAATGACAGAAGACTTCATAAAGGAAATAAAAACGTTTGCCAACAACGTGTATAAAACATAGCTAGCAAAGGCTTTCCGAGAGGTTAGTGTTTATTTACAAAGACCGCCAAATTTTTAAATTTGGCTTTTAAGATTGATAAGTTAAAAACAAAATATAAAAATTCGGCTCTGTGTTAATCCGAAAAGTTAGCGTCTTTTTACACGCTACGTTTCATACACAAGACCGTTATGCTTTATTAAAAAACAGACCCGAAAATCCCAAAATCAAATAACTTAATCTATATTTGTAAAATATGGGAATTACTACTCAAATAAGGACAAAATCAATAAAATCACCATTAAATTATATTGGTGGAAAGTATAAGTTATTAGAACAAATTTTGCCTTTATTTCCAAAAGAAATCAATCATTTTGTCGATTTATTTGCTGGTGGTTGTAATGTTGGCATTAATGTTAATGCAGAGAAAATTATTTTTAATGATAATTTGACATATTTAATAGAACTATTTCAAACATTTCACTCTAAAGAATTAGAAGCAGTAATAACTCATATCGAGAATAGAATTTTGAAATATGATTTATCGCTAACAAATGAAGAAGGATATAAAAAAATTCGTGAATTTTATAATGAAAATAAAAATCCATTAGACTTATTTGTTTTAATTGCATATTCATTTAACCATCAAATCCGATTTAATAATAGTCATAAATTCAACAATCCATTTGGGAAAAACAGAAGTAGTTTCAACAAAACAATGAAACTAAACTTAGAACGATTTATAGTTCAATTAAAAACTAAAAACATACAATTTTCAAATGTTAGTTTTGAAAATTATGATTATTCATTTCTATCAAAAAATGATTTTGTTTATTGTGATCCACCATATTTAATTACAACTGGCTCTTATAATGATGGAAAAAGGGGTTTTAAAGGTTGGAATGAAAAAGAAGAATTCGATTTACTTAGAATATTAAACGAATTAAATAGTAAAAGTGTGAATTTTGCACTTTCAAATGTAATAGAACATAAAGGAAAAAGTAATGACATCTTAATCAATTGGGTAAATAAAAATCCTGATTTTAATGTGAATTATTTGAATAAAAATTATTCAAATTCTAATTACCAAACAAAAAACAGAGATAAAAATGGAAGTGTTGAAGTCCTTATTACAAACTATAAAACTTCTATTCCAATGCAAACTACACTATTCAATTTTTAAGAAAAGACCTATGAACTTATGGATTTTAACTGAAGAACGACCTAAAAAGGAAGTTATTGAAACAATATTTCAAAAATATGCTAAAGATAAAAACATTGCAGTTTTTATCGACCCTATTAGAATAATACCAATACTAAACAAAAAAGACTTTTCATTTGTTTATGAAATAACAGGTTTTAAATCACCAAAAATATCAAAAGTTTACCTCAAAATAATTAGTGGGAAATCAAGTTTTGTAGATTATTTGGTTTTTGAAACAAAAAACCAACCAAGTCAGAAAGATGTCCCATTATATGCCATAGAAGAAACAAAAACTGATGATAAAGAAAGTCGTAATACTGGTGTTTATCAAAGGTGTTCAAAATTTATATATGTTGATTTTTTCTATCCTAAAGTAAAAAAAATAATGTTATACAATTTGCAAGTTGAGCAAAAAGATGACCCAACATTAACATATGTTTTTGGTACTAAAATGCTTAAAACTTTAGAAGTAGAAGTTTTAGGAAAAAAAGGAATTAATAATAAAAAATTCAATGCTTTTAAAACTATTGATGAATTAATAAAGTTAAAAAATAGTATGCCCGAAACAAAAAACGGTGTAACTGTTAGATTAACTAAAAAGAAAAATGCTATTGAAATTACAGCAAAATTATTAAATGGAAATCGTTTAGGACACGACCCAAATATTGGGATGACCACAATAATTGCAAAATGCCTAAGAGTGTTAGGTTGGAAAAAGGATATTATAATTACTCAACATCATTTACCAAATCAGCAAAGTGTAGGTAAAACAAATAAATTCATTCAAATTGCTAACAAAATAAATATAAAACTGAAAGGGTTGAAAATACCTAAAGCGAAAATAAAAAGCGTTTATTGGTATTATGAAGAAAATGGAGAGAAAATAGGAACTATTTTTTTAGATATTCTTGTTGAAGAATTCTCAAAAGGTTTTACAATTTACAGCAATCACGCAGGTTGTGAAAGAAGTTATTTTTTAACCAAGAAAGGAGATAAATTAGTAGTTGAAAAATATGCTGATAGAGTAAAATACAAAAAAGGAGATAAAACTCAAATAATCAATTTACCCGACCTAACAATAGTTGATAATTTTGAGAAATTAGTAATTAATATTGAAGGAGAAATGTATAAAAACGCAAATGTTGGTATAAAACAATTAAACGGTTTTACCTCATTTGAAAAATATTACATTACGAAACATTACCCAAAGTATAAAATTGAAAGAACTGTAGTTCTATATGGTAGTAATGACACAAAAAGACCAATTGGAAAAATAAGTTTTATACTAAATTCTAATGGTAAAATACTCATCAGTCTACAAGCACCGAAAGTTTTCAAAACTTCTTTTAATAATATTATAGATTTTTGGAATTAATATGAGATTTATAGGAAATAAAGAACGTTTAGTTGATTGGATACACAATATAATACAAGAAAAGGAATTAGAAGGAAATATCTTTTTTGACTTTTTTTCAGGCACTTCTAATGTAGGTAAACATTTTAAATCAAAAGATTATCAAATTATTTCTTCTGATTTATTATATTTTAGTTTTGTACTTCAAAATGCCTATTTAGTAAATAATAAAAAACCACTTTTTGAAAAACTACTAAATTCAATAGAAGCATCATCTAATTTATTATTTTCGGATAATTTTGATTTAGTCATAGAATATTTAAATAAAACACCACTTGTTAAAGGTTTTATTTATCAAAACTACACCCCAGACGGAACATCACATTTAGAAAAACCAAGAATGTATTTCATTAGTGAAAACGCACAAAAAATTGACGCTATAAGGCTAAAAATTGAAGAGTGGAAAACAAAAAAATTAATTACTAAAAACGAATATTTTATTTTATTAGCGTGTTTAATAGAATGTGTGCCATTTTTCTCGAATATTTTAGGTGTTTATGCAGCATTTAAAAAAGATTGGGATGTTAGAGCATTAAAACCTTTAAAATTAAAAAGAATACAATTAATAGAAAGTAATAAAAAACATTTTGCTTACAATAAAAGCAGTATGGAATTATTGCAATCTCATAAATATGATATAATTTACCTTGACCCACCATATAACCAAAGGCAATATGCACCAAATTATCATATACTCGAAACAATTGCAAAATATGATAACCCTGAAATAAAAGGTGTATCAGGAATGAGAAATTATGATAATCAAAAATCTGATTTTTGTAATAAAATTCGTGCATTAAACTCATTAGAAGAAATTGTAAAATCTAACAATTACAAATACATTGTTTTGAGTTATAATAATGAAGGAATAATGCCTCAAGAAAAAATACTTGAAATAATGGAAAAACAAGGAAGTGTAGAGATTGTGGAATATGATTATTTACGATTTAAAAGTAATAATAATGGATTATCAAAAACAAAGAAATACATTAAAGAACAACTGTATATACTGAAAAACAAAGCATAACAAAATGTAAACGTAATTGCGGGTTTTGTGCTTAATTTAAAGTTTGTATCTTTGAACAAAGTTTAGTGATAAATTGAAAGGTAAGTGCCTTTAAATCCGCAACTACGCTTACACAGAACGTTGTAAGTAATTAAAACCAATCAATAATGTCAGTACCAATTGTATTAGATAAATCTACTTTTCAAGGTCTAAATTACAGAGATATTATTGAATTACACAGATACTATAGAGTCAATATAACACCTCTATTAGTTTCAGAAATTTTAGGGGATTTATCAAAAGAAGAAAAGACTGGAAGAAAAACACCAAAGGAAGAGGTAATAAATTTATCCAAAAAATTATTTCCATACAATTCTTATGTAAATATGCCTTGTAAATTAATTATAGAACATTCATTCCTTGGAAAGTTTACTAATAGTGAAAATCGCCCATTCTTAATTGCGAACGAATCTATAACAACGGGAGATAAAAACGGATTGACTTTTAAGGAAACTGAAGAAGAAAAATCTATTAAACGTTGGAAAGTAGGAAACTTCGAATCCATTGATGAAATAACTTCGACTTTATGGAGAAATGAATCTAAAGATGAAAATGTAATAAACAATTTTAAAAATAAATTCGAACATTTAAAAAGTATAAAAGTCAAAAACACCAAGGCTACAAATCCTGAAAAATTTGAGGAATTAAAAGAAAGGTTTTTTGAGCGAATAAATATTGAAATGGAAGAAGAGGATACTCTTATCCTAATGCTTGAATATTTTCAGATAGAAGAAGATAAAAAGAAAGAAATTTTAAACAGATATAATAATGGAAGTGTTTATCAATTAGAAGAGTTTGCAGAATACGCATATTATTGTTATTCGATTGTTTCAATGTTTTTCATTGGCATGAATAATAGTCTTTTCGGAGATAGATTAACCAATTTATTAGATTTAGAATACTTATTTTACGCACCATTTTCAAATGTATTTAGTACAAATGATAAATTTTTAATCTCTCTTTTTAATGTAATTCAGCCAAAAAATGTCCGCTTTATCTCCTTAAAATCTTTAAAAGGTGATTTAGTGAAGTTTCAAGCGTTAAACACAAGTGAAAACTGGTCTAAAGTTCCACCTGATAAAGAAACTGAAACATTTGAAATTTGGGATAATCTTTTTGACTTAGAATTATCTGCCAAATTAAAACCTACGGACAAAGATAAAGTCAGAGCACAAAAAGAATTTGAAGAAATATTAAAAATAGCCGAAACAGGTAAAAAAGAGGGATTTAAAGGCGAACCTGACTTTGTCGTAAAAGAGAGTTTTATGTCTAGAAATGACCCTTGCCCTTGCGGAAGTGGAAAAACCTTAGGAGAATGTCACTACAAGGGAAAATAACTACTTACAACAAGGTATAAAAATAATAAGGGTTAAGTGCCAAACTCAAAGTTGGTACATATTAACAAAGTCCGCCAAATTTTCAATTTGACGGTTAAAAGAAAAATAACGGTAAAATTGTAAATTTGGCTAAGTGCTAAAACCGAAAAGTAAGTACATTTTAATCCCTTACTATTCTTATACAAACCGTTGTAAACCATTAGAAACGAAAAACTTTGAAATTAATTAAACATATAAATTATGAAAAAAAATCTCTTTATTTTTTTAACAATTTTTTTATTTATAAGTTGTGGTAATGATGAAACT
>JAQRMW010000081.1 GCA_028599075.1 Urechidicola sp. | reverse complement strand
TATTACAAATTAACTCGAATTTTCAAACGAATTATTACGAATTTAATTCTGCTAACTTTTTGTGTTTAATATTCTTTTATAAACTAAAGAAGGCTGACCAAAATTAATCAACATTCCTAATTCTTTTTTTGTTGCGGTCAAATAATTTTTCAATTGTGAATAAAACACAACAGGCATTTGACTTACTGACTTTATCTCAATAATAATTTTATCATAACAAATAAAATCAGCGATATAATATTTTTTTAATTGTTCTCCTTCATAAAAAACGTTCAGTTTAACTTGACTTTCAAAAGGAATCTCTGAATTAGTAAATTCCTTTATTAAAGTTTCTTGATAAACAGCTTCTAAAAATCCTGAACCTAATGACCTATGCACTTTCATACAAGCACCAATAATTTTATAACTTTCTTCTTTAAATAAAATTTTAGTTTCCATCAATTCGTGCAATTCGTAATAATTCGTTTTAAAATTCGCGTTTAAAAGTATCCTTGACGTTTTCTATCTTCCATCGCAGATTCTGATCGCTTATCATCTGTTCTATTTCCTCGTTCTGTTTGACGCATTCCTGCAACTTCATCTGCAATTTTTTGAAGTGTATCTGCATCAGATTCTACTCCTCCAGTAATCGTAATATCTCCTAAAGTTCTAAAACGAATTTTTTTAGTCACAATTTCTTCGTGATCTTCAAGAACTAGAAATTCAGAATTTGGAATCCAAGAATCTGACCTCCAAACTACTTCTCTGTCATGTGCATAATACAATGATGGTATCGCAATATTTTCTCTTTTAATATAATTCCACACATCCATTTCCGTCCAATTACTAATTGGAAAGGCTCTAAAATGCTCTCCTTCAAAATGTTGCCCATTAAATATATTCCACAATTCAGGGCGCTGGTTTTTAGGGTCCCATTGCCCAAAATCATCACGATGCGAAAAGAAACGTTCTTTGGCTCTTGCTTTTTCTTCATCACGTCTTCCACCACCAATGGCACAATCTATTTTATTGCTTTCAATGGCATCTAACAGTGTCGTAATTTGTAAAGCATTCCGTGTTGCACTTTTTCCTTTTTCTTCAGCTACTCTACCATCATCGATAGATTCTTGAACAGAGCCTACGATAAGTTCAACTCCCAATTCATTAACCACATCATCTCTAAATTGAATGGTTTCAGGAAAGTTATGGCCTGTATCAACATGCATTAATGGAAAAGGTATTTTTGCCGGGTAAAATGCTTTTTTAGCTAAATGTGTTACTAATATAGAATCTTTACCTCCCGAAAATAAAATCACAGGGTTTTGAAACTGTGCCCAAACTTCGCGCAAAATAAAAATTGCTTCACTTTCTAATTCGTCTAAATAATTTAAATAGTATTTACTCATTATTTTGTTTTAATTTTGGTGCAATATACTGCATAATTTCAGCGACAGCATCTTCAACTGTGCGCTCTTCTGTTTTTATTTCAATTGCTGGATTATCAGGCTCTTCATAAGGTGATGAAATTCCTGTCATATTTTTTATTTCTCCTGCACGCGCTTTTTTATACAATCCTTTTACATCTCTACGCTCACATTCTTCAACACTAGTATTGATGTAAATTTCGACAAAATTAACATCTTTTACCACATTCTTGATGCTAATCCTATCTTTTTTATAGGGTGATACAAATGCTGCTAAAACAACAATACCGGCATCAACCATTAACGCTGAAATTTCTGAAATACGGCGGATATTTTCAGTTCTGTCTTCTGGGGCAAATGTTAAATCTTTATTGATTCCTTTTCTGATGTTATCACCATCTAAAGTATATGTTTTAACTCCTTTTTTATGAAGTTCTTGTTCTACCACATTTGCAATGGTAGATTTTCCGGACCCTGACAATCCTGTAAACCAAAGTAAAAAAGAATTGTGTTGGTTTAACTTTTTTCTGTCATCAACAGATATTTGATAGCTATGTGGAATGATATTTTCTTTCATTTATTTATTTTTCTGTCTTTACGAGAGCAGCGAAGGAACCCCCTTTACAAACTGTTCTCTATAAAAAATTCTTTATCAAGAATTTCACTAGAACTGACGTTGTATTAATAATTAGCTCTATAACATTTAATCTCCTTACGTTTTTCTATCGTCACTTCGAGTTATTTGGTGGCACTCCAGTGTCATCAAATAGTATCGAGAAGTCGAGAAACCTTAAAACTTCTTCTTAGCTAAATTAGGCAATGTATCATAATCATCATTTATCAATGCTTCTTTTTTAGCTCTTGACCACTTTTTAATCTGTTTCTCCTTTTCAATTGCCATATTGATATCTGTAAACTCAGCATAAAAAACCAATTCTAAAGGTCTTCTTGTGCTCGTGTAACTTCCTTTATACAGTCCATTATTATGACTTTCAATCCTTTTTGTCAAATCGGAAGTCACTCCTGTATAATAAGTGTCATCAGAGCATTTTAATATGTAAACATAAGACCTTTTCATTTTTAACTGTTCTCGATACTAATTTTTCTCATTACAATCGTAAAATTCACTCGAACTGACGGAGCTGTATAATAAGACATCTAAAATAACGTTCTTTTTTCATCGTCACTTCGAGTGTTCTTATTGAGTGATAACAAAATAAGAATGTATCGAGAAGCCCTAGCTTTTATTTATCTTCCTATAAACATAATCTCGTATCCTACCCAAAGGCAACTTTAACCAAATACGCTCATGTACATAATAAAACACAAACTTCGTAAATAATTCTGTGATAGCAATGTAAAAAGCTATTTCGCCAAAATCTTCTAGTATGGCTCCAGAAATTATAAATGTCATTGTTGTTGCAACCAAACGCCAAGAAATAGATTTATAAATGGTTTGCTTTTTAGTAACTACATTTTCTTTAGAGGTAAATTGCCAAACTCTCTCATGTATATAATACACTGCTAGTTTTAAAAAAAACTCGATAAATGCAATAGAATAAGCAAATTCTAAACTGCAATTTCCCATTAGGCATGTTACAAACAGAACAACCAAAATGGTGTCAATAGTTGCAACAATACGCCAAGAGATTCCTTTTAGTAAACTTCGTACATGTGATTCTTGTTTATATGCTGACATGGTTATTTATTAAAATAATATTTTAAATTATTTATTCGATCTTTAACAACAAAGTAAAAGCGGCCGCTAAAAATCATTCCCGCAAAATACACCCATTTTATATTTGTAGAAATAAGAGAAATGTATTTTAATGATGATTCTTTTAAAAAATTATTTCTGTTTTCTTTTAACCACACGTTCCAAAATTCTTCTCTTAATTCGTTATCTTTTACTCTGATTATTGCTTTGCTAAATATTAAAAAGTATTTATAAAAATATTTTTCTAAACCCTTATTTAATAATGTTTGAAAATGATATTCTTTAACTAACCTCTTTTTTTCGTTAAGAGTATAAATATGATTTTCTATAACGCTTATGTCTATATTACTACGTGTTACTGATAAACTATTTTGATAGTAAACATATAGCGCATTTGAAATAAAAACTACTCTTTTTGCATTTAATAAAGATTCTAAAACAAATAGCGAATCCTCTCCTCTTTTAATTTTTGGAAATTTAAGGTTCTGTATTAATGACCTTTTAAATAGTTTATTCCAACAGCTGTTGCCGATATGTTTTGCTGCAAACACTAAGTCGTTTGATTTAGATAAATCTAGATTTTGATTTATTTTTTTAAATGCTATTTTTCTAAGCCCTAAATCATTTTCTTGATAAAAATTACAACAAACAATATCAGCATTACTCTTGTGTGCATTTTCTATTAACTGCTTATACATGTTTGGCAACACATAATCGTCGGCATCTAAAAAAGCAATATATGTTCCGTTAGAATTTATTATTCCTTTATTTCTAGCACTTGCTACACCTTTGTTTTCTTGGTATATATATTTTACTTTATCAGCATATGATTTAATTATTTTAGCCGTATTATCAGTTGAGCCATCATCAATTACAATAATTTCTATGTTTTTATACAATTGATTTAGGACACTATCAATAGCCCTACGAATAAACTTTTCAGAATTATATGCAGGAATAATTACAGTTATAAGAGCTTCCTCCATAGTTTTAGAATCTATTTTCTATAAAACATTATAGTTAAAATGTTGCATTAAATCTTTGCTCAAAAATTTATTAATAAATTTGACGTTTTCTTCTGTTAATTTATCTTTCCACCTTTCTTTACCATAATAGTCCTGATAATATTTATTGTTCTTTTTCTTTTCTTTAGTAGATTTGACAAAATTTCTAGGAAAAGAGGTTGCTTCATTTAAATCTAATGCAGTTGAAATTTCTTTTAATTCATGTATTGGGTTTAGTAGTAACTCTTCGTATTTTACTATGTGTGTGTTAAACTGTTTTTCAAATTTAAGGTAAGACTCAACTTTTTTATTCCACATATCAATAGGGTTATTATAGCTCTCTCTTCTAGATTCTCTTCTTACTGTTTGCCAAGGTGTTAAAAGAAAATCTTCAAAGGATTGTTTCTTGCTACCCAAAGAATGATAAGGGTTTTTATGAAGAGACAATAACCAAGAATATGGGTTTTTAACAATTATTAGAAAAACAATCTTTTCATTATCCAGAAGTCTCTTTTTCATAAATGGAATATTGTCTAATTCTTTATGTTTCCAACCTAAATTAAACTTTCTCATTAAGAAAAAATAAAAATCCAAAGACTTTTCCTTATAGGGTAACCTCATAAAAATATGTGCGTAAATTCTATTTTCTGTTCCTGAATAAATATAATTATTAAATTTTAATAATTTCATCAGGTAAATAGTACCTGTATTTCTTTCTCCGAATAATTTAATTCTGTTTAATTTTTTATTCATTATTAATTTTATATTGATATTGTTAATATTCCTGTTTTCTGCTTAGCGACAATTACTCTAGCAATATTAACCCCGATAACGCTAATTGCCGTAGCATAAGCTGCACCCAGAACACCAAAATGTATAATTAATATCGTGTTTAAAACTATTGTTAATATCATAAAGCTTGTTGTAATAAGGCTCTCTATTTTTTGGAATCCACACATAATCAACAATTGTCCTGCTGCTCCTGTTGCTATATTAAAAAATTGACCAATTGCTAAAATTATTAATATCCAATATGACGCCTTAAATTCACTGCCCCACAAACTTAAAATATCTTCACCAAAAATAAAAAAAAGAAATAGTGGTAGTACAGCAAACATCATTAAATACTTTGTTACTTTAGCTACCATAGTTTGTAGTTCTTTTTTTCGTCCTTGTGCATTTAATGCTGCCAAATTACCAGACAATGCAGCATTTGTAATTTGTAACATAAAGCTAGAAAGTAATGCAATACGAGACGCCACAGCATACAGCCCTACTTCTTTAGAGTCTAGAAATATTCCTAACAAAATAATATCTCCATTTGATATTATCACATTCGAAAGCGATGAAACAAGTAAAGGAAATGATGTTTTAAATAATTTTTTTGAAGATGTCTTTGTTTTTTTTTCATTAGTGTCCGATAAACATTTTTAAAAGAGGGATTTCCATGGTTGGATTTCCCTCTTTTTTATATATCTTAATTTTCACAACAAAAACAGATATATGAACAAAAGTACACACTT
>JAQRMW010000080.1 GCA_028599075.1 Urechidicola sp. | reverse complement strand
GCTTTAAAATTTGTCTAAATTTCTTCTCAGAAATTCGGGAACGGAAAATATACTTGTTCTTCATTGTTTCTCAATAATTTACAAAGATATAAATTTCCCTAAACTATCTTGAACCTTAAATTATAACATTCCGTTATCAGCAAAACTGTAATAGCTTCCGTTAGGTACAACAATCAAGTGGTCTAAAATATTGACATCAAAAAGCTTCGCAGCTTCTTTAATTTTAGTCGTTAATTGCTTATCGGCTTCGCTCGGTTTCAATTTTCCGCTTGGGTGGTTGTGGACTAAAATAACACCTACTGAAAGTGTCTTTAAAATAACAGCAAAAAGGATTCTTAAATCTACTAATGTGCCTGTAATACCACCAGAGGATAATTGATAAATTCCTTTGATTTTATTGGAGTTATTTAATAGCAATACCTTAAAAGATTCATGTAAACCAATCGTACTTTCATCCCAACTTTTATAAATCAATTTTGCGGCATCATCTGAACTTTTGATAGCATCAGATTTTGATGTTCTTATTTTTTCTCTATAACTAATTTGAATTTCGTTAACTTTGTTTTTCATTGTTCTATTTTTTAATGTGAATGATGAAAAGAGGGCAAGACTTTCCAAGATGACTGCCCTCTTTATTTTATAGATTAATCGTTGCTACCTAATAGTAATATTTCAGAAATAACCACTTCAGTAACGTAACGTTTAGTTCCCTCTTTGTCCTCGTAAGAACGTGAGCTTAATTTTCCTTCAATGGCAATTTCTTTACCTTTGGTAACATACTTTTCAATAATGTCAGCAGTCTTTCCCCAAGCAATAGCAGTATGCCAATTGGTGTCTGTTTGTTTTTCGCCTTTACCATTTTTGTAATGTTCATTTGTGGCTAACGATAAACGAGCTACTTTTTTACCACCTTCAAGGGTTGTAATAGTTGGTTCTTGTCCAACGTTTCCGATTAACTGTACTTTGTTTTTTAATGTACTCATGATTTAAAAATTTTAGATTAATATTTCCCTTTTTAGGTTTAAACTGAATTAAATTTTAAGGGGTGTTTGTATGATTTCTTTCGTGCATCGCACAATAGATGAAGTGGGTTTTGTCAAGACTTTTAGAAAACAAATCGGGAGTGTCTGCGACGTAGTAAAATCTTTAGATTTTCAAGGAAGCAGAAACCCTATTTTTTACTAAAACTTGTATAGTCTTGATAAGTTCCATAATGGAATTAGCAATTCTTTTAAATACATTTACGAAAGGAGCATACAGAAAGTTAAGCGAGTGTAATAGATGTGTTTAAATTAGAAGTGCTTATGCCATGCCTGTTTTTCGTTGTCCCGAAAAACAATAGAAGGCTTCATCTATTATAAACCCCTTAAAATGTGTAGTCAAAATTTGAATTTTTAAGGATTAATGAGCAAAGGCTCAAGAAGAATTTGCTGATAATTCTGTTAAGAAAATTTAAGTTTTGGCTTTCCTATTAAAGAGCAGTTTTTTTACTAAAAAATACCGTTCGCACAATCTTATAAATTTATTATCTTGTCACACATAATTAATAATATGATACTTATGCAGCTGTTAGGTAATATTAAAATGAATACTATGAAATATATAATAATACTATTAATTGCAATTGCAATTACGTCTTGCGGAACAGACAAAAAGGAAACAGATAGCAAGGAGATAAATAAATTTAAAGTGGAATATATCGGTGCATTAAAAAATATGATGCATAAAGGAGATATTTCTGCAAAAACTGACTTAAATGAATTTAAAAATACTGAACATTTTTATGCGCTTGGAGCAATTGAGAATCTTAAAGGTGAGATTCAAATATATGATAGTAAACCGTTCAATACAATTGTTGTTGACAGCACCTTGACCTTTGACAAATCATTTGAGAAAAAAGCAACGCTTCTTGTTTATGCATCTGTTAGCAAATGGAAATCAATAAATATTCCCAATAATGTTGTGACTTATGAGCAACTAGAAACCTACATTGGACAAATAGCTAAGGAAAATCAAATAAAAATTGACAAGCCATTTCCTTTTTTAATAAAGGGTACACCAATGTCATTTGATTGGCACGTTATCAATTGGAAAGATGGAGATACAGAACATTCTCATGAAAAACACTTAAGCTCAGGACTCAATGGAACAATAAACAATGCACAAGTCGATATGTTAGGCTTCTATTCGGGTTCACATCATGCAATTTTCACACATCACACGACAAACATGCATATTCATGTAAAAACAGTTGACAGCAAAATCGCTGGACATGTTGATGGCTTGACATTAGGAAAAGGAATGGTTCTAAAATTGCCAGACACAAAATAAAAACGATTGTCCAAGCTATATATAACAAAAAGGGCATTTGGTGGTTTACGAAAGTTCAGTACCATTTGCAAACACCTCCAAATTGTTGATTTGGCTCAGAGTAAACTTGAAAATTTATTGCTGCCTCGAAAAACAATAAAAGGCTTCATCTATTATAAACCCCTTAAAATGTGTAGTCAAAATTTGAATTTTCAAGGATTATCGAGCAAAGGCTAAAGAAGAATTTGCCGATAATTCTGTTAAGAAAATTGGGGATTGTGTCCAAGACTTGTGTAGAGAAGCTCTTTTTCCGGAATGTAGCTTTTCGCGAAATGTAGGGGAATGGGCTGAGTGGATATTTATTCAATATTTCGGTTTCCATTTCCAATTACATTTAGGCGCAAATAATTCTGGATAGAAATAGATATCGCTGATTAGATCGAGAAACTTGTTGCTTTTTAAGAGTCCACCACAATGTTCTGGTTCAGTTGCAATAGTAAACCCTTTCAACCTTTCAAAAACCCAATGAATTAATAGGTCATCCTTATCTAGCATTTTCCGTATTTCTTCTTCTTTTAGATAAGTAAATTCAAAAGAACCATCGCTCAAACCATTCTTTACAGAAAAGAAGTCTAAATCAATATCAAAAAATACTGATGTTTCTGAAGAATTTAATAGTGCACTCTGTAAGTCCTTATGAGTTTTAAATTTTTTAATAGTATGCATATTCCCAAATTTATCTATCAATTCTTCGTCTTTCCACGAGTCTGGAAATGGTGCTTGTCTGCAATGCACATAAATATTCCCAACTAAATTAAGATAGGCTGCACTTAGAATGTGACCATCATTGAGACCGTTAAGTTTCGCCCAAGAAAATAGAGATACTTCAGCATCGCTTGTTAAGTCCAATTCATTAAGCCATTCCTTTTCTGTTTCACAAGGAAAACACAAATCTTGATGCCAGTCTAAAGAAACCAGACAGGGCGGATTGCTACTTTCGTTTTTTCGCATCCATTTGTTCCAATAGAAAAATGCATAACGATGTTCTTGAAATACCGCAAGTTCAATTGCTTCGATTTCATTTATTGGGTGAGATAATATTTCGCGCAAGGCACCAGGTGGTTCAATGTGATATGGGTTTCTAAATTCGACCATCTTGGTTTCAACCATTCTTCTTTTACTCATGGTTATAATAGTTCTACTGCCATATACCAGTAAAAAAATATGGACTTATCTGGTTGCCGTTTTAATTTATTCAAGAATGCCCAATCTGTATTTTCAATAGTAAGTTCACTTATATCCTGACCATCATAATACTCGATTTCAGTAATTTCAGATTGTAACAATAGGGCATTCAAATAGGCAACTCTAGCAGAAGCTGCCAATGCTTCTTCAATTCTGAAATTTCCGGTCATTAGAAATGCGCTACCAAAACTACGTATGCCCAGATTTAAATCGGTAAACTTCTTTTTTGATTCGGCAGTTGGATTGCGTTCCCTTCTAGCAATAATGGCGCACGTATTTATGGAATCCCAAAGCACATTTGTTTCCGTAAGGCTTCTTTTGTTGAAATCTTCGTCAGAACTGCGATAGGATAGTTCCGCTTTCGCGAAAGCAGAAAAACTTTTCTTTACCATTTCCATATCAGTAATGTTTTCAAACAGTTTTCCTAAATCAAACATTTGTTTGCAAATTTCCATTGCAAAGAGCTGGTCTTGTTTGTAATATGGAATACCAATGGTTTCTGGTGCAAAAGCGGTCAACTTATCGCCACAAATAGCGTTTATGGACGGTGTTGCAATCGTCGTTGCAGTTCCATCAACGGAAATCCACGGTGTGTTTATGGATGTCTCGATAAGTTCCGGATAATGCGGACTGTCAAAAAGAATATCTAGCAGTATTGTTCCTGGAACGTTTGGATTATACACTGAATCAAATTCAAAAGTATAATGTGCCTTTGGCACACCTTCTTTATAGCTTCTATGCTCGTTCAATACGTGTCTTTTAAAATGCGAATTTTTAATAACCGTATCTAAAATTTCTTCTAATTTTTTACGCTCAACGCTTGAAATAATATCTATATCAATAGAAAATCGATTACCTTCTTTAAGTAAAAGCACGAGCGAAGTCCCACCTTTAAATACAAAGTCCAGTTCAGCGATTTTTAAGTGTTCCAATAATGACAAGGCTTGAACCATTTTTTCAAGAATGGTTACGTTAATCGACTTATGTTCTTTTTTTCCACGAAAGCTATCCAGCCATCCCTTTGCAAAGCTTTTGTTATTAATCATATTGAATATCTTCTAAAAAATTTGGGATGTGATTACTTATAAATTGTTTGATTTCCTGTTCTTTTCTACGCCGTTTCGCATAGCTGAACAGTTTTGTGAAATTGATGCTGTAC
>JAQRMW010000008.1 GCA_028599075.1 Urechidicola sp. | reverse complement strand
TTTTTAAAGGAAACTACGGTGTTATTGAAGTTGGTAAAGATGCTGATTTTTTAATTTTAAATAAAAACCCATTGACTAATTTGAATACTTTGAAAAATATCGATGCTGTATTTTTTAATACAAACTATTTAGATAATAAAAAATTAAAAGAATTATCAAAATCAATACTTCCAAATTAAAAAATGGCAAGAAAAGAGAAGTTTCCTTTTTTTAGACAGTTAGATTATCGAGATTGTGGTTCTACTTGTTTACGAATGGTTGCCAAATTTCATGGTAAAAATTTTTCAAGAGAGTTTTTAAGAAATAGTGCAGGTATTACCAAGCAAGGTGTTACAATGGCAGGAATTGCCGATGCTGCTGAAATTATTGAAATGCGTACTTTAGGTATGCGTATTTCTTTAGACAGTTTAGTTACCGAAGCACCTACTCCTTTTGTTGTGCCATGGCGACAAAAACATTTTGTAGTTGTTTACAAAACAAGTAAGACAAAAATTTATGTTGCGGATCCAGCAGAAGGCTTATTAGAATATTCTCATAAAGATTTTGCAGAAGCATGGACTAACACGAGTGATGGTAATGGTTTTGTATTATTATTAGAACCGAATACCAAATTTTATACTTTAGAGGAGGATACATCAAAAACAAAAGGCTTTTCTTTTTTATTGCCTTATGCCAGACCATATAAAAAGTTGATTTATCAACTCTTTATTGGTTTATTAGTTGGTACTACTATACAATTTATGTTGCCTTTTTTAATGCAATCAATTGTCGATGTAGGTGTTAACACGCAAAATATCCCCTTTATTTACATAATATTAATTGCTCAATTGGTATTATTTGCGTCACAAACCATAGTGCAGATTTTTAGAGAATGGTTGTTACTACATATTACTAGTCGATTCCATATAAAAATGATTTCAGATTTTTTATATAAGATGTTAAAATTACCTATATCTTTTTTTGAAACTAGAAATACAGGGGAACATTTACAACGAATACAAGACCATAACAGAATACAAAATTTTGTATCATCTTCTACTTTTAGTATGGTGTATTCTATTGTCATATTCGTAGTTTTTAATTTGGTATTAGCCTTTTATAATTTAAAAATATTTTTTGTTTTTATTGTTGGAGCAGTTTTATATGTTGGTTGGACATTTTTCTTTCTTAAACGAAGAGCAGAACTAGATTTTAAACGTTTTGATGAATTATCAGATAGTCAAACCTCTTTAGTACAAATAATTAATGGTGTTAAAGAAATAAAGATAAATAATTCGCAAAGAAAGAATCGTTGGAAATGGGAACAAATACAGATTAGTCTTTTTAAAACTTCGATTAGTTCTTTGAAATTGGCACAATATCAATCAATAGGCTCAACTTCAATTAACGAATTAAAAAATATAACCATAACATTTTTATCAGCAACAGCAGTAGTAAGAGGAGATATTACTTTGGGTATGATGCTCTCTATACAATATATTGTAGGTCAATTAAATTTACCCTTGAGTAATTTTATTGGTTTTATACAAGTTTGGCAAGATGCAAAAATTAGTTTGGAAAGACTTTGGCAAGTACATTCTAAAAAAGATGAAGATGAACTAAAGGATAATAAAGTAAAAGAATTGCCAACTGAGAAGAGTATTATTCTTAAAGATTTATCTTTTAGATATGGTGGGAAATCGACACCTTTTGTATTGAAGAACATTAATTGCATTATCCCGCAAGGAAAGACAACGGCAATAGTTGGTGCAAGCGGAAGTGGTAAAACTACTTTATTAAAATTGCTCTTAAAATTTAACGAGCCAACAAAAGGCGTTATTAATATTGGTAATGATGATTTAAAAAACATTCATAATGATTTTTGGAGACAAAATTGTGGTGCGGTTATGCAAGATACATTTATCTTTAATGATACTATTGCAGGGAATATTTCTGAATCAGAACAGAATGAAATGATAGATAGGAAAAAATTAAAAACGGCATCTTTTATCTCAAATATTGAACCGTTTATACAAAAAATACCTAATAAATACAACACCGAATTAGGAACATCTGGCATTAGATTAAGTGGTGGACAAGAACAACGTATTATGATTGCAAGAGCCGTTTATAAAAACCCTTTTTATGTGTTCTTTGATGAAGCAACAAGCGCCTTAGATGCAAACAATGAAAAAATTATTATGGAGAATTTAAATGTATTTTTAAAAGATAGAACTTCTATAATTATTGCACACCGTTTAAGTACTGTTAAAAATGCAGATAATATTATTGTTTTAGAAGAGGGAGAAATTGTAGAACAAGGTAATCACAAAGAACTAACCTCTAAAAAAGGGAAGTATTATGAGTTAGTTAAAAATCAATTAGAATTAGGCAGTTAAAAAAGTATGGGAGAGGAAATAAAAGATGAACTTAATATTTATAGTGAAGGTGTTAGAGATGTACTTTCTGAGCCTCCAAAATCTATTTTTAGATGGGGAAATACTATTTTGCTTGTTTTTATTCTTATAATATTATTTCTTTCATGGTTCATTAAATATCCTGAAACTATTACTGCAAGAGCATTATTAACTACAGAAATCCCACCGCAAAAGGAATATGCGGAAATTACAGGGAAAATTGATTCTTTATTTGTTTATAATTTTCAAGAAGTAAAAAAAGGAGATCCTTTGGCACTTATAGAGAGCACTGCAAATTATAAAGATATTTTGATTCTAAAATCTATTTTAGATACTTTAAAAATTAAAAGAGACTCTTTTTACTTTCCTCTTGATAATTTACCAATGTTATTTTTGGGTGAGATTGAGACAGAATTTTCTTTATTTGAAAATAGTTATACTCAATATGTTTTAAACAAAGAATCAAATTCGTTTGAAAGCAATGACTTAAATAATAGTTTTTCACTATCTCAGTTAAAAATGAGATTACATACTTTGAATAATCAAAAAGAATTAAATAAAGAAGAGTTGTTTTTTAAAAAGAAAGATTTAAATAGAAGTCAAATTTTATTCAATAAAGGAGTAATATCAGCACGGGAATTTGAAAATAATAAATTAGCCGTTTTACAAGCGGAACGAAATTATAAAAATATAAGTGTTTCTATTTCACAAGTTAGAGAAAATATAAGTAATGGTAATAATATAAAGAAGCAAAGTGTAATTGATAATACTAGAATAGAAATCAATTTATTAAAAGCAGTAATACAATCATTCGACCAATTAAAAAAGAGTCTCAAAAATTGGGAATTACAATATTTATTTAAATCGGATATTGACGGAAATGTTTCGTTTATGAAGATTTGGAATAAGAATCAAGTTATAAATACAGGGGATTTCATTTTTACAATAATTCCAAAAGAGCATTCATCTTATGTTGTCAAACTTCAAGCACCATTAATAAATTCTGGAAAATTAAAAGTTGGGCAAACTGTAAATATTAGATTAAGTGCTTACCCAGATAATCAGTTTGGTTTATTAAAAGGTAAAGTTAAAGAAATATCATTAATACCAAACACTGAAGGCTTCTATTTATTAGATGTTGAATTGCCAAATAGATTAATTACAACATTTGGCATTGAAATTGAATTTAAACAAGAAATGCAAGGTCATGCAGAAATTATTACTGAAGATTTAAGATTAATAGAACGCATTTTTTATCAATTCCGAGAAATATTTAGTGAACAACATAACCATTAAATTCAAAAGGCGTGTAGTAATTTTAGTTACACCAATGTGAAAACGAAGTAATAATTTTTCACATAATATCAATTAAAAACACTTTCTAAACAGATGATTTTATTATTGAATCTATAAAACATTCTACGCTTGTATTATGTTAAATAGAAGTAGAGTTTTTAAGCGACCTTATATGATTTTGGTAAAACAATAGGGAGAGAGGAGCGTAATATTTTAGGGGTCTAGCAAGATGTTTTTTTAAAACTTGCAATATGGAAATAATTCAAAACATTCTTAAAACTAAAATGGATCCTAAAATATAGCGTAACGAACCGCAATTGTTTCCAAAATTGTATGAAGTCTTGATTTTTGTTTCTTTTGTATCAAGACAAAAGATAATGAAGAAAAGAGAAAATGATGAATAAATATAAAATCTAAACAAGTGTATAGAAATTTTGGATTTGATGAAGCTGTGGGAAATTTTATACTCTTGTGGGAATTTAACGAGAATGTTGTAAAAAAAATTATAACGAGAATGCAATCGAAAACGAGAATTTTAATAACATCTAAAAATTAGCTTTTTTTTGGCGCTGGGAATGCGGTTGGAAATTGTGTTTTAAAAAATTAGTGCGATAGCATAATTATTTTAAAAAAGCAATCGAGCGTATTGGCGTGCGGCAATTTTACATAATGGCAAATTATAGTTACAAATGATTTGAAACTAAAATCTCTAATTGCTGAGAATCGCGTAGAATTTGTTTTGTTAAGGATTGTGCGTAATATTGAAATTATGAG
>JAQRMW010000079.1 GCA_028599075.1 Urechidicola sp. | reverse complement strand
GCTAAAAAAGAAAGGGTTTAAAATAATTTTATCTCCAATAGTGTCGTCATTCTCAATTGTAATTTCAAATTCTTCGGTAAATGGTTTTTCTTTATTTTCTACGTTTTTCTGATTATAATTATTTATGATAAGATTATCATTCTCATCTTCAAAATCTAAGAGATATTTGTCCTCTTTTATCGAATCAAGCTTTTTTCTTGCTTCTATGGCATTATAGCCATAATGCACAATTCTCATTTTTCCTGTTGTGATGCCTATGTTATCAAGATTCAAAAACATATTGATTTTGTTCTTTGTTTGAGTATATGGTTTCACTTTTTCCCAGTAGCTACCATATTTAAAGTCCATAACTCTAGCATCACCATTTAAACATTTAAAAGGAAGCATTCCAAAAGCCATCTTTTTATCAGATGCATCTAAAAATATTGTTTTTTCATCAACTTCAATTTTTGCGATAATATAATTGAAGTCAGTAATTATAGGATGTACTTTGCTAGGGGTGCCATTATCCCGGGTTGATAATAATACAAGCTCAGCCTCAATACCGCAGACATTTAATGCGTTTATGAGTGATAAATTAATTTCACCTACCGAGCCCTTTTTGTTGCCAAAGGCTTTACGAACGCTCATTTTAGCAGATAAGTTATGGTTGCCGTTCCATGAATAATGATTTTGAATAAATTGAAAAATTTTTATTGCACGAGTTAAATAATTTTTTTCGTTGAGGATATCAGCAGGAATATTCTTTTTGAAAAAGGAGTTTCTTCTCAATTGGCCACCAATACTGTCATCATTGTTAAAATGATTATCTACTTCATTCCAGTTCTGAGTAAATTTCCAGTTCTCTCCATCATTCCTTTCATAATGAGCCAATTCAAATTCAATTCTAGAAATAAAATTTGAAGGAGCTGTCATATAATCCTCTTCAATAAAAGCAGGAATATCTACCATCTCATAAGTTAATTGTTCGCATTCAAAAAAGCCCGACATATGTAGGTATGCAATACAATTCTTTTTTATTACAGCTTCATTTTTACTCAATGTTAATGCACCAATTAATTGCCTATTGTATCTGAAATTAGGAGGGATTTTTGCTTTAAATACACTTTTAACTTTTGGTACGTATGATTGAAAATCCCATCCCTTAAATTTAAAAGTAAACGGAGTTTCAAAAACATAACTATACTCAATGACGCTACCAACTTTAATATTTGGGAGTGCAAAACTTATTTTTTTGTAATTTTCTGAGAGTTCAGTTTCATATATGGCATCTTCATTTAATTCTGATATTGTATTTCCATTATGGGTAATGCCTTTAATTTTCACTACCCTTTCCTTTTTTAACCTGCCATTATAGATTATGAACTCAACTGTACCCTCATCAAATCCTTCTTTACTTAGAATTTTTATTTTTGTGTAAACTTTTGTTCTCGTGTAAAATGAGGTGCTGCCCTCAAAAAATTCGACATCACCTTGCTCGTATAAAACAACTGCATTAGCTGTAGAATCTTTATCATAAACTTTCATGAATAATTCTTCAGGAGTAACTTTTCCAAACTCATAATCTTTTTGACTATAAAGTTGAAAACATAAAAAGAATATGAGAAGTAAGCTAAGTTTTTTCATGGTATAATTAAAATCTAACAATTTTCTCTACGCTGTTTTTTTGCAAATAGGTTTTAAAAACATGTCGATTCATTTGATTATCTTTTATAGGAGTTAGCAATGATTTTAATACTTCGGTATGTTCTATTTGGTAGGCTAAGTCAACAAAACAGTAGCCCAATAGTTTGTTGTTTTCTACAAGTACTACAGATTTTTCTCCCGTATGGCGTCCCTTATCAATAATAAGTAGATTAGGATTGCTTAATTCAGTTGCACTAGCTTTCTTAGGGAAATAAAAATTAAAACTTGGTTTGTTAATCATCAACTCATTGTAATACTTTAGCTTTCCTATTAAATCATTTCCAGTTTCTTCATAGGTAACTGAGCTTAAAGATTCTTGTAATAGCTTCCCTTTTTTTGAAGTTTTTAAAAAGAGTTTGTTAACACTTCTCTTCATGTTTTTTCCTTCTCCAATATATAGGATGTCTCCGTTTTTTTTATGTGCATAAAACACCCCTGTTTTTGATGGTACATCATCTAAGATATTTTGCAATTTTGAAGGAAGTTCTTTTTCTACACCCTGTTTAATATTACTCTTAATAATTTCTTTATCAGCATCTTTATCAATCAGTAATTTAAATAACTTAACCGTTACTAACGCATCACCTTCGGCTCTATGTCTATTAGATACAGGTATGCAAAGTGTTTTACAAAGTTTTCCTAAACTATAAGATTCTAAATCAGGAATTAATTTTTTGGTAAGTTCAACAGTACAAAGTGTTTCTCGGTTAAAGTCAAAACCCAAGCGTCTAAATTCTGTTTTTAAAATACGATAATCAAAATTTGCATTGTGGGCAACCATGATTGCATCTTCTGTAAACTCAACAATTCGCTTTGCAATTTCATGGAATTTGGGAGCATTTTTTAGCATCCCGTTATTAATACCCGTAAGGCGAACCACAAAAGGTTGAATCTCTTTTTCGGGATTTACAAGTGTAATTAAGCGGTCTACAATTTCGTGACCATCAAATTTATAGGCAGCAATTTCAGTAATCCCCTCTTCATTATACTTTCCTCCAGTTGTTTCTATATCTAAAATTACGTACACTTATTTCGAATCTGTTTAGGGTTATTTATAAATTAATTTCTACTTCCAAAAATAGAACTACCAACTCTTATCATGTTACTACCTTCTTCAATAGCGAGTTTAAAATCGCCACTCATTCCCATAGAAATTATTTTGAGTTCTTTATGATTTGGTTTAAATTTATCAAACAAATCTTTTAAGGTATTAAATTCTTTTTTGATTTGTTTTTTATCATTAGTAAAACTTGCCATCCCCATTAATCCAACAATTTTAATATTCTCAAACTCTTTAACCTCTGGTGAATTTAATATGGTAGCAATTTCAATTCCACACAATCCAAACTTTGAATCTTCTGTAGCAATTTTGGCTTGCAATAGGCAATCAATAACCCTATCGTGTTTCTTTGCTTGTTTGTTAATTTCCTTTAAAGTTCTCACACTATCAACACCATGAATCAAACTTACAAAAGAGGCCATGTATTTTACTTTATTGCGCTGTAAGTGACCAATCATATGCCACTGAATATCTTCTGGAAGTTGTAATTGCTTATCAACCATTTCCTGAATTTTATTTTCTCCAAAAACACGTTGTCCAGCAGCATAGGCTTCAATAATAGATGTGATTGGTTTTGTTTTAGAAACAGCTACAAGGGTAACATTGTTTGGAATATTTTTTTTGATGAGTTGCAGATTATCAGCAATTGACATAGGGTATACTAATTATTATATTGAGAGAATCAAAGATACTCTTTTTTATGAATAGATAAGTTGATGGATTGTATTTAAATTCTAAATACACCAAAAAAAACATAAGAGTATATTTTCCGTTAATGGATGTGGAGCAATTAGAGTAATCGGGACTTATAATATCAGTAAATTAATATCTCTAAAAGGCAGCCCAAACCAATCGGCTACAGATTTATTGGTTAGAATACCGTGATAGAAATACATTCCTTTTTGCAGACTTCTATCAAACCTCACAGCATTTTCAAATCCACCCTCTTCACCAATATTTAATAAGTATGGAGTAAAAATATTACTAATTGATACTGATGCAGTTCGTGCATATTTAGATGGAATATTAGGAACACAATAATGTATGATTCCGTGTTTTTCGAAAGTTGGATTTTTGTGCGATGTTACTTCAGAAGTTTCAAAACATCCACCGCGATCTATACTAACATCAACAATTACAGCGCCTTCTTTCATATGTTCAACCATTTGTTCAGTAACAATTATTGGTGAGCGCGTCTTGCCGCGTATTGCTCCAATGGCAACATCGCATCGCATTAATGCTTTTTGCAAGGTTTTAGGCTGAATTGTAGAAGTATAAATTAAACTTCCCAAATTATGCTGAATATGTCTAAGTTTAGAAAGTGAGTTATCAAAAACCTTGACTCTAGCGCCAAGACCTATGGCAGATCTTGCAGCGAATTCACCCACAGTTCCAGCTCCAATAATTACAACATCGGTAGGAGGTACACCACCAATATTACCCATAAGCAAACCATTACCAATTTTGTCTGAACTCATAATTTCACTAGCAATAAGTATGGATGCAACTCCGGCAATTTCACTCAACGATTTTACAACTGGGTAGGCTCCTGTACTATCTCTAATAAAATCAAAAGCAACAGCAGTAATTCTTTTCTTTGCTAATAATTCGAAATATTTTTTTGATTGTGTTTTTAATTGAAGTGCCGAAAATAATACACTTTGTGGGTGCATCAACTCAATTTCTTTATGCGAAGGGGGCTCAACTTTTAAAACAATATTACAGGCAAAAGCTTCTTTAACATCATAGCTTATTTTCGCTCCAGCTTCTGAATATTCGTTATCAGAATAATTAGAACCTTCACCTGCACCGGTTTCAATTACAACTCTGTGCCCGTGATTGGTTAATGCCGAAACAGCGTCGGGCGTTAGAGAAACTCTTTTTTCTTGCGCGTAATATTCTTTTGGAATACCAATAAAAAGTTCTCCTTTTTCTCTTGCTACTTCAAGCATTTCTGCTTGGGGCATTAATTGTTCTTTGCTAAATGGTGAAGATGCTTTTTTACTCATCTCAGTCAATTTCTATGGTTCGTTGGTTATCAGTTATTGCAACAATATTAATGTTTACAATTTCTAAAGGTAGTAAATTTTTTACTTTTTCGCCCCATTCAATAAAGCACCAATGGTCGCCATAAAAATAATCTTCTATACCAATGTCATAGGCTTCTTCTTCTGATTCGATTCTGTAAAAATCAAAGTGATATACCTTTTTACCATCATTGGTTTGATATTCGTTTACTAAAGAGAAAGTAGGGGAGTTGGCAATGTCTTGAATCCCTAATTGATTAACTAACTCTTTTATAAGTGTCGTTTTACCTACACCCATGTCTCCGTTAAATAGTAAAACTTTACTCGAAGCGGTTGCTAGAATTTCTTTTGCAATACCAGAAAGATCTTTGAGTGAGTAGTTTTGTTTCAATTCTATTTTGGTTGTTTGTTGATGGTTGCTAGTTATTTGGAATTTACGAAAGTTATTTAGGATCTAGAATAGCACACGGAATAATCATTTCTTCTAATGATATTCCTCCATGCTGATAAGTGTTTTTATAATATTTTACAAAATGATTGTAATTATTTGGATATGCAAAAAACAAATCTTCTTTCGCAAAAATAAATGAACTATTCATATTTATCGTTGGTAAGAAAATATCTTTCGGAGTTTTAACGGCATACACATCTTTTTCATTATAAGACAAACTCTTTCCTGTTTTATATCTTAAATTAGAGCTGATATTTTTATCGCCAATAACTTTTGTTGGTGCTTTAGAATTGATGGTTCCGTGGTCTGTTGTAATAATTAATTTTTGACCCATTTCTTGTGCCTTCTGAATGATTTCTAATAAAGGAGAATTCTTAAACCAACTTTCTGTTAACGACCTGTATGCCTTGTCATCATCAGCCAATTCTTTAATTACATCCATTTCGGTTTTGGCATGAGATAGCATATCTACAAAATTATAAACAATCACCGTTAAGTCATTTTCTTTGGTAGATTTATAAGTATCTGCCAAGTGTTTTCCGGCTTTTAAATTGGTGATTTTAAAATATTCGTGTTTAAGGTTTAAGCCTAATCTCTTAATTTGTTCAGTCAAAAATTCATTTTCATATAAATTTTTCCCACCTTCGTCTGTATCATTCCTCCAATATTCAGGATACATCTTTTCCATTTCTGAGGGCATTAATCCAGAGAAAATAGCATTTCTAGAATATTGTGTTGCAGTTGGTAGTATACTGTAAAAAGGGAGTTCTTCAGCTTTCTTATAATGATTTGCAATCAATGGCTCAATCAGACGCCATTGGTCATATCGCAGATTATCAATGACAACAAATAAGGTTCCGTTTTCCTTGTCTAGATTCGGAACAACGCAATCCTTAAATAAGGTGTGAGACAGTGTTGGTTTATCATCATAATGAAACCAATCTGTATAATTTTTTTTGATGAATTTAAAAAACTGTGCGTTAGCTTCTTGCTTCTGGCTTTCAAGAATTTCTATCATTCCATCATCATTAATCGTATCGAGTTCAATTTCCCAATACACCAATTTCTGGTAAAGCTCAATCCACTCTTCATATGAATTTACCATGGCTAAATCCATCGAAATTTTTCTAAATTCTTGCTGATAGTTAGAAGTTGTTTTTTCAGAGACCAATCTAGAATGATCCAAATTCTTTTTTAAACTCAATAAGATTTGCATCGGATTTACGGGCTTAATAAGGTAATCAGCAATTTTATTTCCAATTGCATCTTCCATAATATATTCCTCCTCACTTTTAGTAATCATGATGATTGGAAGGTTTGCATTTTTTGATTTTATCTCTGTTAAAGTTTCTAAACCTGTCATCCCAGGCATATTCTCATCCAAAAAAACAATATCAAAATTTTCATCCTCAATCATATCAATAGCATCTGCACCATTGGTACAAGTTGTTATTTTATAGTTTTTCTTTTCTAGGAAAATTACATGTGGCTTCAGTAAATCTATTTCATCATCAACCCATAAAATGTGTATATTACTCATACTTAATTGTTATCTTTGTTATTGTTAAATTGTATTTTTGATGACCTCTCAATCAATATTGAGTAGACAAAAATAAATAGAAAATCTGGTCGATATTAAAACTGACCTGTTAAATAAACCTTATTATTTTGACCGCTAAAAAAACGAACAAACTAAAAATTATAAACGACCCAATTTACGGTTTTATTACAATTCCTAATACTTTAATTTTCGATTTAATTGAGCACCGCTATTTTCAGCGCTTGCGACGTGTTTCGCAAATGGGAATGTCGTACATGGTTTATCCGGGTGCACATCATACGCGTTTTCAGCATGCTATTGGTTGCATCTATTTAATGCAACGCGCTGTAAGAGTATTACGGTTTAAGGGAGTTGAAATTTCTGATGATGAAGAGAATGCAGTTTATATAGCCATTTTGTTGCATGATGTTGGGCATGGTGCTTTTTCGCATGCTTTAGAACACAGTATCGTTACGGGAATTAGTCACGAAGAGATTTCATTAAAATTTATGGAAAGTCTAAATAATGAATTTGATGGTAGGCTTTCTTTAGCTATTCAGATTTTTAAAGGAGATTATCATCGTAAGTTCTTAAACCAGTTAATTAGTAGTCAGCTTGATATGGATCGTTTAGATTATTTAAAACGCGATAGTTTTTATACAGGAGTGTCCGAAGGTAATATTAATTCTGACCGATTGATTGCAATGCTCAATGTAAAAGATGATGTGTTAGTAATTGAAGAAAAAGGTATTTATTCTGTCGAAAAATTTATTGTCTCTCGTAGGTTGATGTATTGGCAAGTATATCTACATAAAACAGGTTTAGTAGCAGAGAAAATTTTAGTAAAAACCTTACAACGCGCTAAAGAGTTAGTGGAGAGTGGTTTTGAATTAAGGGCAAGCTCAGCATTGAAGTATTTTTTACAAAATCAAATTACGACAAACAATTTTACAGATGCTACTCTAGAAATATTTTCTAGATTAGATGATTATGATGTGTTATCAGCAATTAAAGAATGGACTGATACTGATGATAGAATTTTAGCATCTTTATCAAAAATGTTAGTTGATAGAAAATTATGGTATGTGAAAATTCAAAATAATTCATTTGATATTGATGACTTGGCGAAAACAAAAAAAGAAGTTCAAAATGATTTGCAATTAACAGATAAAGAAATGAACTACTTCTTTATCCAAGATACAGTATCGAATCAGGCATATAGCGAAGTCGATAATCAAATTCAAATACTTTATAAAGATGATTCGGTTAAAAATATTGTCGAAGCCTCGGATCACTTAAACATTCAAACATTATCAAAGCCAGTAGTCAAACATTTTGTTTGCTTTCCTAAAGCTAAGTTTTAGTAAAACTAAGAATTTTCATACTTTTGCAATTCATGAAATTTACAGCCAATCAAATCGCAGAAATTTTAGAAGGAGAAATCGTTGGAGATGCTCTTGTAGAGGTTTCAACCCTTTCTAAAATTGAAGAAGGTAAAGAAGGGTCACTTACCTTTTTATCAAATCCAAAATACACACCTTACATTTATGACACTGAAGCATCGGTTGTTGTTGTGAATAAAACTTTTGAACCAGAAAAAGATGTAAGTGCTACATTATTAAAAGTAGAGGATGCTTACAAAGCTTTTACACAATTATTAGAGTTTTATAACCAAATTAAATTATCTAAAACGGGTATTGAAGAGCCAAGTTTTATTAGCAAGAGTGCTAGTGTTGGTGAAAATCCATACATAGGGGCTTTTGCATATATCGGTGAGAATGTAAGGTTAGGGAACAATGTGAAAATTTATCCAAATTCTTATGTTGGTGATAATGTTACAATTGATGATAATAGTATTATATTTTCTGGAGTTAGAATTTATTCTGATACAAAAATTGGAAAAAACTGTATGATTAATTCTGGGTCTGTGATAGGTGCAGACGGATTTGGATTTGTTCCAAATGAAGAAGGGGTTTATAAAAAAGTACCTCAAATAGGAAATGTAATATTAGAAGACAATGTTGATATTGGTGCTGCTACAACTATTGATAGAGCAACTTTAGGATCAACAATTATAAGAAAAGGAGTTAAGTTAGACAACCACATCCAAGTAGCTCATAATGTCGAGATTGATGAGAATACTGTTATAGCATCACAAACAGGAATTGCAGGTTCTACCAAAATTGGTAAAGGCTGCCAGATAGGTGGTCAAGTAGGTATTGTTGGTCATGTTACTATAGGGGATAATGTTCGGATTCAAGCACAATCTGGCATAGGTCGTAGTTTAAAAGATGGTGAAACTGTTCAAGGCTCTCCAGCTTTAGGATATTCTGATTATAATAAATCATATGTATATTTCAAGAATTTGCCAAAACTAGCAAAGCAAATCAGTGAATTAGAAAAAGAATTAAAAGCTTTAAAAGAAAAATAGATGAGTCAAAACCAAACAACAATAAAAAATGAAGTAACACTAAAAGGTGTTGGACTTCATACAGGTAAAGAAGTTGCGATGACTTTTAAACCTGCGGGTATAAATCAAGGATATGCTTTTATGCGTGTCGATTTAGAAGGTACCCCAGTAATTGAAGCACAAGCCTGTTTTGTTACAAATACTCAAAGAGGTACAAATCTCGAAAAAAATGGAGTGAGCATCAATACATCTGAACACGTTTTGGCTGCCGCTTATGCTTTAGGTGTTGATAATTTGATGATTGAAATGAATGCACCAGAGCCTCCAATTATGGATGGTTCGTCAAAGTTTTTTGTTGAAGCTTTGGAAAAGGCTGGAATAGAAGAGTTAGATTGCCCAAGAGAAGAATATATAGTAAAAGAAGTTATCTCTTATAAGGATAGTGATACAGGTAGTGAAATTATTTTGATGCCATCGGATGAATATCAACTAACAACTATTGTTGATTTTGGAACCAAAGTATTAGGAACTCAAAATGCATCACTCGATAAATTAAGCGATTTTAAATCAGAAATTGCTGATGCACGTACATTTAGTTTCTTACATGAAATTGAAATGTTGTTAGAAAATGATTTAATTAAAGGTGGCGATTTAAACAATGCCATTGTATATGTTGATAAAGAAATTTCTGCTGAAACAACAGAACGTTTAAAAAAAATATTTAAAAAAGACAGCATTTCAGTTAAGCCAAACGGGATTTTAGACAATTTAACTTTGCATTGGGCAAATGAAGCGGCACGACATAAATTATTAGATGTTATTGGAGATTTAGCATTGGTCGGAACAAGAATTAGAGGGAAGATAATTGCTAATAAACCTGGGCATTTTGTAAATACACAGTTTGCTAAAAAATTGGCGAAAATAATAAAAACAGAAAAAAGAAATCTTGTTCCTCAATTCGATTTATCAGAAGAACCTTTGATGGATATCCATAAAATTATGAGCATTTTGCCGCATCGACCTCCATTTTTGTTGATTGACCGAATTTTAGCATTATCAGAAACGAAAGTTTCAGGAATGAAAAATGTAACGATGAATGAGCCCTTCTTTGTAGGTCATTTTCCTGGTGCACCTGTAATGCCAGGAGTGTTAATCGTTGAGGCAATGGCACAAACTGGAGGGGTTTTAGTATTGAGTACAGTACCCGACCCTGAGAATTATTTAACCTTGTTTATGAAAATGGACAATGTTAAGTTTAAGCGTAAAGTATTACCAGGAGATACTTTAATTTTTAGTTGTGAATTAATTACTCCTATACGTAGAGGAATTTGTAATATGCAAGCCTATGCTTATGCAAATGATAAATTAGTAGCCGAAGCTCAATTAATGGCTCAAATTGTAAAAAAGCAATAATATGAACCAACCACTAGCTTATATTCATCCAGAAGCAAAAATTGCAAGAAATGTTGTAGTAGAACCATTTACAACAATCCACGGAAATGTAAAAATTGGTTCAGGAACATGGATCGGATCTAACGTAACAATTATGGAAGGTGCACGAATAGGTAAAAATTGTAGAATTTTTCCTGGAGCAGTTATTTCAGCAATTCCACAAGACTTAAAATTTGATGGTGAAGATTCTTTAACTGTTATTGGAAACGACGTTACTATTAGAGAGTGTGTTACCATAAATAGAGGAACAGTTGCATCTGGTAAAACCGTAATTGGGGATAATGTATTGGTTATGGCAACAGCACATATTGCACATGATTGTGTTATTGGTGATAGTGCAATTATTGTAAATGGTGTTGCTTTAGCAGGTCATGTTACTATAGGTGATTATGCAATCATTGGAGGTTTATCAGCCATCCATCAATTTATACATATTGGTCAGCATGCTATGGTATCTGGAGGGTCACTTGTTAGAAAAGATGTGCCACCATTTACTAAAGCTGCAAAAGAACCTCTATCTTATGTAGGTATAAATTCTATAGGGCTAAGAAGGAGAGGGTTTGTTACTGAAAAAATTAGAGAAATACAGAATATTTATAGAACACTTTATCAAAAAAAACACAACACTACTCAAGCACTCGAAATTATTGAAGCTGAAATGGAAGCTACAAATGAGAGAGATGATATTATCCAATTCATAAGAAATTCTCATAGAGGAATTATGAAAGGATATACAAGTGGAAATTAAAATAACAACAAAATTAAATATATAGAATGGCAACAACATCAGATATTAGAAACGGAATGTGCATCAGATACAACAATGATATTTATAAAATCATTGAGTTTTTACATGTTAAACCTGGTAAAGGTCCAGCATTTGTTAGAACTAAATTAAAATCTGTAACCAATGGTAAAGTAATAGACAATACTTTTCCTGCAGGTAGAAAAATAGAAGATGTAAGAGTAGAGACTCATAAATTTCAATTTTTATATCCAGAGGGTAATACATACCATTTTATGAATACTCAAGATTACAATCAAATTGCATTAGAAAAAGAAGTGTTAGATGCACCTGAGTTAATGAAAGAAGGTGAGATTGTAACAGTGATTATCAATTCTGAAGATGATATGCCACTTTCTGTTGAAATGCCTGCTAGTGTTGTTTTAGAGATCACACATACCGAACCGGGTGTTAAAGGAAATACAGCTACCAATGCTACAAAACCAGCAACTGTAGAAACTGGTGCAACGGTTAATGTTCCTCTTTTTATTAATGAGGGAGATAAAGTTAAGGTAGGTACAGAGAAAGGTAATTACCTAGAAAGAGTTAAAGAATAATGAAATTTTCTAAGCAACAAACACTCAAACAAATTGCAGAAATCATCAAAGCCGATTATGTCGGTGCTGATGATTTTCCTGTTTTAGGGATGAATGAGATTCATGTAGTAGAAGCTGGAGACATTGTTTTTGTAAATCATCCAAAGTACTATAATAAAGCATTAGAATCAGCGGCAACTGTTATTTTAATTAATAAAAAAGTTGATTGCCCAGAGGGGAAAGCGCTATTAATTTCTGAAGATCCGTTTAGAGGTTTTAATAAATTATCTCAACACTTTAATCCGTTTACACAAGCTTCAAAGTCAATTTCTGACTCTGCAATAATAGGAGAGAATACTATTATTCAACCAAATGTATTTATTGGTAATAATGTAAAAATTGGTGAGGATTGTTTGGTACATCCTAATGTTACAATTTATGATAATATTGTTATTGGAAATAATGTGATTATCCATTCAGGAACTGTTTTAGGTGCAGATGCTTTTTACTACCAAAAAAGAACAGACGGATTTGATAAACTCATATCTTGTGGTAATGTTATTGTTCAGGATAATGTTGATATTGGTTCTGGGTGTACAATAGATAGAGGTGTAACTGGAGATACAATAATTGGTGAAGGTTCTAAACTAGATAATCAAATTCAAATAGGGCATGATACAGTTATTGGTAAAAAATGTCTTATTGCATCTCAGGTTGGAATTGCAGGTTGTGTTCGTATTAAAGATGAAGTAACTTTATGGGGGCAAGTAGGAATCAGAAGCGATATTACTATTGGTGAGAAAGCCGTAGTTTTAGGAAAAACAGGCGTAACAAAATCGATTGAAGGACATAAAGTTTATTCTGGAAACCCGATTCAAGAAGCGTATCAACAATTAAAAGAAATTGCTTTTCTAAGAAAACAATTAAATTCAAAAAAATAGCCTTTTTTATATTCTTTTTATTAAAATAATACAGTTATTTTTGCAATTCATATAATAGATTTTTAACACACTAAATAAAATTATAATGAGTGTTCTCGTAAATAAAAATTCAAAGATTATAGTTCAAGGTTTTACAGGAGGCGAAGGAACATTCCACGCTACTCAAATGATAGAATACGGTACCAATATTGTTGGTGGTGTAACTCCAGGTAAAGGAGGTCAAACACATTTAGACAAGCCAGTTTTTAATACAGTTGCTGATGCTGTTTCTAAAGCAGACGCTAACGTATCAATTATTTTTGTACCACCAGCTTTTGCAGGTGATGCAATTATGGAAGCTGCTGATGCAGGAATTAAAGTTATTATTTGTATCACAGAAGGAATTCCGGTTGCTGATATGGTAAAAGTGAAAGATTATATAGACAACAAAGATTGTAGATTGGTTGGACCTAATTGTCCTGGGGTAATTACTCCAGAAGAAGCCAAGGTCGGAATCATGCCAGGGTTTATCTTTAAAAAAGGGACTGTTGGTATTATTTCTAAATCTGGAACATTGACCTATGAAGCTGCTGACCAAGTTGTAAGACAAGGGTATGGAATTACAACAGCAATTGGTATTGGTGGTGATCCAATTATTGGTACAACTACAAAAGATGCTGTGCAAATGTTGATGAATGACCCAGAAACGGAAGCAATTGTAATGATTGGTGAAATAGGAGGTCAATTAGAAGCAGATGCTGCTCGTTGGATTAAAGCTGATGGTAATAGAAAACCTGTTATTGGTTTTATTGCAGGACAAACAGCACCAAAAGGAAGAACGATGGGGCACGCAGGTGCAATAGTTGGAGGATCTGATGATACTGCACAAGCAAAAATGGAAATCTTAAGAGCTAATGGCATTCACGTTGTTGAATCTCCTGCAGCAATTGGTAAAAAAGTGGCTGAAGTGTTAAATTAGTTATAATAAGAAAGTAAAAGTTTTGTTAAAAGTCTGTTCTAAAGTATATTTGGGACAGACTTTTTTTATGAGAGTTATTCTACTTAAAGTCATCAGCATAAATTTGAATTAACAATAATACTTTATAAATTAAAAATCACATGAAAAAATTACATTATTTACTAATCGTATTTGTTACAATTGCTTTTATTAGCTGTACAAATGATGTACAAAGTTACAAAGCCACATCACTTACAGATGCAAATGGGTATAGTTATGAAACAGTCGAGAATGACCCAACTGGATTACGACTATATACTTTAGACAATGGCCTAAAAGTTTACTTGAGTCAGAATCATGATGAACCGACAATTCAAACTTACATTCCTGTAAAAGCCGGATCAAATTATGACCCAAAAGAAAGCACCGGACTAGCTCATTATTTAGAGCATATGGTATTTAAAGGAACTGATAAAATAGCAACATCAGATTGGGAAAACGAAGAAAAATTAATTGCTCAAATATCTGATTTATATGAGCAGCATAAAGCAGAGTCGGATCCTGTAAAAAAAGAAGAGTTGTACAGAGAAATTGATAAAATATCTCATGAAGCATCTAAACTAGCTATTGCAAATGAATATGACAAGATGGTTAGTTTATTAGGTGCATCTGGTACAAATGCACATACTTGGTTTGAAGAAACTGTTTATAAAAATAAAATTCCTGCAAATGAGTTAGATAAATGGCTTTATTTAGAAAATGAACGTTTTGGCAAGTTAGTATTGCGTTTGTTTCATACAGAATTAGAAGCTGTTTACGAAGAGTTTAATCGAAGTCAAGATAGTGATGGAAGAAAGTCTTTCGCTGCTATGCTCGATGGCTTGTTTCCAACACATCCATATGGGCAACAGAGTACTATAGGTACTTCTGAACATTTAAAAAACCCTTCGATGGTTCATATCAATGATTATTTCAACAAATATTATGTGCCAAATAATATGGCGATTGTATTAGTAGGTGATTTGGAATTTGATTCAACAATTAAAAAAATTGATGCTACGTTTGGTCAAATGAAATATAAAGAGGTTGTGCATCCGACTTTACCAGTTGAAGAACCTTTAAGTGGCGAAGTTGTTAAAGAAGTTTTTGGGCCTAGTAATGAAAGCATCATGGTTTCTTATAGAACTCCTGGAATAGGTACTGAAGATGAAAAGATAATTACTTTAATAGAAATGTTATTGATGAATGGTAATGCTGGTTTATTTGATTTAAATTTAAATCAAAAACAAGTAATTCAAAACGCATATACACAGCCATTTTTTTTAAATGATTATGGTTTTTTGATGCTAAATGGAACACCAAAGGATGGACAGTCATTGGATGAAGTAAAGGATTTATTATTAGGACAAATAGACTTGTTTAAAAAAGGTGAGTTTGATGAATATATGATTGATGCTGTTATTAATGATATGAAGTTACGGAATATGCGTCAATACGAAAATTCTACCGCACTTGCTTCAATGTATTACAATGCGTTTATTCATAATGAAAACTGGAGTGATAAAGTAAAGTTCTTAAATGATTTAAAGGAAATATCTAAAGAAGAATTAGTTGCTTTCGCTAATGAGTTTTTTGTTGGAAATCATGTAGTAACATACAAACGTAAGGGAGAAGATAAAAATATTTCAAAAGTTAAGAACCCTGGAATTACTCCAAATGCTATTAATAGAGATGCTGAATCTCAATTTTTAAAAGATTTTAATGCAATGGAGTCAGAAGATTTAAAGCCTTTATTTGTTGATTATAAAAAGGAAATTAAAAAGGAAACATTAGATAGTGGTATTGAATTAGCTCATATAAAGAATAAGAATAATGATTTATTTGACTTGAATATAATTCTTGATATGGGTAAAGACAATGATAAAAAAATAGCATTGGCTGTTGGTTATTTAGAATACCTAGGAACTGATAAATATTCTGCTGAAGAATTAAAGAAAGAGTTTTATAAGATTGGTGTAAGCTATAGTGTGAGAACAGGAAATGACAGATCTAATGTTTCAATTTCTGGACTGCAAGAAAACCTTGATAAAGGATTGGAATTGTTAGAGCACTTAATGGCCAATGTAGTTGTAGATCAAGAAGCATATGACAAATATGTGATGAGTATTTTAAAAGCACGAGAAGATGGAAAAACTCAAAAAAGAAATATTCTGCGAGGAGGATTGAATAGTTTTGCGCAATATGGTGAAGATTCTAGACTACGTAATATTTATCCTGTAGACGAATTAAAAAATATGGATCCTTCTGAGTTGGTTGCAATTCTAAAAGATTTAGAAAACTTTAAGCATCGAATTTTTTATTATGGTAAAGACGTAGATGCTGCTAAATTGGCTTTAGATACGTATCATAAAGTTAATGAAAACTTAAAAGAGTATCCACCAGCAAAAGAGTATACACAATTGGCAACAGGTAAAAATGTTTATTTTGCTGATTTTGATATGGTGCAAGCCGAGATGTTTTTTATAGCAAAAGGAGATCAGTTCGATGCCAAAAAAATGGCATTATCAACTGTGTTTAACTCGTATTTCGGACAGGGGTTCTCTTCAGTTGTAATGCAAGAAATTAGAGAGTCTAAAGGATTGGCTTATGCGGTATCTGCAGGATATCAATCTTCAAGTGATATGAATAAAGATGATTTAACTTATGCATACATTGGTACCCAAGCTAATAAAGTGCCAGAAGCTGTTGAAGCTATGCTCGTATTGATGAATGATATGCCAGAAGCTGAACAGCAATTTATTACTGCAAAAGAATCTGCTTTAAAACAAATTGCTTCACAACGTATTACGAAATCAAATATTTTTTGGAATTATGAGAGTTTGCAAAAAAGAGGGCTAGATTATGACAATAGAGAAGAGATGTATAATGAAATACAGAATATGACGATGGCAGATGTAAGTGAGTTTTTTGCCAATAATATTAAAGGACAAGATTATTCTGTTTCTGTTATTGGAAATGAAGATGATATGGATATGGAGGCCTTAAAGAAATTAGGAGAAGTTCATGTAATGGATATTGATTACCTATTTAACTATAAAGAAATTGCGGTAAAGCAATAATTTTGCTTTCCGAATTTAAAGTAAAAAGCATCCATTAAAAATGGATGCTTTTTTGTTCTAATTATTTAAATAGTTAATTCGATCAGCAACAGACCCTTTTTCGCCTAACCTTATTATTCCGAAAATAGTGCTGATGA
>JAQRMW010000078.1 GCA_028599075.1 Urechidicola sp. | reverse complement strand
TGTATTAAAAACAACATTTTTTTGCTAAATTGCACTATAATTTTTCTTTAAAAGATTAAAAGGGTTCTTATCTTTTTTAGAAAAACGAAAAAAACTAATTTTTAGAACCCACCTTAAAATGATTCCTTTTTAACAATTGCTGATATATATCATTGTTTGTGGGTTTTATATAAAATAAATTTGAGTTCAGCTATTATTCTTCTAAATTTAATTTGTTATGAAATCTAAATTACTGTTTATTTTCGTGCTTTCTTTTTACACATTATTTTCTCAAACCATCTATATAGATCAAAGTGCAACAGGGGCAAACAACGGAACTGATTGGGCAAATGCCTATACCAATTTACAAACTACCATTTCTAATATTGGAACAAACACTACAATAAATGTAGCTTAAAAATACACAAGATTTGAACAAACTAAAAAATATTATGAAACAAAAAATAACGATTACAAGTATTGCTTTTATTCTCATAGGATTAGGAGGGTTACAAGCACAAACAGCAACACCTCCTTCAATAGGTGATGGAACTAGTGGAACTCCATATGAAATTTCTACATTGGATAATTTGTATTGGTTAACTCAAAATTCTACCGAATGGGATAAATATTATATTCAAACAGTAAATATAGATGCCGCAAGCACGAATGTTTGGGACACAAGTGCTGGTTTTACACCAATAGGTAATAGTACAACTCCTTTTTCAGGTTCTTATAATGGTCAGGGAAATACAATCGATAATCTATTTATTAATAGACCTTTAGAAGATAATATTGGTTTTATTGGTACAAAAAATGGAACTGTTAAAAATTTGGGTGTCACCAATGTAAATATTACAGGGAGAAACACTGTTGGAGGTCTTGCAGGATATGCTGCTAGTCTTGTAGATAATTGTTATAGTTCTGGAACTGTAACAGGAATTGTGGGAGTGGGAGGTTTAGTAGGAGGAATTCCAGATACCAATAATGGGTCGTCAACAACTAGTAATTCATATAGTACTTGTGATGTAAATGGCTCTCAAAGTGTAGGAGGTTTGGCAGGGTCAAATGGAGATGTAGTTAGTAACAGCTATAGTACTGGAATAGTAACAGGAGGGACAGGAGGTAGTACTGGTGGGCTAATAGGTCGTACATGGTATGGATCTACTTCGGCTTGCTATAGCGAAAGTGTTGTAACAAGCACTGGGGATAATACTGGAGGATTAGTTGGTAATAATGGTCAATCTCTAATTCAAAATTGTTACAGTACCGGCACTGTAAATGGGGTTTCTTATGTCGGTGGTTTAGTAGGGAACCATTCACTATATAACATTACAAATTGTTATTCTATTGGTACTGTAAATGGTAGTGGTAGTTTTGTAGGTGGACTAGTCGGAGATGGAGCATCTAGAGGCTGGGGTGCACATAATTCATTTTGGAATACTGAAACAAGTGGACAAGTAACAAGTGAGGGAGGAATTGAAGCAACAACATTAGAAATGAATTCATTATGCACGTATGTTGATGGTGTTGACGCTGCTTGGGATTTCATGCTCGAATCTTTAAATGGCAGCAGTGATATTTGGGGGATGAATGCTACTGTTAATGGAGGTTTCCCTTTTTTAGCTTGGCAAGGATTTGCTCATACAGCTCCTGCTTGCGCATTAGGAATTGAGAAAAATGAAAACATAAAAGAAAGGGATTTTTACATTAATAATAATACGCTGTATTTTAAAAACACACAAGATTTAAGCGAACTAAAAAACATTGAAGTTTATAATTTATTAGGTCAAAAAGTATTTGAAACTTCAGTTGTTGAAACCCAAATTTCATTGAGCACTTTGAAAAATGGGATTTACTTTTTAATTGTTAAAAATAAAGAGAATCAATACGATGAATTAAAATTTATTATTTATTAAATGCTAATGATGTTTAAAATAAAGTAGTTTATTCGATTGAAAATATAGTTTTTGAAGCAAGAATTATTTCATCACTTTCGAGATGTTTTTTGGCTAATTTATGAAGCTCTAAAACACGAGTTTTAGCATCTGTGATATTGAGAATTGTACTGATTTCTGTACTACTCTTAAATGCCTTAATTTCTTCATCCGAAGGGATTTTCTCAACATTTCCTAATCGACCAATATTATTGTTTGATAAAATTTCAGTATCAAAAATATGTTTAGGTAATTGATCAACCCCTATACCTTTTGTTGCAATTGGTTTCGGAATTTCGAACAAAGAATCTTCCGTAACTCGAGAATACCAACTCCCGCCTAAACGTGCAACCAAGTCTAATTTCTTTGTGTCTAAATCTCCATTGGCATCTAAGTATTCATTACTTATATGAATCTGAACGACTTTAGAAATAATCAAGTTTCCTGCACCTCCTTCATCTCCTAATTCAATAATATCATCTACTTCACACTCAAACGAAACAGGAGATTCTGCAACTCTTGGTGGCTTAACTTTTAATGACGGAGTTTCTGTAAATCCTGCTTTTACAAATTCATTTTCTCCTTTTTCATATTCTGTACTTGACAGAGACATCTGCTCAACAATCGGATAATTGACAATATTAATCACCACTTCTTTCACCTCTTTTACATTTTCTAAAGTGTGCTTTGTAGTATTGTCTTTTACCCTTCGAGCTGGAGAAAAAATAAGAATTGGTGGGTTTGCACTAAACACATTAAAAAAACTAAACGGGCTCAAATTCACGTTTCCATCAGCATCAATAGTACTAGCAAAAGCAATAGGTCTTGGCGCTACAGCAGTTAGTAAAATTTTATGAACCTCAACAGTTGTTAAGTTTTTTGGGTCTATCGATGTTGTGTTTTTCATATGTTTTAATTTGTTTCAACATCTCTTCGAGTGATTTGAAAACACAATAATGTTTTCAAATGGTATCGAGAAGTTAAATAGTTGAATACCTACAAGGTTTCAAAAACCTTGCAGGAAGGGTTTGTTTCTACAAAGCTGGCAATAATTTTGAACTCACTTCACCAAATCCAACTCTAATACCCTCTTTTTCACAATAACCTCTCATAATCACAGTATCGTTATCCTGAATAAATTTTCGTTCTCCACCTTCTTTTAATTTTATGGTATGTTTTCCAGCCCAAGAAAGCTCTAACATAGAGCCATAAGAATTTTCATCCTTACCGCTAATAGTTCCAGATGCCATTAAATCACCAACCTTAACATTGCAACCATTCACCGTATGATGTGCCAATTGCTGGCTCATATTCCAATACATATATTTAAAATTGGATTTACTTACTACAGTTTCTTCACAATTTTCTGGTTGAATCAATACCTCTAAATTAATATCATAATTTTTTAATCCATCACATTTTAAATATGGTAAAACTTCTGGCTCTTGATCTGGCCCTTGTAATTTAAACGGAGCTAATGCTTCCATTGTTACAATCCATGGCGACATTGAAGACCCAAAGTTCTTAGCTAAAAATGGCCCAAGTGGAATGTACTCCCATTTTTGGATGTCTCTTGCTGACCAGTCATTAAACAATACTTTCCCGAAGATATATTCTTCTGCTTCTTCAGTATTGATAGTTTTTCCTAACCTGGTTTCTTTCCCAATTACAAATCCCATTTCTAATTCAAAATCTACTCTTGTAGAAGCTTGAAAAACTGGGTTTGTATGGTTAGGCGGCAATACTTGTCCTTTTGGACGGTAAACAGGTTCGCCACTCACAATTATAGATGATGCTCTACCATGATATCCAACTGGCAAGTGTTTCCAGTTTGGCAATAAGGCATTTGCAGGGTCTCTAAACATCATGCCAACATTGGTTGCATGTTCTATACTAGAATAAAAGTCAGTATAATCTCCAACAGAAATCGGTAGGTGCATTGTTACCTCCTTTTGAAGTTTAAATACATTCCCATCATTTTTTAAAACTGAATTTTCATTACACAATTCTTGTTGAATAAGCTCACGAATTTTAGATGTGATTTCTTTTCCTAAAGAAATAAAATCATTTAAAGTGTCTGCTTCAAAAACTGAATTGTCAAGATTTAAGTCATTAAAAATTCCTGCTTTGGCTGCTAGAACTAAATCTAAAACTTCATCGCCAATGGCAATCCCAACATGTTTATTTGAATTATTTATTGAAAAAATTCCGAAAGGAATATTGTGTATTGTAAAATCTGAATGTTGTGGAATCTGTACCCAAGTGTTCATATTGTTATTGTTTTTTTCTTGTCATTCCGAACGAAGTATGAGGAGGAATCTCAATTGTTTAGCTATAAGATTTCTCGTCGTTCATTCTTTACTCTGTCGAAATGACAAAATTATATTTTTAAATTAATAGTGTTTCTTTTTTTAATAATCTTAATCCATCAGTAATTAATTTGCTGATGTTTTTTTGTCCTTTTAAAGCTACTAAATTTTGATGAACTGCCTCTTTTAATGCTGAATTACTTTCATATAAAAGCTCATATATTTCTAATAACAACAACCATTCATTCTCATAATTCTGTTGAGTCTCTTTATAAATAGCTTCTAATAATTGCTCGTTACCTTGTTGCATTTCTCTCAATTCTCTAACCTGCTGATAGAGCTTATGCAATTCCAATTCAATGTTAGAATAAACTAATTTATGAGTTTTGTTCTTAGAAATTTTATAAACATCTTTAAAAGATTCTGATGATGCTGGTCCTGCAAAGGCCGAAATAATTTCTTTTCCAATTGCCATATCATACACACCCCATTCTGGTCTAAACAAGATTTGATCTTCCAAACTTACGGTGCAGTCTTCGAAAGAAATCAACATAATTTTTCCTTGTAAATCTCTGATGCCTGTAATTATTTTTCCTATCACTTTTACACCTCCTTCAAACAAAAAGCTTGCTTTTTTACCTTCACAAATTCCGTAAACTTCTAAATCTGTTGGCGACATATCTTCAATTGCTAAATTAATACCCTCTAGCTTTCCTATTGGGCTTCCAAATCCTTCTGCATGATATTCAATTCCATGACCAATCAACTCTTTGTCTCTTGATGCCAAGGCCGTTTCTCCAGTAGTTTGTATATAAATCGGTTTTCCTTCAGCATTTAAAACATTCGTAAAAACCCCTGATATTTGAATTCCAGTACTCAACTCTACCGTTCCTAAATTTTTAGAATCAATTAATTTTTGTACACCTTTTAAGCCGCCCTTTCTCAATGCCATTTTATTGGCAAATTTTTCTAGTATATAACTTAAGTGTGCAAAATTAGGAGTTACAAATAATTGTGGTTGAGGTTTTGTAATGTCAAAATTTACAGTTGCTGCTTCAATTGTATATGGTCGCTTTTCTACGTGATTTTTTAAGCAAAGTTCACTCTCACCAATTGATGATAACAGTCCTGCTCCATATATTTTTGGGTTATCGAGACCTCCTATCAATCCGTATTCAACCGTCCACCAATGTAGGTTTCTTATCTGTGCCATTTCAGACAATTCACCCATTTCATTTTGAACCTCAAACACTTTATTCGTTGCTTTGGTAATATCCTCTTCAGTTGTATTTGGATCTTCTTTTAAAATAGATAAATGACGTACTGCCTCATACAATTCATAATCTTTTGCCGATGAAATTGCTTTACTACCAATCTCACCAAACCTTCTTAAATATTCAGCATATTCAGGACTTGCAATAATAGGAGCATGTCCTGAGGCTTCGTGAATAATATCAGGTGCGGGAGTATATTCTATATGATCTAAAGTTCTAATATCTGATGCAATGACCAAGACATTATAAGCTTGAAATTCCATAAATGCATTCGGTGGAATAAAACCATCCACAGAAACTGCCGCCCAACCAATCTCTTTTAAGATGCGATTCATGCCTTCCATTTTCGGAATGTTATCAATAGAGATTCCTGCTTTTCCAAGACCTTCTAAATAATAATCATGAGCGGTATCTTTGAGGTAATCAATATTTAAACGCATCACATAGCGCCACACAGCTTGGTTTTGTGCCGTATATTCACCATAAGGTTGCTTTACTATAAACTTGTGTAAATGCTTGGGCAAGCGTTTGGTAATACTATTTAGTTCAGGTTGGTATGTTTGATTTTTAGGCATTTAGCTTCTTCAATTCTCCTACGAGGTCTTGGAGACCTTGTAGCTATTTGTTTCAATTTCTATACCTACAAGATTTTTTAAACCTTGCAGGATAGATAGTAGTTTGTCGTTTATAAAGTTCCTCTATTTTCTTGCTCTCTTTCAATCGCTTCAAAAAGCGCCTTAAAGTTACCAACTCCAAAAGATTGTGCGCCTTTACGTTGTATAACTTCAAAGAACATCGTTGGTCTATCTACAACAGGTTTCGTAAATAATTGCAACAGATACCCTTCTTCATCCCTATCGATTAAAACACCATGTTTTTTAAGCACTTCAACATCTTCATCAATTTTACCAACACGCTCTAATAAATCATCGTAATAATTATCTGGAACATATAAAAACTCTACTCCTCTGTCTCGCATCGCAGAAACTGTCTTAATAATATCATTTGTTGCAACCGCAATATGTTGTACTCCAGCACCTTTATAAAAATCGATATATTCTTCTATTTGAGATTTCTTTTTTCCTTCTGCTGGTTCGTTTATAGGGAATTTTATTCTACCATTTCCGTTACTCATTACTTTAGACATTAAAGCAGTATAGTCAGTAGAAATATCATCATCAGTAAACGAAACTATTTGCGCAAATCCCATAACTTTAGCGTAAAATTCGCACCAAGTTTTCATTTCTCCCCAATCTACATTTCCTACCATATGGTCAATATAACGTAAACCAACATCAGTAGGGTTGTAATGCGATTCCCATTTTCTATACCCTGGTAAAAAGACACCATTGTAGTTTTTACGCTCTACAAAAATATGCACAGTTTCTCCGTAAGTATAAATTCCTGAACGGATAACAAAGCCATCTTTATCTTCTTCTTTTGTCGGCTGCATAAAAGGTTTCGCTCCTCTTTTTGTAGTTTCTTCGAATGCTTTTGTTGCATCTTCAACCCAAAGTGCAATTACTTTTACACCGTCTCCATGCTTATTAATGTGTTCGTTTATTGGTCCTCCTTCGTCTAAAGGTGTTGTTAAAACCAAGCGAATTTTATCTTGTTTCAATACAAACGATACACGATCTGTTACTCCTGTTTCTAATCCTGCAAATGCTTCAGATTGAAACCCAAATGCTGTTTTGTAAAAGTGAGCTGATTGTTTTGCATTACCCACATATAGCTCTACATAATCTGTTCCTAATAATGGCAAAAAATCTTCTGCATCATCAAATAGTTTCTCTAATCCGTAAGTTGTATTCTGTAAATTTTCTAAGTTTTTTATTTCGGCTGACATAGTGTTAGTTTTTTTAAATTGATAATTAAATAATCCACGATTTGTGATAATCTTCTACTTGTAATTTTAATGCTTCTTCGGTAATTGACATTGGGCTAAAAGGGTCTATCATTACCGCTAATTCTCCTGTTTCTTTTTTCCCTACACTTCGCTCTATTGCTCCTGGGTGTGGCCCATGAGGAACTCCACCCGGATGTAATGTTATTTGTCCTTTTTCGATATTATTACGACTCATAAAATCGCCATCTACATAATATAATAATTCTTCTGAATCAATATTAGAATGATGATAAGGTGCTGGAATTGCCTTTGGGTGATAATCGTACATTCTCGGCACAAAACTACAAACTACAAACCCTGCCGATTCCCAAGTTTGGTGGATAGGAGGAGGCATATGAATTCGTCCAGTAATCGGCTCAAAATCATGAATTGAAAAAGCGTATGGATAATTAAACCCATCCCAACCAACAACATCAAAAGGGTGGTTGCTGTAAGTATACTCCCACATTACTCCTTGCTTTTTAATTTTCACCAAAAAATCTCCTTTTTCGTCATGTGCTTTTAAATCTTGTGGCAATCTAATATCGCGCTCACAGAAAGGAGAGTGTTCTAATAATTGTCCAAAATTATTTCGATACCTTTTTGGAGTAAAAATTGGTTGAAAAGATTCGACATATAAAATTCTATTTTCTTCCGTATCAAAATCTATTTGATAAATAGTCCCCTTAGGGATGATTAGATAATCGCCATATTTAAAAGGGATATTTCCATAATTAGTCCGTAAAGTTCCAGATCCTACATGGATAAATAGCATTTCATCGGCATCACCATTTTTATAAAAGTAATCTTTAGAAAAAGATTTAGGAGCTGCCAAACCTATATGCAAATCGTTGTTTACAAATAAGGTTTTTCTACTATCTAAAAAGTCATTTTCGGGCTGTAATGAAAATCCTTTAAAGCTCAGTGCTTTCATATTTTTTTCAATTGCAACCTTTGGTGCAACTGACCCCGTATTTTTTATTTCTGATACCACGGTTGGCGGATACAAGTGATACAACAATGATGACATACCTGCAAAACCAGCGGTTCCAAATAATTCTTCTTGATACAAACCACCATTTGGGTTACTGAAAGTAGTGTGTCTTTTGGGTGGAATTTTTCCTAAACTATGATATCTTGACATAATGTATCTTATTTATAAATTGATGAGAGTCCTTTTATTAAAACAGTATTTGCTTTTCGGTTTCCAATGGTGATTCGTATTCCATTTGGTGCTCCAAACTTGTCACATGGTCTAACCATAATTCCGAATTCGAGCAACTTACTGGTAAACAAATGCAAGTCCATTGGTGGGTCAAGAAAAATAAAATTTGTTTGCGTTGGCCAATAATTAATTCCTACTTTTTTAAACTCTTTATATAACCACTCTTTTTCAGTTTTTATTAAATCAACTGTATTGTTTAAATGATCTAAATCTTCTAAAGCTGCAATTCCTGCAACTTGCGACAAGGTATTAATCATAAAGGGACGTTGAATATTCTCGATATATGCAGTTATTTTTTTAGTTGAAATGCCATAGCCTAAACGGATTCCTGCCAATCCATATGACTTTGAAAAACTATGAACTCCAATCACATTTTTACCTTGGTTAATATAATCAATTGCTCTTGGATAATCAAATGCGTCAGAAAAATGATAATAAACCTCATCATAAACTACTACAACATGACTCGGAACCCTATCGATTAGAGAATCCATATCCTCTTTGTTTGTATAGGTTCCGGTTGGGTTGTTTGGGTTTGTAATAAAGATGATTCTTGTATTAGGTGTAATCGCATTCAAAACTGCATCAACATCCAACGTATAATTTACAGGCTCTAATGGCACATCAACAACAACCGCTCCTTCACTTTCTATCAAATTTTTATATGCTATAAAAGTTGGGGTGCTAATGATACACTCTAAACCAGGAGTTAAAAAAGCCCGTGTTATCAATTCTAAAATTTCACTTCCTCCATTTGCTGTAAAAATAGTTTGAGGAGTAAATGCAGGTGTAGCTTTACAAATGGCCTCTTTTAATAAGGCATCATCTCTAAAGCCATATTCATGTAAATTTGAAATATTATCGGTTATTGCTTTCATCGCTTTTGGCGATGGTCCTAAGATATTTTCGTTTGATGACAATTTCCAAATATCTGTAATCGAATCATCTAATTTTAACTCACCTCTTGTAATACCTCCATCATAATCTTTCTGATTAATAAAGGTCTTAAATATTGTATTTGAATCTCCCATAAAGGCTAAATTACTTCAATAATTAACTGTAATTTACGTTTATCCTTTCTACTAAAAGATATTCAGTCTTTTATTCTGTATATATCATTATTACTATTCATAAATTCTTTAAATTTGAAAAAATGTTTGTTTAAACAAAAAATAAGATGGGTTATAAGCTAGATAAAACCGATTATAAAATTCTTGGATTATTACAAGAGAATTGTAGAATTACAACTAAGAAATTATCCGAAAAATTAAACCTGTCTACCTCTCCTGTTTTTGAGCGAATCAAAAAATTAGAAAAAGAAGGCTATATAGATAATTACGTGGCTTTGTTAAATGAGCGAAAAATTGGACTTAAGCAAACTATTTTTATTGGTGTGACACTAAAAGGACATACAAGAAGTTTTTTAGAAAAATTTTTAAAACAGGTAAACTCTTTTCCTGAAGTGATGGAATGCTATCAGGTTTCGGGAAATTTTGATTTTCTATTAAAAATTGTAATTGAAGATATGGATGCGTACGAAAAATTTGTACAAACCAAGCTCTCTTTAATTTCTGAATTAGGAAATGTACATAGCTACATTGCTATTAAAAAAGGCAAGCAAACCACCAAATTAGATTTAAAATCGGTAACAGACGTGATTAAGTAATATTTGCAAATTTAGCTTTACCTTCTGCAAACTTAGGAATACATATTAACTCTATGGAGCTTGTTTTTTGAAAATTATAATTTTAAAGAGTTATCTCTTTTTGTACTCCCTAGCAACCACTTCTAATTCGGCATACCAATCTTCTCCAAATTTTCTAATGAGGGCTTGCTTTACAAATTTATACACAGGTACTTGTAGCTCTTTACCTAATGTACATGCATCGCCACAGATGAGCCACTTATGATAATTAACCGCAGCAAACTCAGAATACTGTTGCACTCTTACCGGATATAAATGGCAAGAAATTGGTTTTTTCCATGAAATCTCTCCTTGATTGTATGCTTCTTCAATTCCGCAAAGAGCAGTTTCATTTTCATCAAAAATTACATAGGCACAATCTTTTCCAGCAATTAAAGTTGTTTCATGTTCTCCATCAGTTGTGGTAAATAAGCCTTGTTCTTCAATTGCTTTGATTCCTTCTTTCCGTAAAAAGGGTTTTACTTTTGGGTAAATGTCCATCAAAATTTTGAGCTCATCTTCTTCTAGTGGGGCACCTGCATCACCATCAACACAGCAAGCACCTTTACAAGCAGAAAGATTACACACAAACTCTTTTTCGATAATGTCTTCAGACAGAATGGTTTTCCCTAATTGTATCATGCGGCAAAAATACATTTTTTATTTTGCTATATTGTAGCCAATTATAACGATTGTTTTCTATTTTTGCGCCCTCAAAAAATACACTATTATGAATTTTAATTTTAAAGAAGTTTTTACCGCCTTTATGATTTTATTTGCGGTGATTGATATTATCGGAAATATCCCTCTAATAATTGATTTACGAAAAAAGGTGGGGCATATAGAATCTGGAAAAGCATCGATTATTGCTGGGGTTATTATGATTGCATTCTTGTTTTTAGGCAAAAGCTTATTGACAGTTATTGGAATTGATGTAAACTCCTTTGCTGTTGCTGGTGCATTTATATTGTTTTTTATAGCCCTTGAAATGATCTTGGGAATTACGCTTTATAAAGATGAGGAAGGAAGTACAATGACCGCTTCGGTTTTTCCATTAGCATTTCCTTTAATTGCTGGCCCAGGAAGTTTAACTACCTTACTTTCATTACGAGCAGAATTTAATCTAGAAAATATTATTGTTGCGGTTTTGCTAAATGTTTTAGTGATTTTTATTGTTTTAAAAACCTCTAAAAAAATTGAAAAAATGATTGGTCCAAATGGGATACAAATTATCAGAAAAATATTTGGAGTTATATTATTAGCAATCGCAGTAAAACTATTTGCAGCTAATATTAAGATGCTATTCTAATTAGAATTCTTACCAAAGAAAAAAGAGTTGAATAATCTAAAATGATTGTTCAACTCTTTTTTATTATTTCAGAAACCTATTATTCTACCGTAACAGATTTTGCTAAATTTCTAGGCTGATCTACATTGCAGTTTCTCATCACTGCTATATGATATGATAACAATTGTAAAGGAATTGTAGTTAATAAAGGTGTCAACGCCTCTTCGGTTTCAGGAATTTCAATTACATGATCTGCAATTTCTTTTACCTGTATATCACCTTCTGTAACAATCGCAATTATTTTTCCGCTTCTAGATTTTATCTCTTGGATGTTACTCACCACTTTTTCGTAATGCCCTTTATTTATTGCAATTACAAATACAGGCATTCTATCATCAATCAAAGCAATAGGTCCATGTTTCATTTCTGCAGCAGGGTATCCTTCTGCGTGGATATATGAAATCTCTTTTAACTTTAAAGCTCCTTCTAAGGCAACTGGAAAATTAAATCCACGTCCTAAATATAAGCAGTTGTTAGAAAGTAAATATTCTTTTGCAATCTCTTTAATATGGTCATCTATTTTTAAAAGGCTCGTTATTTTTTGAGGGATCAATTCTAGCTCTTGCAAATACAGACGGTATTTTGAAGCTGACATTGTTCCTTTAGCATTTGCCAATCTCAACGCCATTAAACTTAAGACTGTGATTTGAGTTGTGAATGCTTTGGTTGATGCAACACCAATCTCTGGGCCAGCATGTGTGTAAGAACCTGCATCTGCTTCACGAGCAATAGATGAGCCTACAACATTACAAACGCCATAAACAAAAGCACCTTTTTTTTGAGCTAATTTGATTGCCGCCAAAGTATCTGCTGTTTCTCCAGATTGTGATATGGCTATTACAATATCTTTCTCGGTTAAAATAGGATTTCTATATCTAAACTCGGAAGCATATTCAACCTCTACCAGTATCCTAGCAAAATCTTCAAAAAGATATTCAGCTACTAAACCTGCATGCCAGGATGTACCACAAGCAACAATAATAATTCGATTGGCATTGGTAAACTTTTCTAAATTATTATCTACCCCACTCAATTTAATGATTCCTTTATTAGCAATTAACCTTCCTCTATATGTGTCGGTAATTGCATCTGGCTGTTCATATATTTCTTTGAGCATGAAATGATCGTACCCTCCTTTTTCTATTTGTTCAAGATTCATTTTTAATTCTTGAACTTGAGGAGTTATTAAAGAATCGTCTTTAATCTTTCTAATCTTAATTCCTTTATCTTTTCTGATGATTGCCATTTCTTCATCATCTAAATAAATGGCGTCTTTGGTATATTCTATAAAAGGTGATGCATCTGAAGCAACAAAAAATTCTTTATTCTCTTTTCCTATCCCAATAGCAATTGGACTACCTAATCTTGCTACAACCAATTCATCTGGTTTTGCTTTATCAAAAACAGCTATGGCATAAGCGCCAATAACTTGGTTTAGGGCTATTTGAACTGCCTTTCCTAATTTGCAATCATGTGTTTTTTTAACTTCTTCGATAAGGTTTACTAGAACTTCTGTGTCTGTATCGCTCTGAAACGTATAACCTCTTTTTGCTAACTCTTTTTTTATAGCGTCGTAATTTTCGATGATTCCGTTATGAATAATCACCAATTCACCAGAATTAGAAACATGTGGATGAGAGTTCACATCATTAGGAACTCCGTGAGTTGCCCAACGCGTGTGTCCAAAACCAATACTTCCATTTTTAGAAGTTCCGTTAGTCATTAAAGCTTCTAGGTCAGAAACTTTTCCTTTGGTTTTTGAAATGAATACATCTTCATCAAAAAGTAGTATACCAGCGCTATCATAACCGCGATATTCTAAACGTTGTAATCCTTTTATTACTATTGGATACGCATCTCGGTATCCTATATAACCTGCAATTCCACACATAGCAATGTTTGTATTAGTTAGTTGTTTATTTCTGTATAAGTAATTTCTAATTTTACTCTTTTTTCAATATCGGTAGTATTATTACCGTGTAAAATAATTCCTTTAGGATTCCAACTATAATCATCTACCTCAAAATCAGCTAGGTCTAATGGAAAATCAGAATTATTAAAAACTTTCAACGCCAATTTAGATGGTTCTATTGCATCTTCAAACGCTAATATTTTTGAAACATAATCTGTTATGTTTATTTTATATAAGATTGGGGTTGGATTGTCTTCATCGTCATCATATTCTATACCGCCACCAAAAGAGGAAAAACCTTCAAACAAAAAATCTGTTAAATGATTACCATCATCATAATTGTACAAAAGTAAACGATCAGGAACTATAGATAAATCTGCGGTTTGATCTATATAAAAAATTAAGTTTGCATCGTTTATTAACCAATTATTACTTCTTAATTCTGCTAGGTTATCTTCTGTAAATAAATCTAACAACGCTATTGAGCCAGCAGCACCTTGAACAAACAATTGATCATCACCAAATACTTCATCAGGGTTATTTATAATAGGCTCAGCGATTGACCCAGAGTAATCTCTTGTATATTTGTTATTCGTAACGCTTCCGAAAAGAAAAGTAGCGGTTTGCTTAGTTCTTTTCTCAAACTCAGTATTAGTATAATAAATTGTCATGGTTGCTGCTGAAAAATCTAGAGTCATCAATGACGCTTCTGGATTTGCTCCTGGGCTTGCTTCAATATATAAGCCATTGAAGAACTCTATAAAAGCTGATGTGGATTCAAATACTGCAGGATTGTTTAAAAAATTGTTAGTGAAAAAATCTTCATCTAATGGTACTTTTATCGTTGGCATAGCATCAACCCTTTTAATTGTATCAACACTATAAATATCATTTTCTGGATCAGAAATTATTTCAGGTCTATTCACATATAAAACAGTATCTATCTCATTAGGTTTAAATTCTTCATTATAATATAACGGTGTCATATTAACTGTATAATTATCATCTGTAAAATAATCTAGTTCTTCTGAAGGGTTTAAAGGGTCTAGGGTGTTTAAATAGGTTTGTAATTCAGATATTTTTAAATTAAACACAACTTCTTGGTTACCAATAATAGAATCAAGAACGAAATTTGGAAAGCCATCTTCATCGTTTCCATCTCTAGTAGCATAATAAGGAATGTTTAAAATAACAGTATCTATAGATGGATTAACTCCAAAATCAATATCAGTGTTAAATGTTAATTGAGCAATAACAGAGGCGTCTATTTGCCCAAAATCATCGTTTTTATAAACACCTAATAAGTATTGATCCAATTTATTAGCTAACCTCTTTTCTATATTTTTGTTGTAGGTGACAACTTCTGAAGTATACTTTCCATCTTCAAAAACATCATTATCAACTATGTTAACTCCAACATTATCAATAGGCCCTTCGCAAGCCAATAATCCTAAAATTATAAACAAAGATATCCCTCCTTGTTTTAAAACATTCACAACTTTTGTTGTCATAAACAATGGTAATTTATTTTATTGTAAAATTTGAGTTTCGTAAAATTCTAGATACGCATCTGCAAAGTCGTCTTCAGGATGGTAATCTAAAACGGGTTTGTTTAAAGATTTAGCATAATCAATCAAATCAGCGCTTAAATCTTCACTTCCAATAATAATTGCATCCGAATTTTCTATGGCAATTTTTTGAAGATTTTCGTGAATCGGCTCATTGATGCTCTCTAAATTTTCAACTTTATCAAAACCAACTTTATCTTTTAACTCTTGGTCTAACGTTCCTGAAAATCCGTTATTGTATAATGAAGTTACAATTTTACTGTTAGAGAAAAGCGCATCATCTTTGTAGTATTCTTTTAAATAAATTGGTAACAATGATGCCATCCATCCATGAACATGAATAATATCTGGAGCCCAATTTAATTTTTTTACAGTTTCAACAACTCCCTTTACAAAGAAAATCATTCGCTCATCATTGTCATCAAACAACTCGCCATCGGCTCCTGAATAGGTGGCTTTACGCTTAAAGTATTCTTCGTTGTCAATAAAATAAACTTGCATTCTCTCTTTAGGAATCGATGCTACCTTAATAATCAACGGCATATCCATGTCGTTAATTATCATGTTCATTCCCGATAGTCTTATCACTTCATGCAATTGGTGTCTTCTCTCGTTAATCACCCCAAACCTTGGCATAAAAATTCTTGTTTGTCCACTTTTCCCATGAACCATTCTCGCAGCCTCAAAGGACATTTTTGCCATTTCTGTTTCTGGTAAATAAGGAACTACTTCTGAAGAAACGCACAATACTCTCTTATCTTTCATCTTGTATTCGGATAATATATTTTTGCAAAAATACGAAAATATATACAGTTTTATGTTGTAATAGAGTAAGTTTGCAACCCTTTAACAGTAATTAACAGAATCAAATGTTGGTTTTTAAAAGCATAAAAAACTTACAAGAGTATATATCTTCATTTTCTGCTGATAAAACTATCGGCTTTGTTCCGACTATGGGAGCATTACATAAAGGGCATTTATCTTTAATTAATAGCGCTTCATTAAATAACGATTTTGTAGTTGTTAGTATTTTTGTTAATCCAACTCAATTTAATAAAGCTGAAGATTTAAAAAAATACCCTCGAACTTTAGAGGCTGATATATCACTTTTAAATAAAGTAAAATGTGATGTAGTTTTCGCTCCTACTGCCAACGAAATGTATGCTGATAAAGTGGAGTCTTCATCTTTTAATTTTGATGGATTAGAGCATTTAATGGAAGGAGAATTTAGAGCTGGACATTTTGATGGTGTAGGAACCATAGTTAAAAAACTCTTTGAAATTGTAAATCCAACAAATGCATATTTTGGCGAAAAGGATTTTCAACAATTGCAAATCATCAAAAAAATGGTAGCTAAAAACAAACTAGATGTCAATGTAATTGGGTGTAAGATTTTTAGAGAAGATGATGGGCTAGCAATGAGTTCTAGAAATACCTTATTAACTTCTGAACAAAGAAAAGCAGCCCCTCTTATTTATAAAACTTTAAAACAAGTTCGAGAAAAATTTGAAACTGATTGTATTGAAGATTGTATAAATTGGGTAAAAAATGAATTTAAAAAGCAGCCAATTCTAGAGTTAGAGTATTTTCAAATTGCCGATGAAGAAACCTTAAAACAAGCACCAAACAACAACTCTAAAAAAAATTACCGTGCCTTTATAGCAGTTTTTGCTGATAAAATAAGGTTGATTGACAATATTAAATTATAGCTACAAAACATCTTAAAAAAAACTATTTTTGCAGCATGCAAGTAACAGTAGTAAAATCTAAAATTCATCGTGTTAAAGTAACAGGAGCTGAATTAAATTATATCGGTAGCATCACCATTGACGAAGATCTTATGGACGCTGCAAACATAATTGAGGGAGAAAAAGTTCAGATTGTAAACAACAATAATGGAGAGCGGTTAGAAACCTATGCAATTCCTGGCACTAGAAAAAGTGGTGAGATTACCCTAAACGGAGCTGCGGCAAGAAAAGTCGCTGTGGGGGATGTATTAATTTTGATTACTTATGGGATTTTGGAAATGGAAATTGCCAAAAAATTTAAACCTTCACTAGTGTTTCCTAATGAAGACACCAACTTATTGAATTAGCTTCTTGAATAAAAAACTAAAAAAAACGATTTTTACATTGTTCCCAATACTTTTGGGAGCTGTACTGATATGGTATTATTTAGGTAAATTTTCTGATAATCAAATAGATCAAATAATTTATGACTTAAAAAATGCTAATTACTCTTGGATTATGCTTTCTTTGGTTTTTGGTGCTTTAAGTCATTTATCTCGTGCTTATCGCTGGCATTTTATGCTAGAACCAATCGGTTATAAACCAAGGTTCGCTAATAGTGTTATGGCAGTACTTGTAGCCTACCTTTTAAATTTAGTTGTTCCAAGGTCAGGAGAAATAGGTAGGGCTGCAACCATGAGCAAATATGAAGACATCCCTTTTGAAAAAGGATTTGGAACTATCGTTGCTGAACGTGTTTCAGATGTTATAATGCTATTACTAATTTTAGGGGTGGTTTTCTTTTTACAAACAGACCTTATTTTAGATTATTTTTCTGATACTGATCCTGTTCAAAAAATAATATTGTTAAGTGTTTTACTAATTGCCTCCTTTGTAGGGTTTAGACTTTTTAAGAAGTCTAAGAACCCTATTCTTATTAAAATAAGAACCTTTATTAAAGGGTTAATTGAAGGGATGAGCAGTGTTTTTAAAATGAAGAAAAAGTGGCCTTTTGTTTTTCATACTTTTTTTATTTGGGCAATGTATGTTCTTATGTTTTGGGTGGTAACTTTTACAATTCCCGAAACTTCTAATCTTTCATTTGAAGCAATTCTGGTGGGGTTCATTGCCGGAGCCATAGCAATGTCGATTACAAACGGTGGTTTTGGAGCTTATCCAGTTTTTGTGGCTCAGGCCTTAGTTCTATACGGAATTAACCAAGAATCCGGAACATCTTTTGGATTATTAATGTGGGCATCACAAACCTTGATGGTTTTAACTTTCGGTGGTTTATCATTTTTAATGCTACCTATTTACAACAAAGAAAAATAATTTCTTTTCTTTGTACTATGGCAAAAACTAAAACAACTTTTTTCTGTCAAAACTGCGGTACTCAATATGCAAAATGGATTGGTAAGTGTACTGCTTGTAATGAATGGAATACCATTGCAGAAGAAATTATTCAAAAGGATGAAAAGCGTGCTTGGAAACAATCACCAACAGCTAAGAAAACTCCTAAAGCCTTAAAGATTATAGATATCATTTTAAATGATGAAGATAGAATCGCTACAAAAAATAATGAGTTAGATCGTGTTTTAGGTGGTGGTTTAGTCAGAGGCTCAATGACCTTATTGGGGGGTGAACCGGGAATCGGAAAATCTACATTATTATTACAGGTAGCCCTATCAATCGAAAAAAAAGTATTATATGTCTCTGGTGAAGAAAGTCAGAATCAAATAAAAATGCGTGCCGAAAGATTGGTGAATAAAAATAATGATTGTTTAGTTTTAACAGAAACTAAAACGCAAAATATTTTTAAAAATATTGAGGATATTCAACCTGATGTGTTAATTATTGACTCCATTCAAACATTACATACCGACTCTATTGAAGCCTCTCCTGGAAGTATTTCGCAAATAAGAGAAACTACTGCCGAGTTAATAAAATTTGCCAAAGAAACGGCAACACCAGTTTTGCTAATTGGTCATATTACCAAGGATGGTCATATTGCTGGCCCAAAGGTTTTGGAGCATATGGTAGATGTTGTTTTACAGTTTGAAGGCGACAGAAATCATACTTACAGGATATTAAGAGCTCAAAAAAATCGTTTTGGATCAACATCAGAATTAGGGATTTATGAAATGCAAAGTATTGGACTTCGTGAGGTTGAAAACCCATCAGAAATACTAATTTCACAAAAAGATGAATCACTCAGCGGAACAGCAATTTCAGCAACTTTAGAGGGGATGCGCCCATTGATGATTGAGGTACAAGCTTTGGTAAGTACTGCAGTTTACGGGACACCTCAACGCTCTTCAACCGGTTATAATATTAAAAGACTAAACATGTTGTTGGCAGTTTTAGAAAAGCGAGCAGGGTTTAGATTAGGGGCAAAAGATGTGTTTTTAAATATTACAGGGGGGATAAAAATAGATGACCCAGCAATTGATTTGGCAGTTGTTGCTGCTATACTTTCGTCAAATGATGATGACCCGATTGCACAAGAATTTTGTTTTGCTGCAGAGGTTGGTTTGGCAGGAGAAATTAGACCAGTAAATAGAGTTGAACAAAGAATTATAGAGGCAGAGAAGTTAGGGTTTACCAAAATATTTGTTTCAAAATTTAATAAGATTGCCAAAAAGAACTACGCAATAAAAATTGTATTGGTTTCAAAAATCGAAGATATTTACAACAACCTTTTTGCATAAAAAAGCCGTTTTGCTAGAGCAAAACGGCTTTTAAAATTTATTTTTTATTTCCTATCTCTTATTTACATCAACAATATACTTTTCTAAAGCCATTGTCATTGAAGGCATTTCTGGAGTTGGAACTTTGATATTGCAAT
>JAQRMW010000077.1 GCA_028599075.1 Urechidicola sp. | reverse complement strand
ACAGCATAAATTTTGCGGCATTGGAGCGCAAAGCCTACCCTTGGGATATAAAAAGAAGTTTTATTGGTTTTGAGTGAATGCAGGGATTTGGTTGGGTGGGTTTTTAAGGGTTGACTAATTACAAAGATAGAAGTGGCAGAGGCATTAAAAATGATACCTCTAATAACTGTGCTGACTGGTTACTTCCCTCTTTCAAGCAAATGTACAGACTTTTAAAACCTAAAAGTTTTTGCATTGTTTTCTATGGATGGAACTCAATTGATAAATTCATGTATGCGTGGAAGAAAGCAGGATTTAATATCGCCTCACATATTGTTTGGACTAAGGGCTATGATTCAGGCAAAAAGTATCTGAAATATCGTCATGAATGTGCTTATCTATTAACCAAAGGTTATCCTGATGTTCCAGACGAACCACTACCCTCGGTTATGCCTTGGAAGTATAGCGGTAATGGTTTACATCCCACCCAAAAACCAGTAGATATTTTGATACCCCTTATTACTAAATTTAGTAATGTTGGCGATATTGTGCTTGATGCTTTTAGTGGCTCAGGTTCTACTGCTGTTGCATCTGTTCTATCTGATAGAGATTATTTGGGTTATGAGTTGGATAAACAATATCACAAGGTAGCAGTTAAAAGATTGATTGATTTAGTTAATGATGGAGTAATTGAACATGGGAAATAGTAATCAAAAACAGGATGGAAAAATGACAGAAATATACAAAAAATCAGAAGCAGAAAGGTATTTCAAATTTACACAAGAACTTAAAAAGTTAAGTGAAAAATATGGGGTTTTTATTCATTCTACTGGCGGTGTATGTATAGCAACTCAAGGATGCGAGAAACTCATTGTTGAATATGACAACGACCATACAAGTGGAGACTTACGAAATACTGTAATGACAAATAAAGGAGTTAAAAAATGAGGGATGATAATAAAAAAGTTATTGGTGATTTGGTTGGTGTTGATGGTAATGCTTTTGCACTGATGGGTCATTTTCAAAAACTTGCAAGAAAACAAGGATTTGAGAATAAATGGATAAATTCTGTACTTGATGAAGCAATGAGTGGCGATTATGACCACCTGTTGCAGACTTTAACACAACATATGGATGATAGTGAAGATGGAGGATATGATGACTAAAAAACTAGAAGATGTATTTGATGGTTTGACTTGTAAGCAATTAGAAAGCATCAAAACTGCTGTTGAGAATATCTATCAAGCTCGAGATGTTTTCAGTGATATAAATGGAATATTAAAAAGTCAGCTCAACTGGAAAAATCAAGGTGATATTGAGTCAGTTTATTACAGACTTGATGTTATCTGTTCTGAGAGTTATATTGCAGTTTTAAACGAATATATTCAAGGAAGTAAAGAGTAGACAAAAACAATGTGGATTTTGCTACCGCAAAATTCACCAACCACTCTATTAGGGTGGTTTTTATTAATTAAAAAATGGTTTTTGGGGTAGAATATACGAAATTTTTACCATAAATAATTCCATTATTTGCATATTTTTTAATAACAGATCATTATGAGCATCCAAACTATTGAAGATTTAAGAAATAATAGAGACGAGATAAAGAAAAATATTCGTCTAATCAAAACGTCTGATTATGGCGACACTACCTATGGAAGTGAGAATGAATATGTTGCTAAAAGCTTAATAGCAAGCGTTGAGTCTATCTTAATAGATATAACAACCCTAACAAAATCCCCTGCAAAATTTATTCAAAAATCAAACTATCAAGAGCGAAATAATCTTATTACTCATGTAAGAAATATAGATGCCTATATTAGAAATACAGATTTATCAAGTTTATCAAGTGAATTGGAAAACACTAAACCCCTGCTTCGTAATTTTGGTTTGAGATATTCCAACGAAAGAATTGAGGTTTTTAATGATTATATCAATAACTTACAAAAAGAGGCATTTTCATTAAAAGAGGAAATGCAAGAAATTTTGGAAATTAAAAAGTCGAGCGATATTTTAAAAAATGACATTTTAAAATCAAAAGACGAAATCACAGAAAAGATAGGAAATCTTGAAGAAAAGAAGGTTGTTTTTGATGAACTAATAGAAGAAACTAAAAGAAACAGGGATGAGGTAGAGAATCTTCTTGATATAGATAACAAAAGGTCTGAACAAATACAAGACTTACTTTCTCACTCGGAAACACATAATGAGGCTATTGATAATTTCAGTAAAAAAGTATCAGAAAGAGAAAATCAATTAGAAGATCAAAAAACAAAAACAGATGAGTATGAACAGCAACTTATAAGTTTCTCCGAAGACCATCAGGCTTATTTAAAAGATGCAAAAAAACTTATTGATGATGCAAAAGATGCGCTTGAATATACAACAGCCTCAGGTATTAGTGCTGCATTTTCAGAGAAATATAACGAATCAAAAAAAGATGGTTCTGCAAAATTATGGGTTCGAGGCGCGGCTGCATTTATTGTTACTGCTATTGGAATTGGCATATGGATTGTTTGGGAAAATGAAGCAAGTACTCAAGTGATAATTGGCAGGATATCTTTATTGCCTATATTGATAGCTGGCGCTTGGTTTTGTGCAGGACAATATGTAAAACAAAGAGATATTGCAGAAGATTACGCCTATAAATCTGTATTGGCAAAATCTATAGTTGGTTTTTCCGATCAATTTTCATCTAGTTCAAATAAAGGTGAAGAATATTCACATTATATTAAAAGTGTTTTAGAACAAATCCATAATGACCCCTTAAGAAAGCATACCAGTAAAGAAATACCAATTAAAGAAGTTAGAAATAGTAAAAGCATATTAGATGAGATACAAGGTATTAAAAAGTTAATAGGGAAAAATAAACCACCGACAGAAGGATAAATTCTATGAAAAATAAAAAAGTTGAGTTTAATGATGAAGCCGAAATTTTGGTTAGGCGAGCCTTGTCTGATTTAGAAGAGCAAACGAAGGCATTATCATTGTGGCTTGAAAATTCGCTAAAAGAATGGGAGTTACACGATTCGATGATTTTTAGTTTTCAAGTAAGAGTAAAAAGTGTTAAAAGTGCCATAAAAAAAGCAAAATCTTTATCTGAAACTGAGGGCATTGTTTTTAAAAGTTTACAAGATATCAAAGATAATATAAATGACATTGTCGGTGCTAGAATAATAGTATTCTCTCAAACAAAAATGAAATTATTGCATCAAGAAATATTAAATCACAAAAGATTTAATATACTTCAGGCAAGAGTTCATTGTAGAAAAGAAAACCCATCTCCTTATATTAATGACCTCATATCGGAGATGAATCTTACTATGGATAAAGAACGGTTCAATGTAGAGTCGAATAATACTGGATATACAGATGTACACTATTGGATTGAGCCTAAACCTTATGATGATTGTTATGCTTGTGAAACAAAAGAGGATCAAATTTTATTTGATAAACTTGAACTGCAAGTTAGGACAATTACCCAGCATGCCTGGTCTGAAATGCAGCACAGAATGGTCTACAAAAGCAATAGCAGTAAACAAGAAAAGGAAAGAAGGTTACTTCAGTTTGAAACATTATTAGATGCTGTTGACACTTTTGATACAAGATTGAGCGGAATACTAAGTCCTCAAAAAGTACTAACTCCAAGTAAATTAATAAATATTCCAGAAAATGATAACTTTATACTTGAGTCTAAAGAATTGATTAAAAAATTTGAAGATAAGGATATAAAAGAGTTCGAAAGAAAAGAAATGGGCGTAAAACTATTTAAAAAATTTGATGACAGTTTACAATTATTAGGAGAAAAATCATTTTCTTACAAATTACAAATTTGTGAATTTGCACTAAAGAGCGCTATGTATGTTAAAGCAGACAAAATGTATGAAGATCACATCTTAAACGATGAAAAAAACAAAAACTTAATACATTATGAATGGGGTTTATTAAGATATTCAGAAGTATGCCAAGCACTTGGAAAAGCTAATAAAACAAAAAATAAAATTAATGAATTAACTAAACTAGTTAAAGCACGGGATTATAAAGTAGATTCTAAATTACTAATTCATTTGTCTGTTCTTTTGTGGGAATGCGATTTATTTTCTGATGCAAAAGATGTAGCAAGAATAGTAGTAGATAGAGATTTAATGAATACCGATGGAGAGCGTATAAAAGCAATATTCAACTTAATGTACTATAACGCCGAGATTGTGGTACAAAATAAAAAAAGAGGCTATATATCACAAGAAAAGATTTTTAATGAAATGTTTGAATTAGAGGACATTGTTTTAAAAATAATCAAAAAATCTGGAGAATCTCTCACTATTGAATCATATGATAGTTTAGCATATCATTTTTATATAAAAAGTGAGTATTACATGGAGAAAGATGGGCTAGAATCAATATCTGCCATAGAATCAAATAAACTAGCGATAAAAAATATAAAAAAATGTCTCTCTATGTGGGAGAATGAAAAGAATGATTATCCTTTTGAAAGCGTATGGGCAAGCCATAGAAATGAAATAGAAATACAAGAAAGAAAATTATCTTGATTTTATTAACACAAAACGGCTTTAAAGCCGTTTTGTGTTAATACTAGAAACCTTCAGGCTTCAACTGTTTATTTTTTCTCATGTTTATTTCCTATTAAATTGTTAATGTAACCTAATACTACTTATTTATTAAATCATATTTCAGAAAAAATCAAAGAACTTATCCACAGATAAAAACTATGACTGTGAAAGCATTATAACTCTTCCGTATGTTAAGTGTCAACATATTTAACAAAAATAAATCCACCTACCAATTCTCCAAAATAAAAATATAATCAGTTAATGCTCTGATTAAACAAAAACATTTCATATATTGGTAAGACAAACTTCCGAAACCAAAACCAAATCTTCGGAATAAAACCCTCTGACCGACTACTTCACACCTTTGTTCTTGGAAAAACAGGAACAGGAAAAACAACACTTTTAAAAAACTTGTTTTTGCAAGATGTTTGAAGTGGTAGAGGGTGTGCTTTTTTAGACCCTCATGGAGATGTTGTTGAGGAAATTTTTAAAATTGAAAGTGGGTGTAA
>JAQRMW010000076.1 GCA_028599075.1 Urechidicola sp. | reverse complement strand
TTTCCGAGTTTAGAAACTCGGAAAATTATATGTAAATACCGCAGCAAAATTAGAACATCACCACGAACCCTCTGGAAGGCCTAATTTATATCAATATGGTAAAATGGTTGTTAGAAATGGATGGTATGTTTGGAGAGTAAAATACCCAAGTCCAAGCTTTAAATCAAGATTACAATGGAATGTTATAGTTTTTCTTCAAATTTTATTGAGGGGATTTAATTTTTTTAGTACAAACAAAAGGGTTGAAGCTTTAACTGAAATGGTTGGTAGAAAGATAGGATGGTTGTCACTAGTGTTTAATAAACCAAGGGTTAAAGAGTAATAGGATTTTAATTAAAACGTCAGGTCGTTCCGATTGCTATCGGAAGATTTTTGACCAAAGGAGAAAATAGTATCGAGACCACTTTATAAAGATATAAATGAAATTCGCCATCATAACACATGTAGTTCATAAAAAAGAAAAGCAGCAATTTGTTGCTTATGAACCTTATGTGCGTGAAATGAACCTGTGGTTAAAAAATGTAGATGAAGTACAAATTGTTGCACCATTATCTGAAGAAGAAAAGACAGCTATTGATTCTAAATATATACACCGGCATATTGAGTTTAATGAAATTCATTCGTTTGATATTACCTCGATAAAAAATAGTTTTACAGCTATTTTTAAAATGCCTATTATTTGTTTCAGAATTTATAAGACAATGAAATGGGCAGATCATATTCATTTGCGATGCCCAAGTAATGTAGTGCTTTTGGGATGCTTTGTGCAAATGTTGTTTCCTTCAAAACAAAAAACTGTAAAATACGCAGGCAATTGGGACCCGAAGTCAAAACAACCTTTTAGTTATCGATTGCAAAAATGGATACTATCTAATACATTGCTTACTAAAAATACAAAAGTATTAGTTTATGGTGAGTGGGGTAATCAATCAAAAAACATCATTCCTTTTTTTACAGCATCTTATTCTAGAGATATTATAAAAGAAATTAAGAAGAAGAATTTATCAGAAGAAATACGATTTATATTTGTAGGAGGTTTAACAATGGGTAAGCAACCTCTTAAAAGCGTACAAGTTGTTCAGCAATTAAAAGAAAAGGGTTTTAATGTTCGTTTAGATATATATGGTGATGGAGTTGAAAGAGGGCGTGTTGATAATTATATTAATCAGAATCAACTATCATCATTTATTATTTTGCATGGAAATTCGGATAAAGAAATTGTGACTAAAGCCTATCAACAAGCACATTTTTTAGTGTTTATATCTAAGTCCGAAGGTTGGCCAAAGGTAGTCGCAGAAGCTATGTTTTGGTCTTGTTTACCAATAACAACTGAGGTTTCTTGTGTGCCCTTTATGATTGATTATGGAAATAGAGGAGCTCTTGTTACAGATACTATTGAAGTAATTGTAAATAAAGTCGATGAATATTTGAATGATGAAGTTGAATACCAAAAACAGATTGAAGCTGCAAAGAATTGGTCACAACAATTTACACTAGAAAAATTTGAAACTGAAATTAAGAAATTATTAAAAAAATAAAAGTCATACAAATAATTGACTCACTCGCTGTAGGTGGAGCAGAAATGATGGCAATTAACATTGCTAATTCCTTATCAAACAATGCTATGGAGTCCTATTTATGCACTACAAGAAATGAAGGAGTATTAAAGCAAAAGTTAATTAAGAATGTGGGCTATTTATTTTTAAATAGAAAGCAAACTCTAGATATAAAAGCAGTATTAAAGCTTAAAAATTATATTAAGAAAAATGAAATCTCTATAATTCATGCTCATTCTTCATCTTATTTTATTGCGAGTCTTACAAAGCTGCTGATCCCAAAAGTTAAATTAATTTGGCATGACCATTTTGGTGGAAGCGAAACAGTATCCGAAAGAAAAAAGCAACCATTGAGGATTTGTTCTAACTATTTTAGTGCTGTTATTGGAGTCAATATAAAATTAAGAAATTGGTCAGAAAATAATTTAAAAGCTAAGCAGTTTTATTACTTGCCTAATTTTGCAGTTTTAAATGATGTTACTCCAAAAACAAATTTAGCTGGGATTGAAGGTAAGCGAATTGTATGCTTAGCAGGATTTAGGCCTCAGAATGATCACCTCAATTTATTAAGTGCATTTAAAATTATAATGAAAGCTAATGCTAATTGGACATTACATTTAGTAGGTAATCATTATAACGATGCATACTTTCATCAAATAGAAACCTTCATTCAATCTAATAGTTTATCTGATTCGGTTTTTTTATACCATCATGCTACAGATATTAAAAACATATTATTACAAACTGATATAGGGGTTTTATCTTCTAAATCAGAAGGGCTTCCTGTAGCTTTATTAGAATATGGTTTGTCTAAGTTGCCTGTAATAGTTACAGATATAGGTGAATGTGCTAATGTAGTAATTAATGAAAAAGTTGGATTTTTAGTTCCTCCTAATGATGATATTTTACTTTCTAAAAAATTGGAAAAATTAATTTTAGATGATGAATTGAGAAGTAGCATTGGAAATAATTTTTACAATCACATAAATCAGAATTATTCTGAACAAAAAATAATACATAAATTGCTCAATATTTATTCTTCTTGAGAGATTATTTTAA
>JAQRMW010000075.1 GCA_028599075.1 Urechidicola sp. | reverse complement strand
AAGTTCTTTTTACATTTAAAGGAATGTGAATATCGTTATAATTATAGAAATAAAAATTTGTATATTAGCACCCTAAAATTAATCAAAGATAACCCTCTTAAGTTATCTTGAACCAAATTAAAAATGAAATGGCTGTAAAAACTAAGATGTAACTCAATTTTTTTAAGGTCGGATTTTTATCAGAAATGATTCCTCCATACCAATATCCTAAAGACATAAATGTTAGTATTACTCCGATGATAGAAGTCCATACGACAGATGAGGATCCTAAATAGGGAGCCAAAATACGGATTCCAACTATTTCAAAAACCATTAAGACAAAGCCAGAAAAAAAGACGGTTAGGTAAATTTTATTTTTCTCTTTCATGAACTATTATTTATGAATTTAGAGGTGATTTCTTGTTGTTGGTTAAAAGTAAACTCTAAACACCGGGGTGAAAGCCGAACTGTATATACTTCTACTAGTTGTATAAAACAAAACATTATATCTCATACCAAAAGCAATATTACCAGTATTATATGCAAGCCCTAAATAAATTGCAGGAATCCATTCTGAGCTTTCAGGAAACCTATCATCTTTATAATTAACATTCATTTGCTCAAACTCTGTCGATAATTGAAAAGCATTAAAAGGGTTGTAAAGCGCAATCAAACTGCCTCCTAGCATACTTGTTGATGCTTCGAACTGTTCTCCAAATACTGGGTAATACTTTCCTTTAGAATATAAATAGCTAAAACTTACCCCAGCACTAAACTGATTATTAAAATCATAAATAGCACTTGGTGATAAACCAATGGTTGTGTAATTGTTTCCAAACCCTAGATTAAAAGTCCCTCCAAATCTAACATGATTCATAAAAGGCTCACTAGTATTTTGCGAAAAGGAAAACACACTGATAAATAACAGCGCAGTAATTAAAAACTTATTTTTAAAAAACATAGATTTTTATTTTAGGCTAAAGATAAATATATTTTTGAAACGACATTTTTTAGAAATCATTGTTTGATAAAAAATTGTACAGAATCGAAATAAGTGTTAATATTGCACCCAGTTTCAGGACCCATAGCTCAGCTGGTTAGAGCACCTGACTCATAATCAGGGGGTCCAAGGTTCGAGCCCTTGTGGGTCCACAAACTAGATAAAGACTTCTATTAATTTAGAGGTCTTTTTTTATGTAAAATATTTTTAGGCGAGAAGTTTATCCTGAGCGTAGCCGAAGGGAGCCCTTGTGGGTCCACAATTGAAACGAAAGACCTCTATTATTTTAGAAGTCTTTTTGCGTTTATTGAGTTATGGTGACGTTGTATAATTATGTGCCTATTGAAATTGTAAGTAAGCTTTTAGGACATAGTTCTATTGCTCTTAGCATATAAAAGTTAAAACACGTTAATAATTAGAGGTCTATTTTTAAATTTATTACATTTGCATTAAGAATGAAACAATTTTTACATAAAACAGTAGCTTTTTTGATGACGTTTGTAGTCTTATTTTCTACAATGTCATTTACTGTAGACATGCATTTTTGTGGAGATACTTTAGTAGATACAGCCATTTTTAAAGAAGTAAAATCTTGTGGAATAGAAATGTCAACTCCATCAAATGAAGATTGCTCTGTTGTAAAAAAAGATTGTTGTACTGATAAGCAAATCAATTATGAAGGTCAAGATGAGTTAAAAATATCTTTTGACATACAAACCTTAAATCAACAGTTATTTGCAGTATCATTTATATATTCATACATAAATGATTTTGAAGGTTTAGAAGAAAACCCAAATTCATTTAATGATTATCCACCACCACTTATAGTCAGGAGTATCTACAAACTTGACGAAACTTTTTTAATCTGATTTTTTAATAATAGACTGTTTTATCCTACGGATTTTTCTTTAGGATGATTTCTTGTACTCGGTGATTTAGAACACTAATGTCTAATTATTTAAATCAAATACAATGCTAAATAAAAGCATCAAAATTTTAATAAAAAACAAACTCGTTGCAGTTTTAATGCTGACCCTTTTTGTTGGATGGGGAGTTGTAAACTCACCTTTTAATTGGGATACAGGTTTTTTACCAAGTAATCCTGTTGCTGTTGATGCAATTCCTGATATTGGAGAGAATCAGCAAATTATATTTACAAAATGGGATGGTCGTTCTCCTCAAGATATTGAAGACCAAATTACCTACCCATTAACCACATCATTATTAGGAATTCCAGGAGTAAAAACTATTCGTAGCTCTTCAATGTTTGGGTTTTCAAGTATCTATATCATTTTTGAAGAAGATATAGAGTTTTATTGGAGTCGTAGCAGAATCCTTGAAAAATTAAACTCACTACCAAGCGGATTACTCCCAGAAGGTGTAAATCCAACATTAGGACCTGATGCAACAGGGCTAGGTCAAATATTTTGGTATACGCTTGAAGGGCGTGATGAAAACGGAAATGTTACTGGTGGATGGGATTTACAAGAATTAAGAAGTATTCAGGATTATTATGTGAAATATGCTTTGTCATCTGCAAGTGGTGTATCTGAAGTAGCTTCTATTGGTGGTTATGTTCAGGAATACCAAGTAGATGTGAATCCTGAATTAATGAGACAGTACAATATTAGTTTAGCTCAAGTTGTAAAAGCTGTAAAAGAGAGCAACAAAGATATTGGTGCACAGACATTAGAAATCAATCAAGTTGAATATTTAGTCCGTGGATTGGGTTATGTAAAATCTGTTACTGATTTAGAAAATGCTGTTGTTACTTCCGAAGATTTTACATCCATCAAAATAAAAGACATTGGTAAAGTTTCTTTAGGACCAGCTGTAAGAAGAGGGATTTTAGATAAAGAAGGTGCTGAAGTTGTTGGTGCAGTTGTGGTAGCTCGTTATGGTGCAAACCCAATGGAAGTTATTAATAATGTTAAAGATAAAATCAATGAGTTAAGTGCAGGATTGCCAACAAAAATATTATCTGATGGTAGAACTTCGCAAGTCACTATTGTACCATTTTATGATAGAACAGAATTGATACAAGAAACATTGGGAACTTTAAATGAGGCACTTTCATTGGAAATCATAATTACAATATTGGTAATTATTGTTATGATATTTAATCTGCGTGCATCAATTTTAATATCAGGGTTATTACCAATTGCAGTTTTGATGGTTTTTATAGCGATGAAACTTTTTAATGTTGATGCAAATATTGTTGCTTTATCTGGTATTGCAATTGCGATTGGAACAATGGTTGATGTAGGTGTCATTCTCTCAGAAAACATCATTAGACATTTAGATGAAAATAACGATAGAGAACCTATTAATACTGTTGTTTATAATGCGACTACTGAGGTTTCTGGCGCTATTTTAACAGCAGTATTGACAACTATTGTTAGTTTTATTCCAGTATTTACAATGATTGGAGCTGAAGGTAAACTGTTTAGACCGTTAGCGTTTACAAAAACCTTTGCTTTGACTGCATCGTTAATTATAGCCTTATTTTTAATACCTCCTTTTGCAGCATTTTTATTCAAGAAGAAATCTATACGTAAAACCACAAGTTACCTTATTAAAAGTGCTTTAATCATATTGGGAATTGCTGTAATTATTTCTGGTTATTGGCTTGGAATTGTTCTTATTGCATTTGGGATAACTGCATTTCTAAAATTAAACAACAAGCTCACTGAAAAACATACAAATTTAATCAATATTATTATTTCAGCAGTAGCCATTGTTTTCTTATTAGCTGAATATTGGAGACCTTTAGGTGTTGATAAAAGTATTTTTTGGAATCTGATATTTGTGGCACTGATATGTTTTGGATTGTTAGGTGCATTTACTTTATTCAGAAAATTCTATACACGTATTTTACAATGGGCATTGGCAAATAAAATAGTATTCTTATCCATACCAACACTTATTGTTATTAGTGGATTCTTGATCATGAAAAATACAGGAAAAGAGTTTATGCCATCTTTAAATGAAGGCTCCTTTTTATTAATGCCAACATCAATGCCTCATTCTGGCGTTGAAGAAAATAAACGTGTTTTACAACTATTGGATATGGCGGTTGCAAGTATTCCAGAAATAAAAACGGTAGTAGGTAAAGCAGGTAGGACAGAATCTGCATTAGACCCTGCTCCGCTATCAATGTATGAAAATGTAATTCAGTATAAACCTGAATATATGTTGAATGAAAATGGAAAACGTCAACGATATAAAATTAATGATGATGGGTTGTTTGTTTTAAAAGATGGAAGCTTAATCGCAAATCCTAATAATTCAAAGAATATTACCTTGATTTCAGTTGAAAGTTATCAATTAATAGAAGATAATAACGGGGAGTTCTACCGAAATTGGCGACCAGAAATTAAAAACCCTAATGATATTTGGGATGAAATTGTAAGAGTAACAAAACTTCCAGGAGTAACATCAGCACCTAAATTACAGCCTATTGAAACGCGTTTGGTAATGTTGCAAACTGGTATGCGTGCACCTATGGGAATCAAAGTGAAAGGACAAGATTTAAAACAAATTGAAGCCTTTGGAATTCAATTAGAAAGTATTTTAAAACAAGCAGAAGGTGTAAAAATAGAAGCTGTTTTTGCTGATAGAATTGTAGGAAAACCTTATTTATTAGTTGATATTGACAGAGCAAAAATTGCTCGCTACGGAATTTCTATTGAAGATGTTCAAAATGTTTTAAAAATCGCAGTTGGTGGTATGGTTATTACCCAAACAGTTGAAGGTAGAGAGCGCTATGGAGTTCGTGTGCGATACCCTAGAGAACTTCGTGCAAACCCAACAGACTTGGAAAATATTTATATTCCTGTTGAAAAAGGAAGCCCTGTGCCATTAAGTGAATTGGCTACGATTCGTTATGAACAAGGTCCTCAAGTTATAAAAAGTGAAGATACATTTTTGGTAGGCTATGTGCTGTTTGATAAGTTAGATGGTTTTGCAGAAACAAATGTTGTTGAAAATGCACAAGATTTGATTCGGCAAAAAATTGATTCTGGAAAATTGATAGTTCCGAACGGGATTAACTATAATTTTACAGGAACTTATGAAAATCAGTTAAGAGCAGAAAAAACATTATCAGTAGTTGTGCCTTTGGCATTGCTCATTATCTTTTTGATTTTGTATTTCCAATTCCGTTCTGTGTCAACATCATTAATGGTATTTACTGGAATTGCGGTTGCTTTTGCTGGTGGGTTTATTATGATTTGGCTATATGGGCAAGATTGGTTTTTAAATTTCAATTTCTTAGGAAAGAATTTAAGAGAACTATTTCAGATGCACACTATTAATTTAAGTGTTGCAGTTTGGGTAGGTTTTATTGCCTTATTTGGTATTGCTACTGACGATGGTGTTGTAATGGCAACATATTTAAAGCAGACTTTTGATAGAAATAAACCAACAAGTAAAAAAGGTATTAGAGCCTCTATAGTTGAAGCAGGGGAGAAAAGAATTCGTCCTTGTTTAATGACTACGGCTACAACAATATTGGCATTGCTACCTGTATTAACATCAACAGGTAGAGGAAGTGATATTATGATTCCAATGGCAATTCCAAGTTTTGGGGGAATGCTGATTGCTTTAATTACACTATTTGTGGTTCCTGTTTTATATAGCATGAAACAAGAATTACAGCTTAAAAAAGAAGTAAAATGAAAAAAACAGTTATTATAATAATTGCTCTCTTGGCTTTCAATTTTTCTAATGCACAACAATTAGAAGCATTGATAGGAGAAGCATTAACTAATAGTCCTGAGATTCAAAAGTTTGAATTGCAGTATCAAATTACATCAGAAAAAGTAAATGAGGTAAATACAGTTCCAAATACTGAATTTGGAGTAGGTTATTTTGTTAGTGAACCTGAAACAAGAACTGGAGCACAAAAAGCTAAAGTGTCAATTAAACAAATGTTACCTTGGTTTGGCTCAATAACAGCAAGAGAAAATTATGTAAGTTCTTTGGCAGATGCTAAATATGAAGATATAACAATTGCTAAAAGAAAATTGGTTGCATCTGTGTCTCAATCCTATTACAATTTATATATAATCAAAGCAAAACAAGATGTGTTGATTGAAAATATTGAGTTACTCAACACTTATGAAATTTTGGCTTTGACCTCGGTTGAGGCTGGAAAAGCATCCGCAGTTGATGTATTGCGATTGCAGATGCGTCAAAATGAATTAGAGCAATTAAAAGAAGTATTAGAACATAATTATTTGTCAGAGAAAACTTTGTTTAATAATCTACTAAATAGAGATAAATTGACAGTGATAACTATTGCAAATGAATTAATAATTCCTTCAGAAGATATATTGATTACTTCTGAAAATTTAGAATTGCACCCAGAACTTACTAAGTATGATAAGTTGTATCAATCTATTGAAGAATCAGAATTGTTAAATCAAAAAGGAAGTTCACCAATGATTGGTTTTGGAATGGATTATATTTTCGTAGAAAAAAGACCAGATATGAATTTTAGTGATAATGGAAAAGATATATTCATGCCAATGGTTACATTGACCGTACCTATTTTTAATAAAAAGTACAATTCACAAACAAAGCAAAATGAGTTAAGACAAAAGGAAATTACAGCTCAAAAACAAGATAGATTCAATAAATTAGAAACATTACTTGACAAGGCTCTTAATAATAGAATTTCTGCGAGAATAAGTTTTGAAACACAAATTAAAAACATAAAACAAGCAAAGGATGCCGAGGAGATTCTGATTAAAAGTTACGAAACAGGAACAATTGATTTTAATGATGTTTTGGATATTCAGGAATTGCAATTAAAGTTCCAAATAAATCAAATTGAATCTGTGAAGAACTATTATATTCAAACTACTATTATCAATTATTTAAGTAAATAAAAAAGAAGAAAATGAAAAAATATATAATTTATATCGGAATATTAGCTGCTGGATTATTTTCAGGATGGTTCTTTTTTGGTAACCCATCAGCTAAAGAAGCAATTCATAATCATGACGAGGTTGTAGAAAATGAAATGTGGACATGTTCAATGGACCCTCAAATAATGTTACCTGAACCAGGTTCTTGTCCAATTTGTGGGATGGATTTAATTCCGATGGAATCAGAATCTGATGGTCTTGGAGCAGACCAATTTAAATTGACAAAAAATGCAATGGCATTGGCAAATGTTCAAACATCAATTGTAAGAAAGGGAATGTATGAAGACAATGTTATAAAACTTTCAGGAAAAATTGTTGAAAATGAAAACAATATGACAGTTCAAACAGCACATTTTTCTGGTAGAATTGAAAAGTTATTTATAAGTTCTGTTGGCGATAAAATTAAAATAGGTCAGTTGTTAGCTCATATATATTCTCCAGAACTATTTGCTGCACAACAAGAATTAATTACAGCTTATTCATTAAAAAAATCACAGCCTGCATTGTATGAAGCGGTACGTAGTAAATTAAAGAAATGGAAGTTATCCGAACAACAGATTAATAGTATTGAGGTTTCAAAAAAACCAATTACAAATTTTCCAGTTTATGCAAATGTGTCTGGAATTGTAAGTGACAAAATGGTGGAAGAAGGAAATCATATTATGGAAGGAACACCTTTATTAAAAATTTCAAATTTGAATACCGTTTGGGCAAACTTTGATGTGTACGAAAACCAAATTGCTTTATTTAAACTAGGTCAAGAAGTGCGGGTTACTACGAATGCATATCCAAATAAAGAATTTAAAGCAAAAGTGTCTTTTATAGACCCTATTCTTGATACAAAAACACGAACTGTAAAGTTAAGAGTAGTATTGAATAATAAAGAAGATATTTTTAAGCCAGGAATGTTTGTTGAGGGTAAAATTAATGGTCTTAAATCAAGTGAAGAACATATATTAATGATTCCTTCATCATCTGTTTTATGGACTGGGAAACGTTCTGTTGTGTACTTAAAAATAAATCCTGAAGAACCTGTTTTTGAAATGATTGAAGTAATGTTAGGGAATAAAATAGGAGAAAATTATGAGGTGCTTATGGGCTTAAATCATGGTGATGAAATTGTGACAAATGGTACTTATACTATTGATGCGGCTGCTCAATTACAAGGTAAAAAAAGCATGATGAATAAAGAAGGTGGCGAAGTCATAAGCGAGCACAAACACTAAAAATAAATCATAAACAATTATAATTAAAATTAAGTAAAATGAAAAAAGTAATGTTAAGTATCGCCTTATTGGTGGTTATCGGATTCACAAGTTGCAAATCTGAAAAGAAAGAAGAAAAATCAACAATTAAAACTGAAGAAGTTGTAGTTGAAGAAATGGCATCAGTTGAATATCAATGTCCAATGAAATGTGAAGATGACAAAACATATCATGAAAAAGGGAAATGTCCAGTTTGTAAAATGGCATTGGTTGAAGTGGAACATGATATGGAACATGACCATGAAATGCACAAAACACATGATAAAGATACTGTTGTGAAATAAAAGAAATTAGTCTCTGATTAGGAATATAAATTCTCTATAAGACGAATTCTCTATATAATTATTTGAAAAGAAAATTGATATTTTATGGAACGGTGTAGGTTTTATAGAGAACTATATTCTGAGTTTTGACGAAATAGAATATCTTTTACATTATGTAATAAACAAGTTTTAGGGTGAATTAGTTTACAATATTGATACTAATAAAATTGTTGATGCAAAAAGCCTTTAAACTGGTAAAGTATTAGAAAAGTATCAGCCTAAGATTAAAATTTAAAAAACACTATAACTAACACGCCTATAGGTTTACAATCCTTGTGGGATCATAAACTAGATAAAGACTTGTAAATAATTAGAGGTTTTTTTGCGTTTAAGAGTAGCTATATTGATTGTGCTTTCTTAGAATCAATAATCACAATAGTTATTTCAATTTATTGTTGATGTTGAGATGAACTGTTTCTCATTTTTAATTATGATTAATTTATTCTAAAATCCCTGTCTTAATAGCTGATTCTAGGTTACCCAAAGTAAATGGCTTTCTTTCTTCTTTTGGCAATGGCAACCATTTCCTATTTCCTATAATTGCTCTAATTAAACGAGCATTGTTATCTATTAACCATAAACCTATACCATAATAACGTTTACTATTAAACTTTGAATAATCGATCTTATATTTTTCGGAAAACTGACCTAACATGAGGTCTAGGTCTAAATCATCAATACCAATCTCATCAAGGGTGGTACTGCAATTAATTTTATTGTAATCTAATTTTTTTCTTAGATGCTTTTCGGAAAAAGCAGAAATAAAATCATATAACTCTTTAGAAATATCCATATTTAAAATAGTTTTTATCTATCTTCCAAATCGTCTATATGTTGAAAAAAAAATCCATTTTCATCATAAACTGAAATGATTCCACTATGTCTTATATTATGACGATGCCAATAAACACTGTGTAAATTAATTTTTTTAGGGCTTGAACGAATATTTTCTGGGTTTAATAAAAAACAATAGGATAACCATCCATTAAATATTAGCTCATTTTTTACAGTTGACCAACTACCTTTATTAGAATAAAGAGGCTTATTATCATTCTTAAAGCTTTTATAATCCAAATATATTTTTTGAGTGAATGTTGAATCAATATTTATTGTTAGCAATTCAAACTCTTTAGTTGGAAATTCAAAAAAGTATTTCCCAAAGATATCAGGAGTAACCTTTGACGGTTTTTCTGTAATACAAGATATGGTAGTAAAGGAAACTACCAATATCAGCTGAAGAAATAAAATTCTACTTACTTTCATATTTTAAATTTGTGTTATTCGTATTTTGGATTGATTCCTAAAGCATCATAAATATATATAATATTATCAGAACTAAATGATACTTGTGTTGGTAATTAAGGCGATTGAGTTTCTTTAGAGTCAACAATCACAATTGTTATTTAAGTCATCAATTTTTCTTGGAAAAGCTATTATTTATATGTGTACTAGAACAAGAAATGTTACTGGTAAAAAATATTTTAAAATGAATTGCGTTTGTTTTGTATATATGTAGAGTATTAAAAGTGCTTAATACATTGTTGTATGAATTTCCTACAATAGTTTTAAATTAAATATCAGAAATTAGATTTTATTTCGTTCAATATTATAGTTGTTAAAGAGAATATTTGTTAGATAGATAAACAGAGAACTACTTTATTAATTGTGCTATTTTTCTGATTATAAGGCCTTTTAAGTCCTTAAGAAGTTAACATCAAGTTAGTTATCAATGATGGAGTTTCTTACAAAATTAGTATAGTTATAGGGCTATATTTTAATATTATCTTATCTTTGAAAAAAAATTGATTATATTTACATTCTTCATTAACCCCAAAAATAATGAAACTGAGTTCTAAAAAACTTTTTTTGTTGGTCTTTTTTATGACCTTCACAAATGTGTTGTTTGCTGTGCCACCTCCTCCCGTTGGTCTGCCAGTAGATGGAGGTTTAGGTTATCTAATAATATCTGGACTTATTTATGGTGCTTTAAAATTGAGAAATAAAAAATAATTTA
>JAQRMW010000074.1 GCA_028599075.1 Urechidicola sp. | reverse complement strand
ACAAGTTCTTTTTACATTTAAAGGAATGTGAATATCGTTATAATTATAGAAATAAAAATTTGTATATTAGCACCCTAAAATTAATCAAAGATAACCCTCTTAAGTTATCTTGAACCAAAAACAATAACATCTAATAATAAACTAAAAAATTATTCAACATGAGTAAAGTAAACATACAACCATTATCAGACAGAGTTTTAATTGAACCTGTTGCTGCTGAAACTACAACGGCAAGTGGAATTATAATTCCTGATTCAGCAAAAGAAAAACCACAAAAGGGAACTGTTGTTGCTGTAGGTAAAGGGACTAAAGATGAGCCAATGACTGTAAAAGTTGGCGACTTAGTTTTGTACGGAAAATATGCTGGAACAGAATTATCTGTTGAAGGTAACGATTATTTAATCATGAGAGAAAGCGATATTTTCGCAATACTTTAAAACAAAAAAACAGCCTACTGCAAATAGTGTTAGGCATAAAGCATTTATAGAATGGCAAAAGAAATAAAATTTGATATAGAAGCACGTGACGGATTAAAACGTGGCGTTGACGCATTGGCTAATGCAGTAAAAGTAACTTTGGGTCCTAAAGGGCGTAATGTAGTTATTGGAAAAGCTTTTGGCGGACCTATTGTAACTAAAGATGGTGTTACCGTTGCTAAAGAAATTGAGCTAGAAGATGAATTAGAAAACATGGGAGCTCAAATGGTAAAAGAAGTTGCTTCTAAAACCAATGATTTAGCTGGTGATGGTACAACTACCGCTACAGTTCTTGCTCAAGCAATCGTAAAAGAAGGGTTAAAGAATGTTGCTGCTGGTGCAAATCCTATGGATTTAAAACGCGGTATTGACAAAGCTGTTGAAGCTATTGTTACTGACTTAAAAAAACAATCTAAAGAGGTTGGAAATAAGTCTGAGATGATTCAACAAGTTGCATCAATTTCTGCAAATAACGATACTTCTATTGGTGATTTAATTGCCCAAGCTTTTGGAAAAGTTGGTAAAGAGGGTGTCATTACTGTTGAAGAAGCTAAAGGAACAACAACCTATGTTGATATAGTAGAAGGCATGCAATTTGATCGTGGATACTTATCTCCTTACTTCGTAACAAATACTGAAAAGATGCTTGTTGATTTAGAAAATCCATACATCTTATTATTCGAAAAGAAAATTACTTCATTAAAAGATTTACTGCCAATTTTAGAACCGGTCTCTCAATCAGGGAAGCCATTATTAATTATTGCCGAAGATGTTGAAGGAGAAGCTTTAGCTACTTTAGTGATGAATAAATTACGTGGTGCTTTAAAAATCGCTGCTGTAAAAGCTCCAGGATTTGGAGATCGCAGAAAAGCAATGTTACAAGATATTGCCACCTTAACTGGTGGTACAGTAATTTCAGAAGAGCTTGGTTTGTCTCTAGAAAAAACTACGCTTGATATGCTAGGTACTGCTGAGAGAATCACAATAGACAAAGACAATACAACAGTTGTTAATGGCTCTGGTGATGCTGAAGCAATCAAAGCTAGAGTGGGTCAAATCAAAGCAAATATTGAAACGACTACTTCTGATTATGATAAAGAAAAACTACAAGAGCGATTGGCTAAATTAGCTGGTGGTGTTGCCGTTTTATATGTTGGTGCTGCAAGTGAAGTTGAAATGAAAGAAAAGAAAGACCGTGTTGATGATGCACTACACGCTACAAAAGCAGCGGTAGAAGAAGGTATTATAGCTGGTGGTGGAGTTGCTTTAGTTAGAACTAAAACAATCCTTTCAAAAATTACTACTGATAATTTAGACGAAGTTACCGGAATCAAAATTATTGACAGAGCAATCGAAGAACCTTTGAGACAAATTGTTGAAAATACAGGTAAAGAAGGATCTGTTGTTGTTGCGAAAGTAATGGAAGGCAAAGGTGATTTTGGATACGATGCCAAATCTGGTGAGTATGTAAAAATGTTAAAAGCCGGAATTATAGATCCAACAAAAGTAACACGTGTTGCCCTAGAAAATGCAGCGTCAGTTTCTGGAATGATTTTAACTACGGCTTGTGCTTTGATTGACATTAAAGAAGACACCCCAGCAGCAGCTATGCCTCCAATGGGTGGCGGTATGCCAGGAATGATGTAATCGAATGACGAATCTATATAGATAATTAAAAAAAACTCCGTATCAACTTTGATACGGAGTTTTTTTTAATTAGAATATATTTCTGGATTAGGATAAAAAGCTGCAATTGCAAACCAATAGCTCATAACAGATTTGGCTATCTTTAAACTTTGCCCTTGCCTTGGTCCTGAAATTGCCTCCCCATGCACAGACCATTTATTCCCCTCATCATCAGTAAATAAAGTTGTATCACCAGATGATGAAACTAATTCATATGTAAAAGTTAAATCTCTGTTATCAGGCTCTAACTCAAATCCAACTATAAGCTCCCCAGAACCGACTATAAGATAATCTTTACCATTAAATTGTTCTTTTATAACACTTCCAGAACCAAATGCATCAAACTGATATACTTTTGAGGCATTATTATTTATTATTGCAAAAACACGTTCTTTATTCGGAATTGCATTATTTGTGGGAGTGACCGGAAAAAGAAAAAAATCATGATTTGTTCTATAATCACCATAGGGATAATAATTATAATCTCTTGTAAAACCCGTATCTGTTCTCAAGACTTCTGTGTTTGGGTGCAATAATTTCCAAAAACCCCAAGTAGTCTCAACAACCTGAACTAATTCGGGTTCATCACTTATCTGCTCACCATTAACACATAATAAAGCCAACTGTGACCAATTACTATCTGTTAATCTATCATATAGAATTAAATTTGAATTATACAACAATCCAGAAACACCAAAAGTAGTATTAACTCCATCAACAATACTTTTCCATCCAAAAGATGTTCCTGTTAAAGGGCAGTATGATATACTAATTTTTTCTCCATTTATTCGGTCATTAACAATTTCATGCCAGTTCAATATTGGATATGGATATGCTCTCGCAATGCTCCCATTAACTAAACCAACTACCAAATCATCATCATTTAAAAATGCAGATTGAGCACTATTAGCAAGAGCAAAACTAGGAGAGTCTATTGAGGGTATGCCATCTTTTCCTGGACCCCCATCTCTTACCTCATCAATTGGGATTAGCCATTCATCGTTAGAATTGTTACCTGACCCACTACCTCCACCATTTCCAGAATTACCATTATTATTTGGTAGAGCAATATCTTCATCACCACCTCCACATCCAATTAACAACATGCTAACAATTACTACATAAAAAATATTATTCTTCATTTTTATAAATTTTTAATTTCTTTTTTAAGGGGATCTTGTATAAAACGCCTGAAGTTATCCTATAGGTTGGCGTTAGTTGCGTACCATCTACAAAACTGTAAATAGGTAACTCTGCTTTTACTGACATAGCAAAGTTAGAAGATAAATTTATTGTGAAGTTTGGAATAATAAACACCCATTCACCACCGGTATTATCTATTTCAAAACCTCCAATCTTATCTTGATTTGCATGCCTGTATTTAAAAGATATACTTGGTACAGAGATTTTATTAAATACAATAAACTCGTCTGTAAAACTCAAAAAAGTTTGAAACTCATTTCCAAACTCATATGTAGTATTTCCAAAATAATCATCATTAATTCCAGTTCCTCTATATATTGCTCGAACAGAAAAATTAAGGCTAGGTCTAAATTCGAAATTTTTTAACACCTGTCCCCAATAAATTACATCCCAAGCTCCACTACCCGGTTGCATATCTGCATTTAACACAATGCCTTGGTTGGTTGTTTCTGTTGTTGATCCTATTGGAATTTTTACTCCTAAACCTAAACGAGCAGAACTTTGTTTACCTAGTATTTCATTAAAATTATATTTGGCTAATAACACCCCATCACCTATTCCAGATGTACGGTCAATATTTTCATTACCAAATTGACTAATCACTCGCTTTTGTTCTACCCAAGACAAAAGCCCTTCAATTGCAAGATTGTTCGTTATAGAATAACTTAAGTTTAGTAAAACAGAATTCGTTGTTCTTAATCTTGAATCATCATCTATTTTATCCTTTCCAATGTTTAAAGTATTTAAGTTATTATAATCATAACTCAAATTAACTTGTAATATCCCTTTTCCTAAGATATCTAAACCAATATTATTAGAAAGAGGAATTCCTCCAGAGCAACAAGTTTGAGCGTTCATTGCTAAAGGATATATACTCAATAGAGTAGCGTAAATTAGATTTCTAGTCATAAATTATAAGATGTTATACTTTAAAGTCGAGCTCTAAAAGTTAACCTTACAACAAGTAACCTTTTGACATAAAAAAGCCACAACTAATTACAGTTGTGGCTTTTTCTATTGTCTATTATCTAGCGTCTAATATCTAAACTACCCTAAATAAGTTTTTAAGATTTTACTTCTAGAAGTATGTTTTAATCTTCTGATTGCTTTTTCTTTTATTTGACGAACACGCTCGCGAGTTAAATCAAATGTTTCTCCAATTTCTTCTAAGGTCATCGGATGTGCATCACCCAAACCAAAATACAATTGCACTACATCTGCCTCTCTTGGCGTCAATGTTTCTAAAGCGCGAATGATTTCGATTTTTAATGAATCGTGCATCAATACTCTATCTGGGTTTGGAGAATCTCCTGTGTTTAATACATCATATAAATTAGAATCTTCACCTTGAATTAAAGGAGCATCCATTGATACATGACGTCCAGAGTTTTTCATTGATTCTTTTACATCGCTAATAGTCATGTCTAATTTCTTAGCAATTTCTTCAGCAGATGGTGGGCGTTCGTTTTCTTGCTCTAAGAAAGCGTACATTTTATTAATCTTATTGATTGATCCAATTTTATTCAATGGCAAACGCACAATTCTAGATTGCTCAGCCAAGGCTTGCAAAATAGATTGGCGAATCCACCAAACAGCGTACGAGATAAATTTAAATCCACGCGTTTCATCAAAACGCTTTGCAGCTTTAATCAAACCTAGATTCCCTTCATTAATCAAATCAGGTAAAGTCAATCCTTGATTTTGGTATTGTTTTGCAACAGATACCACAAAACGCAAATTGGCTTTTGTCAATTTTTCTAAAGCTACTTGGTCTCCAGCTTTAATACGCTGTGCCAATTCAACTTCCATATCGGCAGTAATTAAATCTACTTTTCCGATTTCCTGTAAATACTTGTCTAATGATGCAGTTTCACGATTCGTTACCTGCTTGGTAATTTTTAGTTGTCTCATTTACGTGTAGGTGTTTTTAAGTGTACAATTATATATACGCAACAAAAGATGTTTTTGTTACAAAAAAGGTATAAAAAAACCTCAAAAAATTAATTTTGAGGTTTTTATTATTTTTAAAAGACTGTTTATTTAGTCCCTTTTTCTTCTATCGTCTCTACGATTATCGCGTCCGCGATTGTTATCACGACCTCTGTTATTATCTCTCGGTGGTCTTGCTACATAACCTTCTGGTTTTTCTAACAAAGCTTTACGAGAAACTTTATCTTTCTTAGTTCTAGGATCTTTTCCGAAGTATTTCACTTCAAAAACATCACCCATATTAACGACATCAGTAACAGCATTCGTACGTTCCCAAGCCAATTCAGAAATATGAACCAACACTTCGTTTCCTGGTGCTTCAACATATTCTACAACTGGTCCGAAATCAAGAATCTTAATTACCTTCACTTCATATACAGTGCCAACTTCTGGCTTAAATAATAAAGAGTCAATTTTTGCCAATACAGCGTCAATTCCGTTTTGATCAGTTCCAAGAATTTCAACAATACCTTCTTCAGTAACTGGATCTTCATTGATAACAATTGTACATCCAGTTTCTTTTTGCATTTCTTGAATCACTTTTCCTCCAGGCCCAATCAACGCTCCAATAAATTCGTTCGGAATTGTTCTTGTAACCATTTTAGGAGCATGTGCCTTCACATCATCAGCAGGAGCTGAAATAGTATCAGTTAATTTTCCTAAAATATGTAAACGACCATCACGTGCTTGCGATAAAGCAGCTTCTAACACGTCATATCCTAATCCTTTTACTTTGATATCCATCTGACAAGCAGTGATTCCTTTTTCAGTACCTGTAACTTTAAAGTCCATATCTCCTAAGTGATCTTCATCCCCTAAAATATCAGACAATACAGCAAAATTACCAGTTGCTTCATCAGAAATTAATCCCATTGCAATACCAGAAACGGGTCTTGTAATTTTAACACCTGCATCCATCAATGCCATAGTTCCTGAACAAACAGTTGCCATAGATGATGATCCGTTAGATTCTAACACTTCAGATACAACTCTAACTGTGTAAGGGCAATCTGCGGGAATCATTCCTTTTAATGCACGTTGTGCCAAGTTACCATGTCCTACTTCTCTACGAGATGTTCCTCTTAAAGGTCTCGCTTCTCCTGTACAAAATGGAGGGAAATTGTAATGTAAATAAAATGTTTCTTCACCTTCGTAAGATGGCATGTCAATTTTATTTGCTTCTCTAGACGTTCCTAAAGTTACCGTTGCTAATGCTTGTGTTTCTCCACGAGTAAAGATTGACGAACCATGCGTTGATGGTAAATAATCTACCTCACACCAAATTGGTCTAATCTCATCCGTTTTACGACCATCTAATCTTAAACCTTCGTTTAAAGTTAAATCGCGAATCGCTTCTTTTTGTGCTTTGTTATAATATTTAGAGACTAAACCATTATACTCTTCTAATTCTTCTTCAGAAAAAGTAGCTTTTAGTTCTTCTTTAATTTCTGCGAAAGCTGCTGAGCGTTCTTGCTTTGAGCTTCCAGCTTTTGCGATGTCATATACTTTTTGATAAGAAAACTCATGAATCTTTTTAGCTAAATCTTCATCAGATGCTTCTTCAGCGTATTCTCTTACTTCTTTTTTACCAAATGCTTCTGCTAAACGAACTTGAGCAGCACATTGTACTTTTATAGATTCATGCGCAAATTTGATAGCCTCTGCCATTTCTTCTTCAGAAATCTCATCCATTTCACCTTCAACCATCATTACCGAATCAGCTGATGCTCCAATCATCATATCGATGTCAGACTCTTCTAATTGTGCTCTACTTGGATTGATTACGAATTCGCCATTTACTCTAGCTACTCTTGCTTCTGAGATAGCACACTCGAATGGGAAATCACTTAATTGAATTGCTGCTGATGCTGCTAAACCTGCTAATGCATCTGGCATTACATCTTCATCATGCGACATTAATTGAATCATCACTTGTGTTTCTGCGTGATAATCTTTTGGAAACAATGGGCGTAGAACTCTATCTACTAAACGCATTGTTAATACTTCGCCATCACTTGGTCTTGCTTCTCTTTTAAAGAAACCACCTGGGTAACGACCTGCTGCTGCAAATTTTTCGCGGTAATCTACTGTTAAAGGTAAAAAATCAACATCGCTTTGTTTGTAGTTAGATACTACTGTACAAAGTAACATTGCTTTTCCCATTTGAACAACAACCGAACCATGCGCTTGTTTTGCTAATTTTCCTGTTTCGATAGAAATCTCTCTTCCATCACCAAGGTCAATGACCTCTCTGTAAACTTTTGGAATCATAAATGTTTTTAAATTTTAATTAAACTAATTGGTTTGTTGTTGTGTTGTGTTTCTTACCCAATGAAAAGTTTAACTTTCTTTTTATGTCATTGCGAAGTAAATTTTAATTTACTGTGGCAATCTGTTGATTTAAAATAAAGATTACCACGTCGTTCTTCATCGTAATGACTTTTTGTAAAAAAAAGAGAGGCATATAGCCTCTCTTTTACTTGAATTATTTTCTCAATCCTAATTCTTTCACAATTGCACGATATCTTAAAATGTCTTTTTTCATTAAATAATCTAAAAGACTTCTTCTTTTACCAACCAACTTTACTAACGAACGCTCAGTATTAAAATCTTTATGATTTTTCTTTAAGTGACCTGTTAAGTGATTAATACGGTGTGTGAATAATGCAATTTGTCCTTCTGCAGAACCTGTGTTTGTTGCAGATTTTCCGTGTTTTTCGAAAATCTCTACTTTTTTTTCTTTTGTTAAATACATGCTAACATTAATTTTTAATAATTTTTATGTAATTGTTTTTTTGACTCCGAAGAATCAAGGCGCAAAGATACTATTATTATTGTGAATGGCAATTAATTAGCCGTTTAAAAATTAGAGCAATAATCATCCGTTTTAAACATTCATAACTACTTCCTTATAACAATTTTTGATATCCAGAATTGAGTATTTATAAAAGGTATAAAATAAAAAGTAGGGAATTCAATTTCTGAATTGTTTTATAGTTGAATTAAATCTTTTTAAAATCTTTGGGTCTTAGAAATGTAAAACTTAAAAAATTGTTAAACTTAAATTCTTAAAATTATGAAATCACATTATTTAAAATTAAACCTAGTAGCATTATTAACAATCTTTTTATTTGTGAGTTGCGAAACTACAGATGAAATTATTGAAGAACAATCAGCAGCATTAACATCAGATGATATAACTGCAGTAGAAGAAGTAGATATGGTTATGGAAGAAATAACCAATACAGCAGAACAAGCTTTTGTTGAAGAAGAAAATGGAGACTTATTTACAAGAAGTTCTTCATCTAGTTTTTTCCCTGACTGTTTAACCAAGACTGTTGTAACAACAAATTTAACAAAACATGTAACCTTAGATTTTGGAGATGGATGTGAAGTGCGTGGTCATTTTATGGCAGGCATAATGATATTGAGCTATGAAAAAGATCCAGCATTACATACTAGAACAATTACTGTAGAGTTTGATAGCTTTAGAATTGATCACAAATTAATAGAAGGCTCTCATAGTATTCTTAGACAGCGAGAGAATGAAAATGGAAATCCACAATCTACAGCTACTTTTGATGTAAATGTTACTTGGGATAACGGTGATACAGCTTCTAGAACTGGAGAAAAAGTAAGAGAGTGGATAGAAGGTGTTGGTACTGGAGTTTGGAGTGATAATGTATATTTAATTACTGGTCATTGGAATACTGTTAGACGAAATGGTGATGTGATTTCTGGAGAGGTTACAACTGCTTTAAGAAGAGAATTGGTATGTAGATTTCTAGTGAGTGGTGTAATTGACTTAACAAAAAATGATAGAAGTGGATCTTTAGATTTTGGGGATGGTACTTGTGATAACGAAGCGTTGCTAACTTTAGATGACGGAACAGAAATAGTTATTACACTTCATTAGTAATATAAATTTTGATTAGTTTAGAAAAGGTTGTCTTGAAAAGGATGACCTTTTTTAATTACTGATAAATGGCAAAACTTCTTCAATTTTCGTTTCTCCTTCAAACTTTTTAATAAGCTTTCCTTCTTTCGAATAAATTAAAATACTAGGAAAAGAGCCTACTCCAAATTTATCTGCAAAAGTGAGTCTAGAGTCTTGTAAAAAAGTAATATTACTCTGAGTGAATTGATATTTATCTCGATACTCTTTAATCATGCTCATTTCTTCAAAAGAAATAAAAATCATTTCTAAGTCTTTAAAAGACGTTGAGTTTTCTTGCAAACCTTTTCTCAACCAACGTGCCTGTTTTTGACAATGATCACATTCCGAATTGAAATACATTATGAATTTCACACGCTCCGAATCAAAACTATCCTTTACAAATCGTTGTTGGTCTAGTGTATAAAAAGTAAAATAAGGAATCTCTTCCGTCGCTTTAACAATAGTTTGTTGTGATGGCTTGCATGAAATAAATAAGGTCATCAGAAAAATAAAAGATACGATGTTTCTCAAATTTTTCATTAGTTAACTAAGCTCTTATAGGTTGATTTAAAATTAAATCTAAGTATAAATTTAATTCCTTTTTTAAATTTTTACGTTCAATAATTTTATCTAAGAAGCCATGTTCTAATAAAAATTCAGCTGTTTGAAATCCTTCAGGCAATTCTTTTCCTGTAGTATCTCTTACAACTCTTGGCCCTGCAAATCCAATCAAAGCTCTAGGCTCAGAAAAGTTGACATCACCCAACATAGCAAAAGAAGCTGTTGTACCTCCAGTTGTTGGGTCTGTACATAAAGAAATATACGGAACTCCCGCTTCTGACAATTGCGCTAACTTAGCAGATGTTTTTGCCAATTGCATTAAAGACAATGCTGCTTCCATCATACGAGCACCTCCAGATTTAGAGATAATCATAAAAGGAATATTATTTTTAAGTGAGTAATCTGCAGCTCGTGCAATTTTTTCACCAACTACCGACCCCATTGAACCACCAATAAAAGAAAAATCCATACAAGCAACTACTAAATCTTTTCCGTAAGATTTACCAACAGCGGTTCTAATAGCATCATTTAGGTTTGTTTTTTCTGTTGCCGCTTTTAGACGGTCAGAATACTTTTTACTATCAACAAATTTAAGTGGATCTTTTGAAGATAATTTTGCGTCTAATTCCTTAAACTTATTATCGTCAAATAATATGCTAAAATACTCTGCAGATCCAATTCTTGTGTGATATCCATCTTCTGGGCTCACATAAAAATTAGCTTTCAATTCATCAGCATCAACAATTTTACCGCTTGGAGTTTTATGCCAAAAACCCTTTGGAACATCCTTTTTCTTCTCGGTAGGGGTCTGAATACCTTTGTCTTTTCTTTTAAACCATGACGACATAATAGTAGGATTTTTAATGTTTAAATAGTTGGGCAATTTACTAAAAAAATAAAGAGAAACTAAAAAATAGTTTCTCTTTATAAAATGTTTTTAAAAGTGATTGACCTATAAAGTGTCAACATTATTTAAATCTTCAAAGGCTTGTTTTAGGCGTGCCTTAAAAGTCAATTCTCCCTTACGCAACCAATTACGAGGGTCATAATATTTTTTATTTGGCTTATCTGCCCCCTCTGGATTACCTATTTGTGTTTTTAAATACGCTTCATTTTCACCAAAGAAATCTCTTATTCCTGATGCAAAACCAAATTGCAAATCAGTATCAATATTCATTTTTACAACACCATAATCAATACCCTCTCTAATTTCTTCAACCGAAGATCCTGATCCACCATGAAATACAAAATCAATAGTATTGTGAGGAACATTATAGTTTTTAGAAATATAATCTTGAGAGTTTAATAAAATTTTAGGTGTTAATTTTACATTACCCGGTTTGTAAACTCCGTGTACATTACCAAATGCAGCCGCTATAGTAAATTGCGGACTTACCTTTAATAATTCCTCATAAGCATAAGCTACCTCTTCTGGCTGTGTATATAGTTTTGAAACATCAACATCAGAATTATCAACACCGTCTTCTTCACCACCAGTAATTCCTAATTCAATTTCTAATGTCATTCCCATTTTACTCATTCTAGCTAAATAGGTTTTACAAATTTCTATGTTTTCTTCGATAGGCTCTTCAGATAAATCAATCATATGCGAGCTGTATAATGGTTTTCCAGTTTCGGCAAAATGTTGCTCACTAGCATCTAACAAACCATCAATCCAAGGTAATAATTTTTTAGCACAATGGTCTGTATGCAAAATTACAGGAACTCCATAAGCTTCGGCTAAAACATGCACATTCTTTGCCCCTGCAATACCACCAGCAATAGCTGCTTGTTGATTTTCATTAGACAATCCTTTACCTGCATTAAATTGCGCCCCGCCGTTAGAAAATTGAATAATAACTGGTGCATTTAATTCTTTTGCCGTTTCTAAAACTGCATTGATTGTATTAGAACCAATTACGTTTACTCCTGGTATAGCGAATTTTTTTGCTTTTGCTAATTTAAAAATTTCTTGTACGTCATTACCAGTTGCAACTCCTGGTTTAATATTATAAGTCATCTTGTCGTGGTTTTTAATTATATCGCAAAGATACTAAATGAAGAATAACTTAAGGTTTTTATCTATCGAAAAGGTTTTAGCCAATAAAAAGTTAGATAACAACACAAATGATGTGACTCTTTACTTAAATGATTGATTCAATTTAGAATGGATAATTGATACCAATATTATAAACAGCATTTCCAAAATTATAGTTAGTAAACCATTTTTTACCATTTGGTTGGTAAGGCTCATATGTTTTAAATCCAGCATCTAAACGAATTACTAAAAAACTAAAATCATAACGAATACCTAATCCAGATCCTACAGCAATATCTGCTAATGAATCAAATCCAGTAAATTTTCCTTCGGGCTCAATGATATCAGAATCGGTGATATCCCAAATATTCCCAGCATCAACAAACAAAGCTCCTTTAAAACTATTTATTATTTTAAATCGATATTCTAAACTCGATAAGATCTTTAAACTACCTACATTATATTCGAGCCCTGATTTTGTAGCTCCTGGGCCTAGGTCATAAATTTTCCAAGCACGTAAATCGTTTGCTCCACCAATAAAATAACTCCTACTAAAAGGGATTTCATCCGAATTACCGTAAGGAATTGCAATTCCCAAAAAGGTTCTAAATGCCAAAACCTTATCTATACTGTTACCCCAAAATTTCTTGTACTCTAAATCTAGCTTGATATATTGCGCAACGGGAATTCCTAAAATTTCTTTTTTAGATTCATCTTCAGGCTCTTTTAAAAAAATATTTGTCAATCCACCAGCTGAGGCTATTCGTGCTCTAAAAAAAGCATAATTTGGGTCGTTGAAATTTTCTCTAGTATTATAAATAAATTCATAGGTAATCATCGGAATAATTACATTTTCAGTGATGATATCATACTGCTTATCTATATTTTGGGTTTCTTGATATTCATCAGGGTTAGTCGTTTCAAATCCATTTGTTGGGTCTAATACATAATCTATATAAGGTAATGGAATTAAATCTCCGTTTACATCAAAATATTCGGGTGGCGTATTTCCAATACTTTCTGAAACCTCAACCAAATTATTATATTCTGATCTATAAACACTGAAGTATGCATCAACATTTAAATTCTTTATATACTGTGTATTAAACACTTCTAAACGATGCGAAATTCTCTTGCTCGACTCCCAGTTATAATCAATAATACCCGTAAACTTTTGCTTATCTAAGCCTATATTTTTTTGAAAACTTGTACCTAAAGTAAATTTAGTTCTAGGCAACATCCTTTTAGGAATTATCTTTTCTGTAGGAATAGGAAACATAATTCTTGATACTATTAACGAAATATCTCCACCAAACTCCCAAGCATTAAAAAATGCTTTATCATTGGTAGCTGCATCTTTTGAGTTAAAAAAAGCTCCTTGAACAGAAAATTGCAATATGCTTGCGTCTTTAAAAATATTACGTGTTAATAGCGATGCTTTACCAGAAATACCAAATTGTTTAATATTTGAATGTGTAACTTCTAAACTAGGATTAATTGAGTATTTTTTATATGGTGTTAGGTAAATATTTGCTTCGAGATTCGTTGAATCAATTTCATTATAATTGATATTCACTAATCTAAAGTTTTTAAGCCGTCTTAAATTTCTTCTCGTTAAATCATTATTTATATCACTGTAAACTGTATTAGGCTCAATAAAGATAAAATTTGAAAATAGCTTTGGGTTGTATTTAAATTTATCGTGTGTTAAGTAATGATAGCCTCCGAAATTTTCTTTATTACCATACACCTCATCTTTGCGTTTATACGAATAATCTGTAAAAATATTTACCTTGGCAATCTTTTGGATTTGATATGGAACAACCAATATAGTGTCATTTTTATCAATTAATCGATTAGCAATAGTCATTAAAATATCAGACTTATAAGTATTAGAAGTTGAGTCGCCTTTAAAGCCTATTGAGTTTCTAGAAAAGTGATAGACTCCCAAATTACGATACAATTTTGTAATTCTATCGGCTTCATTTTCAAATGTATTTATATTAAAATCGATTCCTGGTTTTATAAGGGTTTTGTCTTTGTGTAATTCGAAAATAGAATCTAGGATAGGAGATTTAATGACCGTAGTTATACTATCGAGTTTAAAAATTGTATCGGTTTTGATATTGTAAACAACAGTCGCTTTTTTGTTTTCTTTTAAGTCTTGATTGTAAGAAACTTTAGCTCTGAAATATCCTCGATGAATAAACTCTTCTTGTAACCTTTCAGCAGTAAGCCTTGTTTTAGCTGAATCTAAAATCACTGGAGCTTCTCCTTTTTTAAAGAACCAATTATTAAAATCGATTCTAGCTTTACGATAAACTCTTGATTGTTTTTCGGACAAGACTGCTTTTAATGTTTTTTCTCTACCTGGAAAAGAATCTTTCCAAACTTCATATGAATTAAGAAACTCTTTATTTCCTAAATTATAAAAATTTAGTCCAACGGGTATAGTTAATGCCGTTTTGTTTGGACGTTGAATGATATAATCTAATACATCATTAGTCTTATTTTTTTTGTCATTTACATTTACCGTATTTTTTTTAAGTAAGTGCTCATTATCTGCTACATATTTAACTGTATTACACGAAGAAAAAAGAAATAGAGAAATACCGATAAATAGGATTAATATTTTGCAGTTGTTTTTCAACAAATAAGAGTTTAAATTTGCTCAAAAATAACACTTTAATAATGTTATCCAAAAGTCAATCAAAGTTAATAACTAGTTTATATCAAAAAAAGTACCGCAATAAACATCAATTGTTTATTGTAGAAGGAATAAAAGCTGTGAACGAGTTTTTAAATTCTGATTTCAATTTACACGCTTTGTTTTGTACTTCTGATTTTACACATCGACTATCTGATGAATATGTTGATATTGTTTCTGATGCTGAATTGAAAAAGATAAGTAGTTTAAAAAATCCTAACGAAGTTTTAGCATTATTTCAAATTCCTGAAATAAAACCGATTGATTCTTCAAGGTTTACATTAGTGTTAGATGGTATAAACGACCCTGGCAATTTAGGGACAATTATTCGGTTATGTGATTGGTTTGGAGTTACCCAACTAGTATGCTCAAAAGATACTGTAGATTGTTTTAATCCAAAAGTAGTACAAGCAACCATGGGCTCTTTAGCACGTGTTGAAATTCAATATACTGATATTATTAAATTTTTATCTAAAGTAGATTTACCAATTTATACCGCAATGATGGATGGTGAAAATGTGTATCAAAAAACATTAGAGAAAGAGGCTATCTTGGTAATGGGCAATGAAGCAAATGGAATTTCTGACGATGTGTTGAAATTAATAACTCAAAAAATATCAATTCCAAGATTTGGAGATTTACAACAAACTGAAAGTTTAAATGTGGCAACAGCAACGGCTATTTTATTAAGTGAGTTTAAACGCTAGTGAAAAGCCAAAGTAAGAAATACTCCCCTAGTACCTAAATAATCTATATTTCCTGTCCAAGGGCTATTAGGATCTTGGTCATACACCAATTCATTGTTAAGCGCAAAAGCACCCCTTATTGATGGCGAGAAAATAAAATAAGGTAGATAGAAGTCACAACCTACACCCAACTCATATCCAAAATTACTCGAAGTCATTCTAAATTCTCCGTTAGAGTTATCATCAGGATTTTTCTCGTTACTAGAAAAATTATAGTCATAAGAAAATCCACCTATTACATAAGGTCTAAAATTATTAAGACGATTTGTATTTAGCTTTAACAGTAGTGGCATGTGCAAATATGTGGCTCCAATTTCACGAACTCTCTCTCTATCACCTCCGGCAATGTTAGTAAATGTTAGCACTTTAGTATTACTAGAAAGTCCAGGTTC
>JAQRMW010000073.1 GCA_028599075.1 Urechidicola sp. | reverse complement strand
GTTGTGTTTTCGTACTTTATTTTCCGTTCTGTTGATAGCGTTGGCGGTTTAAGCTCTTTTATTTTTTTATGCGTTGGCTTTTGCGTTGGTAAAAAATAAATGTGCTTGAACCTGAGTTGGCTATAATTCATTTTCAATAATAGTATGTGAATTAACTAATTCCTTTTCCGCTTTCTTTATTGTTTTGTCATAAGTTGATAATGCCTTTTCAAAAACTTTGCTTTTAACTTCCCTTTCTTCTTTATTTGAAATTGGGAAATCCAATTTCTTAAAGTCGTCCTCACTTAATCGGTATCTACTTGGTGTTCCTCCTCTTGTTTTAGAATACATATATCTCAACATTAAATCGGTTCTTAAAACTCCAGTTATATAATAACTATCAATTGTTGAATGAGGTCTGATTACAATAAATTCTGGTGAAGCAATAATGCATTTTACTTTCTTGGTTGCTTTAGGAACTACCACAATTTTTCGATTCATCATACTTGGACCCAATCTCGCTAAAAGTATATCGCCTTCTTCAACAATTTTAAGGTTTCCTTCTATTTCACTACCCATACAATATATAACATTGTCAACTGCAACAGGATTGTTTGGAAGTTCATCCATTCTAATTAATGCGTAATTTTCGTATTGGTTTTCTTCTTTTGTTGGTTTTTCTTTTACGTCAATAATATCTGCAATTTGAGTTATATTTTCTGTCAGATTATTGAATGTAGGTTTCCAAACATAACGAGTTGCGTTAAAAGGACCTTCTTTATTTAAATCTGCTAATTGAATTGAATAACAATTCTCTGTTCTTTTATATGAATTAGGATTTTTTTCATAAACCTTATATTGCTTTAGAATTGCTTCGTCAGTATCATTTACTAATTCATTTTTTTCTTCTCTTCCTGTTGCATCAATTCCGATTTGTTTTGCAACACCCATAAATATTGGATAATCCTTTTTAGGTTTTTCACTTTTACCATATTTACGCAAATACAAAACAGACGATTTTATACCTGCACCAAAATGGCTAAAAGCACTTTCAGGTAAAGAAAAGGAAGCTAATAACTCACAGTTTTCTAAAATATAATTTCTAACATTTTGTAATGAAGTATTTGTTAAAACACCAGCAGGTAAAACAATGGCGATTCTTCCAGTTTTTGGTTTACAAAACTTGATACATCTTTCAATAAATAGAATTTCTGTTTTTTGTGTCTTCTTTGTTTCGCCTTTTGCGTCTTTTGCTAAATCAAAATTTTCAAGATACTTGACTTCTTTTTGCTTAATCGTAGCACCGAATGGTGGATTTGAAAAAACAATATCAAAGTAGTCTTCTTGAAAATCTCCATTTAGTTTTTGTAATTCACTAAAGTCTTCAAGTGCGTCTTTTCCAATAACATTTGTATGTCCATCATCGTGAATTATCATATTCATTTTACATACACGTGCAATTTGGTCATTAATTTCTATACCATATAAGTTGTTTTCTGCAAATGAATGCCAATGTTTCCAAGCCTCCATTTCATCATAGTTTGCATCTGCAAACTTGCGAACATTGTCCATTGCATAAAGTAAAAACCCACCACTTCCACAAGAAGGGTCAATTACATTTTCTGATTTTTTTGGATTTAATAAAGTTGTACAGAATTCTACGACTGGTCTTGGTGTAAAATATTGTCCCATTTTACCTATGAAAAAGTCTTTCATAAATAACTCAAAAGCAACACCCTTTGTATCAAGGTCAATATTATTAAGTGATAATTGTTGTAAATGCTCAACAACATTATATACGATTGAAGCCGAAAGATTTATACCTTCTTTAAAAACTTGTGGGTCGTCTTTTTTTGCTTCAACATATATTTTTGAAATTCGTTCATAAACTTCCTCTTCGGTTTCATTTGTTCCAATTTGAAATTTATAATGATTGTTTTTTGGTGTGTCTTTTTCGTCTTTCAGTTTGCAAAAAAGCAGTTTGGAAACTTCATCAAAAGCAGCTGTTGGTGCAAGTTTTCCACTTTGCCAAACTGAACTTTGTGCTTTGTTTAAAGTGCTAATTAAATCTTCTCTAAAAACAACGATTAAATCATTGTTGGAATCTCCTTTTTTAAATTTGTATTTAGGTGCTTTTCCATACTTTACAGGTATGTCTGAAATAACATTTTTTTGTCTCTCATCTGCTTTAAAACCAGAAGTATCAAAAGCTGTTCTCGTGATTCCTGCAACCACAATTGCGTAAGGTGCTCTTTTATAATTAGCATATCTAAAAGTTTGTTCAATAGCTTCTTGAAATTCATTATCTGAAATTCCGTCTTTTTTCGTTTCTACTATTAAATATGGTGATAAGCATTCCTTATCTGAATATATGATAATGTCGATTCTGTCTTTATCAGGTTTTGTTTTTACCTCAAAATCAATTCTATCTTTTGGATACTTATAATCTAAAACCAATTCCGTTAGATAAGCGGCTCTGACTTTTTCTTCTGGATTTTTGAAAGTTGTATTGTAATCTCTTTTACAATGATATGTAATTCTTTCAGTTGTTTCATCAATATCAATAAATCCTGCTTTTAAGCCTCTTTCTATTGTTTTTAGGAATATATTTTCACTCATTTATTTAGACTCTTTTCTTTCGTTTAATAATTCTTTTACTTGCACATTTAGAATTTCCGCAATCTTGTATAAATCTTCTAAACTTGGCTGTCTCTTATTTTGAGCATAAGAGTGTACCATATTGTAACTTTTTCCAAGTTGTTCAGCCAACCAGATTTGTTTTATTCCTTTCTGTTCTAAAACCTCTTTTATTCGGTTCATCTTGAATTTTTTTAATTCAGTCCACTAAAGTAGAAAACATTTTCAACATACTCACTAAATGAGTATAAAAATTATCATTTCGTATGAGTTAGCGTTGGCAAAAAAATGCTCTTTTGGTTTTTAGAGTTGGCTTGTGTGTCGGCAAAAAACCAAATGTGCATTTTGTGCGGCTGGCTTTTTTCGGTATGAAACACAACGTTAAGTATATGGTTTTGTGGCGGTTTTGAAACACAAATCTTTCAAGTTACACCGATGTTTATTTATTGCTTAAATATTCATATTTAGCACTTTACCCGCCATAAACTATATACATTGTTGTAGGGCGTTATTTTATGGATTAAGCCATTCATCAGCAGGTTTAGTAATCAATCTTGCATCAACATATGCCATATCCATTGATAAAATAGTTTTTCCTTTATACAATTTTCTTGAATCATTTCTATCAACTACGAGTGCTAAATCAGCAATTCCTTCATCATTTGTTAGTATTAATGGTAATAGTAATTGTATTTTCCCTTCATACCAATGAGGGATTGCTATTTTATAATTTCGCCTAATTCTACTTCTTAATGATTGAATCGCTCCATTAATAACATTTTCAGCCATTCTAATGTTACCTTGTAATACTTCTGGTAAGCGTTCTTCATTTTGGTTAAGGAAATGCTCCAAA
>JAQRMW010000072.1 GCA_028599075.1 Urechidicola sp. | reverse complement strand
TTCCATCCCGAACAGAGAAGTTAAGCCTATCAGCGCAGATGGTACTGCCATTTCGGTGGGAGAGTATGTCATCGCCTTTTTTCTGAAAATCCTTCAACTTAATTGTTGAAGGATTTTTTTTATTAAATCTAAAGGAATGCATAAAATATCAGTATTTTTAAGTCTTAAAATATTGAATATTATGAACCAATTAACTTCTCGAAGATCATTTATTAGAAAATCAAGTATTGTGGGTGCTGGTATTGCAGTTCTTCCACATTTAGCTTATAGTAATTCTGTTAATAATCAACAAAAACTAAAAGTAGGTTTGATTGGTGTAGGATTACGTGGGACAAATCATTTGAATAATTTATTAAATAGGGATGATGTTTTAATAATAGCTATTTGTGATATAGACCCTAATCGAATAAAAATTGCCCAAGATATTTTAAAGGATAAGAACCATCCAGATGCATTAATCTTTGGTAGTAATGATTATGATTATAGAAATTTATTGGAGTTGAAAGAGGTGGATGCTGTTATTATTTCAACACCTTGGTTGTGGCATACACGAATGACAAAAGATGCCATGGAAGCTTGTAAATACGCTGGTGTGGAAGTTTCAGCTGCAAATACACTGGAGGAATGTTGGGACCTTGTAAACACTCATGAAGAGACTGGTGCGCATATGATGATTTTAGAAAATGTGAATTATCGTAGAGATGTTTTAGCTATTTTAAATATGGTAAGACAAGATGTGTTTGGTGAGCTGGTGCATTTTAGATGTGGATATCAACATGATTTACGATTTGTAAAATTGAATGATGGTCAATCTGCATATGGAAAGGGAGTTGAGTTTGGAGAAAAAGGAATTTCAGAATCTAAATGGAGAACAGACCATTCAGTATTGAGAAATGCAGATGTTTACCCAACCCACGGTGTTGGACCCATTGCTGCAATGTGTGATATAAATAGAGGAAACCGATTTTCGTCAATCACTTCGAATGCAACCAAAGGAATTGGATTGCATAATTATGTAGTGAAGAATGGAGGAAAAGATCATCCAAATGCTAAGGTAAACTTCAAACAAGGTGATGTTATAACCTCTACTATTGAGACTACAAATGGAGAAACGATTATTGTAACACATGACTGTAATTTACCAAGACCCTATTCACTAGGGTTTAGAGTGCAAGGTAGTAATGGTTTATGGGAGGTTGATGGTAATAGAATTTACATTGAAGGAAAATCAGAACCTCATAGATGGGATGAAGCAGATGCTTGGTTAAAAAAATATGACCATCCATTATGGGAAAAATATGGTGAGCATGCTTTAGGTGCTGGTCATGGGGGTATGGACTTTTTTGTAATCAATGCTTTTGTAGAATGCGCAAAACAAAATATTGCTCCACCGTTAGATGCTTATGATGCGGCAGCCTGGAGTGCTATCACCCCGCTGTCAGAATTGTCAATAGAAAACAATGGGCAGCCACAAAATTTCCCTGATTTTACAAGAGGAATGTGGATTAAAAGAAAACCATATAACTGGATAAAAGACAACTACTAAATGAGAATCAATAAAAACTTTATTCATATAAAGGCCCCAGCTCGAATTTGTTTGTTTGGAGATCATCAAGATTATTTAGGGTTACCAATAATTGCGTGTGCAATTGATAGATATATTGAGTTAATTGCATATCCATCAAAAAAGAAATCCCTTCATATTCATATGCCCGATATTAATGACGAGCGAATAATTAGTATCGATGACCCGATAATAGTTCTTTCAAATTCTGATTTTTTTGCATCAGCGTTGAAAGTTTTGGAGCGCTATAATTGCATTCCTGATAGTGGATATGAGATTACAATAAAAGGAGATATTCCAGTAAATGCTGGGTTGTCGAGTTCATCGGCAGTATTGGTTGCCTGGGTTGCTTTTTTGTTGGAAGCATTTGGAGCGAATAAAACTGTGACTCCAGAATTGATTTCTAAAATATGTTATACTGCTGAAGTATTGGAATTTAAAGCACCGGGTGGATTGATGGATCAATACACTATCAGTTTAGGGAATACTATTTTTCTAGATACTGTTACCGGTAATCATACAACTATTATCAATGAAGTAAAATCTCTGATTATTGGTGAATCTGGTGTTCCGAAAGAAACATTAGAAGTTTTGCGACATTTAGGAAATTTTGCTAAAACTGCGATTAAGCAAATTAAAGAAAAGTTTCCTGAATTTGATATTTCTAAATCTACTATGAATGATTATGAAAGGTACTCTCATATAATTGATGAAAGTTTAAAACCGATTTTTTACGCAGCTCTTAAAAATTATGAAATTACGAAAAAGGCTTTTAAAGTGATGCAGCTTGAGTCAATAGACATAAGCCTTCTTGGTGAATTGATGGATGCTCATCATAAAGAATTAAAAGAAAATTTAAAAATTACAGTACCAATTATTGATTCAATGATTAATGGTGCAAAAAGTGGCGGAGCTTTAGGGGCTAAAATTGTTGGTTCTGGAGGTGGTGGGTGTATTGTTGCCATTGCTGAACCGGGTAAAGAGCAATTGGTAATAGAAGGAATTTTGTCTAGTGGAGCATCCGCAGCATATAAAATTGATATAGGTAAAGGAGTACAAGTTTTATGAGCAAATCAAATTTAGTAATTTTAGCTGGAGGTGCTTCTTCTAGAATGAAGAAACAATCGATAGAGGATAATTCATTATCTAAAGAACAAAGAACACAAGCTAATCAACGAAGTAAAAGCTTAATTTCTATTGATGATAGTGGTCGTCCATTGATGGATTATTTATTATACAATGCTAAAAAAGCAGGGTATCAAAATCTCTACATTATTACAGGAAAAGAGAATTCACTTTTTAAATCTTTTTATGGAGAGCAGAATAGTAACAATGATTTTCATGGTTTGACCATTAATTTTGCAGTACAAGAAATTCCGAAAAACAGAGTAAAACCATTCGGGACTGCAGATGCATTGTATCAAGCAATGGAGCAATATCCAATATTGCAAACGAGTTCATTTACGGTTTGCAATAGCGATAATTTATATTCGATAAAAGCCTTAGAATTATTACGTTGTAAAACTGAGTCACAAAATGCATTGATAAGTTATAATAGAGACGCTTTGTTGTTTTCTTCAGAACGAATTTCAAGGTTTGCGTTGATGCTTTTTGATAAGGAGCTAAACTTAAAAGATATAATTGAAAAACCAGACCGTAACTTGACTGAAAGTTTTAAAGGAGATGATGGTAAATTGCGTGTTAGCATGAATATATTTAAATTTGATGGGAATTTGTTTTTTGATTATGTCAAAAATTGCAAAGTACATCCAACTAGAAATGAAAAAGAATTGCCAACAGCTTTAATGGAGATGTTAAAAGAGTATCCGAATAATGTAAAGGGAATTTCATTATCTGAGCATGTGCCAGATTTAACATCAAAAGAAGATATTGTTATTTTAAAGGAATGGGTTAAAAATATTGACTTGGGAGATTGGTAATTTTTGTAAAAGAAAAATCACCTCGTCATAGCCACGAGATGATTTTTTACTAACCAACTAAAAAGTTTTTTGGGTTGATATTAATTTTTTAATTTCTTTCGAATGTTAAGAAATCTGTTTCTCCATTTCCGCCACTTATATCTTTTAATACAATTTTTGTAGCTGTATGGCTTGTTACTTCCCAATCTTCAGTTAACTCTTCAAAATCAGGAGGTGAAGAAAATAAAATATTAAAATCAATATCATCGCTACTGCTAGTTGAACTACTACTGTCATCGGTTACTGACCAAGAGCCAGTGTAGGTATTAACACCATTGCTTGCAGTTAAAATACCATTAGAACCAAATGTAAATGAATAACCATTAAAATTACTTGTTTCTTCATGATCTGTATCATAGTAATATGTTATAATCCATGTGCCAGATGTTGCATTATCATTAATATTTGCAATTTCAATTGCTGTATTAAAAAGCTCATCATCATCGTTAGTTGAACATCCTGTAGATATAAATAACACAGCGGTTAATAGTAATATACAGTTGTAAAAAAATGTTTTTTTCATAATAGTTGTTTTAAATGTTAGATTAATTTCTTTCAAGAACTAATTTCTTTTCAATTTCTCCGGTAGAACTAAAGTCAACAAGTTCTATTCTTGTGTCGTTAATTTCTAAAATTTTCCATCTGTTGTTTAATTCATAGAAGATGTCATGGTCCATAAAGTTTAAGGCTAGTTTTAAATGACCATCATCATTTCTATACGACATCCATGAGCCTGCAAAACCTTGTGAGTTGCCTTGTACATACACTCGTCTTGAAGCTAAAAAGTCTAAAACGAAATCGTTGAAATCAGCAGTATCATCAATGCCATCTTCTTCAAAATAAGCAACTACCCATGTACCTTCTACCAGTGTTTGGTTTATATATACAACATCATCATCTGTATCAGGGCAAACTCTTCTAAGTTTCATTTCGCTATTTTGATTTACTAATTCTATCTCATCATTTTCTAGTTCAGTTATAAACCAAGTTAGGTTTAAGTTAGGGCGGTTATCAAAACTCATTTGAAGTGCAAACCCTGGTCCTGCTGGAATAATTTCCCAAGTGCCTTGAACAAACTCGCCATCTATTCTAAGTTTAACAACATTATTATCTTCAAATTTAAGCGGAGTACCAATATATTGTTCTTCATGGTCTATTCCGTCAACTCTTAGCCTATGTACTCTCCACAAACACTCTTTTAAAATATTTTCAATTCTATCGATATTATGTTCAAAAACAATATCACAATTTTTGATTAATACGATGTGATTTACAACATTTCCATTAGGGTTTGGAGTGTATAATTTTATTCTATGGTCTCCAAGTTCACATACATTCCATGTTAGGGTAAAGTCACCAATTGTATCAAAATTTAGATTTATAACAACACCGTTATCTGTTTCTTCAGTATTCCAAGTACCGTTAACAATTTCGCCATTTCTTCTACGTGCTCTTACAATATCATCTTCTTCAAATAATAAAACATATTGTGCATATACATCTGTTGCATTTTGATTATCTCTATAAACAGTGTGTACAACCCAAGGGCAATCAAGCAAAATTTCATTCAGACTTTCTAAATCAAAATCATCATCACAATAGTCGTTATCATCATCTTCATCACAAAAATCTACAGCAGACTCTAATATATCTTCTAATTCTTGGACATTATTAGCTATTACTTGTTCACCATCAGAAAATTCTAAGGTAACTGGAAAGTTTAACGCGATAATGTCATTTTCATCAATTTCTTGAATGAAATCATACATGTCTTCATCGTTATTAATAGTCACTGTATTGATAACATTGTCATCAGTATCAAAAACAGAGTAGGTTAAAGGATAAATAAAATCAACACATTCTATATCATCATCTTCGCCGTCATCAGAGCAGCTTTCAATAAATTCTTCTAATTGATCTTGATTTTCAATCACAATTTCATCATAGTTACTCAAAACTATTACTATAGGAAAGACGATTTCTATAGAATCATCATCATCATCTAATTCATCAAAAATGGCTTCAATCACTTCAAAGTCTTCTTCAGAATCTACAATAATTTCAAGGCCATTTACAAAAACTGTAACAGGTAATTGGATACTCATACAACTGGCACCGTCAATAATATTGTCAAAAGACCCATCAAAAGTGGCGGTTCTTGATATTAAGTTTGCTACTGGTGAATTAGCAACAATTGCTTCTTGTTCATTTTCTTGTACAATTTCAATTCCTTCTTCTTGGCATGAGTTAAAGAATAACATCATAAAGAAGATTGGTAGAAATGCTAGTTTTTTCATAGAATAATTCATAATCGTGGGTTTTTAAGTTTTTTTTGAATGTTTACAACTATTAAACAACTGAAGTTTAAAATTCCCTACCCTTAAAATAAAAAAATTATATTTGGATATCTTTTTAAAAACCTAATGACCAAAAAACTCCAAGAGACTATTTGCGAAGAACGTTTGTTTTCTTCCATTTTCGAAAAGTATTCTAAATCGCTCCATGATTTTTTGTATTATAAGTATGGTAAGCAAATAAATACTGAAGATAATGTGCAAGAAGCTTTTATAAAGTTGTGGGATAAGTGTAAAGATGTACCTATTGATAAAGCCAAGAGTTTTTTATTTACCGTTGCTAATAATTCTGTATTAAATGCTTTAAAGCACGAGAAGGTAAAGTTGCATTATCAAAAAATTAAACCAAAAGAGCATACCAATGTGACTCCTGAATTTTTGATGGAAGAAGACGAGTATATGCAAAAATATCAAAAATCTCTAGCAAATTTAACTGATGGACAGCGAGAAGCATTTTTATTGAATAGGATTGAAGGTAAAAGACATAAAGAAATTGCATCCTTATTAGGAATCTCTGTTAAAGGGGTTGAAAAAAGGTTGTACGGAGCCTTAAAAAGTTTACGAAAAGAAATAGAAGGGATTTAAATTAATTACGAATTATGATTTGTCATTTGGGATTTGTGATTTGGTTTTTTCAATTTGATATTTCAAATTGTTAGTAGGGATTTTTAAAACTAGATTGTTATATAGATAAGGGAGAATATTATGGAAAAGGAAATCTTAATAAAAAAATGGTTAGATAATGAGCTAACAGCCGATGAACTCAAAGAGTTTCAGCAGTTAGATGAGTACGATTCGTACATGAAATTATCTGATAAAGCGCAGCTTTTTAAGGCTCCGAACTTTAATAGTTCAGAAGCTTATAAAAAGTTGCACCCTGTAATTGAAGAAAAAAGAGCTTTAAAAAGTAATAAAGGTTTGTACAAGATTATAGCACAAATGGCTGCTGCGTTTATTATTGGTTTTACTTTGGTAACGGTTATTTTTTCTAAAGACATCACAACAGTTGAAACTATGGCTAGCCAAAAAGAAATTGTAATTTTACCGGATAATTCAATAGCTCAATTGAATTCAATGTCCGAAATCAGCTATAGTGAGAAGACATGGGAAAAAGAAAGAGCATTAAATTTAGATGGTGAAGCTTATTTTAAAGTTGCTAAAGGATCTAAATTCGAAGTAGAAACATCCGCAGGAATTGTAAGTGTACACGGGACACAGTTTAATGTAAAAAACAGAGAAAACTATTTTGAAGTAAAATGTTTTGAAGGTTTGGTTAGTGTAATAATTAATGGAGAAGAGACCATGTTACCTGCAGGGAATACATTTAGAATTGTTAAAGGAAACATGACTAATAGCAATACTAACTTGGCTTTTCCAACTTGGATTGCTAATGAAAGTAGCTTTAAAAGTGTACCATTATATGAAGTAATTTCTGAATTTGAGCGCCAATATGATGTTGAAGTATTGATCGATTATAATACCGATATCTTGTTTACTGGGATGTTTGTGCATACCAATAAAGAGTTGGCATTAAAATCAATCACGATTCCATTTAATTTAGAGTATGTCATAGTAAATAACCGTATAACTTTATCAAAGATTGAGTAGAAAAAAGGGAGTCATCATTTGTTTGTTGTTTCTTTTTTGTCACAGCTTTTACGCACAAGTTAAAAAAGAAAATCAGACCCTGCGTGCCTTAATTTTACAGATAGAGCAAGAATTTGATTGTAGTTTTTCTTATGCTGATGAAAATATTGAAAATATCAGTATTGCAATTCCATCAAGTTTAACCACACTAGAAGAAATTGTTAATTATTTACAAGATAATACACCCTTAAACTTCACACTTTTACAAGACAAGGTTATAGCTGTTAGTGATAAAAAAAGCAGCTTTTCTATCTGCGGATATTTAGTTGATATAGATACTGGTGAGGCAATTTCTAATGTCGCTATTCATACCAAGAATCAAAATGTTATAAGTGATGCTAGGGGATATTTTGAGTTGGTTGATGTGCCAACAAATCAATTAGTTTCTATGCAGCATATCGGTTATAAAACGGTGAGATATGTTGCTCAAAAGTTTACTGATAAAAATTGTAATAGCCATTATCTAGTTCCTAATATCGAGCAAATTCGTGAGATTGTTATTCACAATTATTTAGCAAAGGGTATTCGTAAAACTACCACAGGAAGCTTTGATATTGATTATAGTAATTTTGGAATCCTGCCCGGGTTGATAGAACCCGATGTATTACAAACCATACAAGCACTTCCTGGAATTCAAAGTGTAGATGAAACGGTTTCAAATATCAATATTAGGGGGGGTCTCATGCTGAAAATTTGTTTTTATGGGATGGAATTAAAATGTATCAGTCTGGACACTTTTTCGGACTGATTTCAGCATTTAATCCATACCTAACTAAAAACGCTACTTTGATTAAGAACGGAACCAATGCCAATTATACAGATGGCGTTTCTGGATCTATTTTAATGGCTACTGATACCGAACTCAATAATAAATTTAAAACAGAAATTGGGCTAAATTTGATTAATGCTGATGTTTTGTTAGATATGCCGATTGGCAAGAAATCATCGGTGCAATTATCTGCTAGAAAATCTATCAATGAATTATGGAAAACTCCAACCTACAAACAATATTTCGAAAAAGCTTTTCAAGATACTGAGGTAATTGATGATGAGAATGATATTATAAATTCTGATGATGATTTTTCTTTTTACGATGTCAATGTACGTTGGTTATATCAAGTTTCTGAGGTGGATAAAGTGCGAGTTAATTTGTTGAATTTTAGCAACGATTTAACCTTTCAAGAAGATGCTATTGTTGATGGTGTAGAAGAATTTAAGGAAAGTAGTGCCGAACAAGATAATTTAGCCGCAAGTATTTTTTATGAGCGTATTTGGTCTGATCGTTTTTCTACTGAGGTTCAATCGTATGTGACAATGTATTTATTAAAATCTACCAACCATGATATTTTAAACAATCAGCGATTGATTCAACAAAATGAAGTTATAGAAGAATCTATAAAGCTAGATACTAAATATATATTGAACGCCCAATTGACTTTGTATAATGGTTATCAATACATTGAAACAGGGATTACTAATATACAAGATGTTGATAATCCTTTGTTTTATAATAAGACTAAAGAAGTAATTCGCACACACGGACTGTCATCACAAGTTGGATATCAATCTAAAAGTAAAGGAACAAATGTCAGAGCGGGACTTCGATTAAACTACATCGAAAAATTTGCTGAGTTTTTATTAGAACCACGATTGAGTTTCAGTCAGCAGTTTTTAAACAATTTCACCTTAGAATTTTTAGGAGAAATAAAACATCAAACCTCTACTCAAATTATAGATTTTCAGGAGGATTTTTTGGGAGTAGAAAATCGTCGATGGATTTTATCTAATAGCAATGATATCCCAATAATAAAAAGTAAGCAAGCATCTGTTGGATTGCATTATCATAAAAAGGGTTGGTTGTTAAGTGCTGAGGGGTATTATAAGATTGTTGATGGTATCACCTCTAAAAGTCAAGGGTTTCAAAACCAATACCAATATGTAAAAACAACTGGAAGCTATAGGGTTTATGGAGCTGATTTTTTAATTAACAAGCGATTTAGAAGTTTAAACACTTGGTTGAGCTATAGCTATGTTGACAATCAATATACGTTTGATGATTTGGCAGAAGTCAATTTTCAAAACAATTTAGATATTACACATTCGCTCTCTTTTGCCAGTTCGTATGCACTCAAAAGTTTTAATGTTTCTGCAGGACTCAATTGGCATTCTGGAAAACCAACGACTGAGCCTGTTGACGGGAATGAAATTGTTGCAGAAGAAATTAATTACCAAACAGCCAATAGTAGTAGATTAGATTCTTATATGCGTTTGGATGCCTCGGCAAACTACAATTTTAACTTGGGTAAAAAAGTAAAAGCTACTACCAGTGTTTCAGTCTGGAATTTATTAAATACCGAGAATGTGATTAATAAGTATTACCGAGTTACAGATTCTAATACAGCTGAAGAAGTGGTGCAAACTTCATTGGGGCTAACACCCAATGTGAGTTTTAGGGTTGCTTTTTGATTGTTCTGTAAAAGTTTTTCTGTCATTCCCGTGTAAACGGGAATCTAAAAATTGGAGAGTATGGATTCCCTCGTTCGAGGGAAAGACAAGTTGCTTTTTGGTAAGGTAAATTAAGAAACTTACTTTATAAACTTTGAAACACTATCTAACTTATGTTTAAATTTTTTAAAATGATAAACTTCATTTTTAAGTTTTATTTTTCCTTCTTTAGAAATTGATTTTAGAATTACGAAAGTAGTGTCATTTAAAATTTCTCCTTTCATAACTATAGTGGGCTTTGGTCCATCTTGTGGATACCACATTTCATAAATGATTTCATCCTCTTTTATTTTAAATACTCCCCAGAAAAATTTAATATCACTTACTTTTTTTCTAAATTTTTTGCCATTAGTGTCCGATAAACATTTTTAAAAGAGGGATTTCCATGGTTGGATTTCCCTCTTTTTTATATATCTTAATTTTCACAACAAAAACAGATATATGAACAAAAGTACACACTTTAGCGG
>JAQRMW010000071.1 GCA_028599075.1 Urechidicola sp. | reverse complement strand
AAAAAATATACGTAATTGCGGTTTTTGTGTTAAATTCAAAGTTTGTATTTTTGAACAAAGTTTAGTGATAAACCCAAAGATAAGTGCTTAAAAGTCCGCAACTACGCATATTCAAATCGTTGCCAGTAATTTAAAAGAACACGAACTATGAAGTTTTTTAAAAAAGGAATAGAGTATAATAAACTTGCAAAAGGATTTAATGGGACTTTTGTAATGATTAATGAACTTGAAGTGAATATTGAGAATAACTATTCAACTGATTATTCCGAATTTGAACAAGATATTTTAGTTTTAGCATATCTCAGCCGAAAAGAAATACTTGATAGAATGGAAGAGTATAATTGGGCAATGGCTTCACCAATAGTAGTCCCAATGATGTCAAAAGGGCGATTGACTTTAACATTTGCATTTCAGCAAACAATTGGTCGTCTTTACAAGTTTGCTGAAATAATGGGTGTTTCTGAAGAAGTGAATGAAATACTTGATAAAGGAAATGCTTACTACGAAATCGACCGAGCAATACCAAATCATATAAAAAATACATTATCTTAAAATAAACATATTATGTGGACAGTAATAATTGTAATAGTAGTATTCATAATAGGTAAATTCCTATATGACAGAAATAAACAAGCTTCCAAAATCACAATGGAAGGCGGAATGAGAAACAAGTACCGTGAATTGATAGAGTTTCTAATGAGTGGAGATTCTCGGTCAAAAATTTATCAAGAAACTTCTGACTCTATAACTCTTGGTATTTCTAATATGGGTGGAACGACATTGTTTATATTAACTCAAACTGTTGGTAAAGTTACAGTTCAATGGAAGGTTGACAGTCCAGTGTTTGGTAAACATAAAATGGAATGGGATTTTGCTGAATATGGCGACCAAGGACAAATGGCTGAAAGGATAGCAAATGATACGGGAAAGTATCAACAAAATATGATGAGTACTCAAGGCTTTGATATGGATGAATAAAAAACTACTGGCAACAAAATGTATAGTTCATAGCGGGTTAATAGTGAATTTAGGCATTGCAGCTCTTTTTGGGCTCCGCCAAATCTGCCGTTTTGACTACTTTTTTAATGGTGGCAAATTTGGCTCATTACGTAATTTGAACATTATCGCTTTGAAATCCGCTACGAAACCATACATCAGTCGTTGTGTGTAATTTAAAGTAAAACCAGAACATATAAAAATAAATTTGAAGAAAATATTGATAAAGAAAATATAATTTTAAAATATGAAAACAGAAAATTATTATTGCCAGGAGAAAAATTTATGATATTTTTGCTGAGACCTGGTAAATAGTTTATATATTAGATGAAAATTATAACCAATTTAAAACAAACAATTATGACAAATTCAATTAATAAAAGAGGAACTAATTGGGATTAATTTTAATTAGAACCAATTTTAGAAAAAATAAAAAGACATCCAAATTGGGTGTTTTTTTATGAAATAATTTCACTTTGGAACAATAAAAACTACACACAACACCGTATATAATTTATTGCTTTTTTAGACTTACTTACGAAAGTCCTCGCGGACTTTCTTTGTCCGTAATTATTTACTAAATTAGTTGCTTGAAACACGCAACTAATCTTATACAAACACGTTGGCAAACATTTCCAATCACACTCTGAAAAATGAAAAAAGAAGATGTTACAAATAGAAAAGAATTAATGATTTTTCTTCTTTTGGAATTGCATAAAAAAAATAGACTCGTAGATTTTGGAGATTTCTTTATGGAATCTGGATACGCACAAGGAGTAGAGTCTTTCAAAAAAACACTTAATGATATGCACGAAAAAGGTTGGCTGACAAAAATCGAGGAGCGAAATGGAAAATATGCTTTAGGAATGGAACATCTTCCACTTCTTGATTTGAAATATGGGATTGACATTGACGGAATTGAATATTTGGAAAAATTAGGTCTCATTGAAGATAAGTTTAAAATTATTAAAAAAGTGCCGCCGAATATAAATAACACAATATCTATTTCTGAATCGACAATTGGACAAGTAGCTCAATCATCTGAAAAGATTGCTCTAAAAAGCCCTATTACACAAAAGATCAACCATAAAACAGATAACCCACCTAATAAAAAGTCGTGGATAGAAATATCGGCTT
>JAQRMW010000070.1 GCA_028599075.1 Urechidicola sp. | reverse complement strand
GCTATACTTAATTGCTTAGTTTTGTGCTACTTTGGAAAAATCTCTGATTTTTCCAAGTTGGTTTTGTACTTATAAAGTTAAGTGATAAATTGTCGCAACTAAGCATAGCCAAACCGTTGTACGCAAGCAGACGAAAATCCAGACGCATAAACAGCACATTTGGTTTTTGCCAATACGCAAGCCAACGCTAAAAAAACCAAAAGAGCTGTTTTTTCAGACGCTTTTTGAATGAAAAAGAAAATAAAAACCTATGAAAAACATATTTCCAAAAGAAATATTGGAGGATACAACCGAAGTTCACCAATTCAAACACAGTAAGAAAAGTTCCATTATTTACTCAATATTCTTAATTGCTCTAATCGGAGCATTTATTGCGCTACCTTTTATTAAAGTTGATGTTTATACTTCCTCAAGAGGAATTATCAAATCTGATAAAGAACATATAAAACTAACAACCATATATTCAGGAAAAGTATTGAAAAACTCGATTGAGATTAATAAACAAGTTTCAAAAGGAGATACCTTATTAGTTTTAGATGATTACAATATTGAGAACAAACTAGACTTATTAAAAATTACCATCACAGATACAAAAGAGTTTATACACGATGCAAACTACCTTTTAGATAATAAACGTATTATTTTAGACAGTTTGTATTCTCAAAAATATCAAAAAGAGTACATTCAATACCGAGAGAAATTACAAGAACTACAAACACGATTTCAAAAAAATAAACGAGATTATTTAAGAAATCGAAAACTCTTTGAAAAAGGCGTTATTGCCGCTGTTGAATACGAGAATTACAAATTTGATTATGATTTAATCATTAATTCTATTGCACAACTAAAGAAACAACAACTAAATAACTGGCAAGCAGATTTAACCAATAAAAATAGAGAATTAAACGAATTAGATAACAACTTCCAACTTCAAAACGAAAACAAAAATTACTATGTATTAACTGCACCAATTAGTGGAACATTAATAAATATCATTGGTATCCAACAAGGTAGTTTAATAAGTGCAGGAGTCCCTTTAGCTGAAATCTCACCCGATAGCAATTTAATTGCGGAGTGTTATGTATCTCCAATGGATATTGGTTTAATAAATCCAAGCAACAATGTGAAATTTCAAATAGATGCTTTTAATTACAATCAATGGGGTTTAGCAACAGGAAAAATAGTTGACATTGGAAAAGATATTGAATTGATTAATGAAACCCCAATATTTAAAATCCGCTGTAAAGTTGACCAAATGTATCTAACATTAAAAAACAATTTTAAAGGAAATATAAAAAAGGGAATGACTTTTAATGCACGTTTTAAACTAACTGAAAGAACCTTATTTCAACTAATGTACGATAAAGTAGATGATTGGTTAAACCCAAGTAATCAAAGTAATGCTTAAAAAAGATTAAAAATTGAGAAAAAAGATAAATGAAAAAAATTGCAATAAAACAACACGATATTACCGATTGTGGTGCTGCTTGTTTAGCTTCAATTAGTGCACATCATAATTTAGAAATACCCATAGCAAGAATACGGCAATATGCAGGAACAGATAAAAAAGGTACTAATGTATTAGGCTTAACTGAAGCTGCTCAAAAATTAGGATTTGAGGCTAAAGGTGTTAAAGGTGGTTTCGATAGTCTATTTAAAATTCCAAAACCTGCAATAGCTCACGTTGTTGTTAAAAAACAATTGCAACATTATGTTGTAATTTATGAAGTTACCAAAACCTATATTAAAATTATGGATCCTGGAACAGGTAAATTTCATAAAAAAACGCATAAAGAATTTCAAGACGAATGGACAGGCGTTTTAGTACTCTTATTACCCGATGAAAGTTTTAAAACAGGTAATGAAAAAGTTTCTGTATTAAAACGCTTTTGGTTTTTATTAAAACCTCATAAATACATTTTAATTCAAGCTTTTGTTGGTGCCCTTATTTTTACATTGTTAGGTTTTTCAACAGCTATTTACATTGAAAAAATAACCGATTTTGTATTGGTAGGCGGAAATACCAAACTGCTAAACCTATTAAGTATCATAATGGTTATACTTTTAATTCTAAAAGTATTGATTAGTATTTTTAAAGATGTTTTCTTAATAAAAACTGGGCAACAAATTGATGCTCGTTTAATATTGGGTTATTACAAACATTTATTAAAACTACCTCAACAGTTTTTTGACACTATGCGAGTTGGTGAAATTATTTCACGTATAAATGATGCTGTAAAAATTAGAACATTTATAAATGGAGTTGCTTTAGATTTAGCGGTGAATGTATTAATAGTAATCTTCTCCTTTGGCTTAATGTTTACTTATTATTGGAAATTGGCCTTAATTATGCTAGCTATTATTCCTTTTTATATAATTATTTATGCCATTGTAAATAAACTCAACAAAAAAACAGAGCGTAAAGTAATGGAAAAAGCTGCTGATTTAGAAAGTCAATTAGTAGAATCTTTAAACTCGGTAGGTACAATTAAAAGGTTTGGTTTAGAAAGTTTTGCAAACATTAAAACGGAAACTCGTTTTATCAGTTTATTAAATACAGGTTACAAATCTGCTCTAAACAGTGTATTTTCTGGAACATCTTCTAGTACACTCTCTCAAGCGTTTACCATTATATTATTATGGAGTGGTTCTTATTTTGTAATTGACCGTGAAATTACACCAGGTGAATTAATGTCATTTTATGCTATCATTGGGTACTTTACAGGTCCAATTGCTAGTTTGGTTGGAGCAAATAAGCAAATACAAAACGCATTAATTGCAGCAGATAGGCTTTTTGAAATAATGGATTTAGAACGTGAAGAAACTGAAAACAAATTCAAACTAACTGCTAATAAAATAGGTGATATTTCTTTTAAAAATGTTTCTTTCCGTTATGGTACACGTGTAGAAGTGTTTCAAGATTTTAACCTTAATATTAAAAAAGGAAACATTACAGCCATTGTAGGTGAAAGTGGTTCGGGGAAATCTACTCTTATTTCATTACTTCAAAGTATGTATCCGTTACAAAGTGGCACAATTTCAATTGGTGATTTTGATTTACAATATATTGAAAATGATAGTTTACGTCAATTAGTAAGCGTAGTTCCTCAAAAAATAGACTTATTTGCAGGTAATGTAATTGAAAATATTGCTGTTGGTGAGTTTGAACCAAATATGGAACTCATACTTTCTATTTGTAAAAACATAGGCATTCAAGAATTTATTGAATCACTTCCTAACGGCTTCAATACTTATTTAGGCGAAAATGGAGCATCGCTTTCTGGTGGTCAAAAACAACGTATTGCCATTGCAAGAGCTTTATACAAACAACCTCAAGTTTTAGTATTAGATGAAGCTACATCATCGTTAGACAGTACTTCTGAAAATTATATACAACGTACCATACAAAATTTAAGAGTACAACAAAAAACCATTATTGTAATTGCACATCGTTTAAGTACCGTTGTAAATGCTGATGAAATTGTTGTATTAGAAAAAGGAAAAGTTATTGAACAAGGTTCACATACAGAACTATACAATAAAAAAGAACATTATTACAAATTATGGCAACAGCAAATACCTAATCTCAATACTCATATCTAAAATCTTAATACTTATAAAAAATGAAAACAATTCAACAATTAGAACGCTTACGTAAAATTCATCAATACATTAAAGTTAGCAATACAGGCTCTCCTAATGAATTTGCAAATAAATTAGGCATTAGTGAAAGCCAACTATACAATGTTTTGGATGATTTAAAAATTAAAGGCTTCCCTATTTCGTATTCTAGAAAAATGAAGAGCTATATCTATAAAGAGAACTGTGAATTAGAGATTAACTATTCAGTTCAGTTACTTACCCCTAAAGAAAAAATAAAAATTGCAGGCGGTTGTATAAAAAATTACTTTACTCCAATGCAATTAGAGTGGACAAACCTATATTTGCATAATCAAATACAAAAATTGCGCAATTTTATCGTTTTTGATATAAATAATTGTTTAACTTTAAATTTTAAAAAATGAAAAAATTAGAAAATTATGGTGTTCAAGAATTGAGCATGGTAGAGAAAAAAGAAAAAGAGGGTGGATTTTTAATAGCTCTCTGGGTTTGGGCAAGCAATGCTACTAATGGAGAGGTTATTTTTCACCATCAACTTTAACAAAATTATAAGTAGCCCTTTTAAAATAGGGCTACTTTTTTATTTTAATTAATTTTTTTATGAATAGTAATGCTAAAACTTGGGAAAGAATACTTTTTATAATACTCCCCTATTTTATAGTAGTTGGAGTATTTCAACTTTTCGGCATAATCTTTTCTGGGGTAGCCTGGGGTAAATTAGATTCATTAACAGCTACACAATTGTTAATTATTTCTTTTTTCAGCTTCTTAGGCACAAGCATTGTCTTGTGGGTTTTTATGAAAAATGTTGATGAAGAAAAGTTTATTAAGCTTGGATTTGATTTTAACGACAGGAGTAAAGATATTTTTTTAGGAATTTTCATAGGTGCAGTAATAATAAGTAGTTGCTTTTTCTCAATGATAGTATTAGATGAGATATCATTCCAATATACAGATCTTAATAACAGTGAATTAATTATTACAATAGTTGCTTTCTTTATTGTTTCAGTGACTGAAGAAATGTTTTTTAGAGGTTATATTTTAAGAAATTTAATGAGTTCACTCAACAAGTATTTTGCCTTAGCAATTTCGTCTATTATTTTTACATTGTTCCATGCTTTAAATCCGAATATTGATTGGGTTAGTTTATTTACTATCTTTTTAGCGGGATTTCTGCTAGGAATTTCGTATAGCTACACTAAAAATTTATGGTTTTCCATTGCATTGCATTTCAGTTGGAATTTATTCCAATCACTTTTTGGATTTAACGTAAGCGGACAAGATTTTTATTCACTAATAGAAGTAAACATTAAAAATAATAGTTTGATAAATGGCGGTGCATTTGGAATAGAGGGTTCACTTCTATCAATTCTTATGCAAGTGCTCTTTATCTTTGTTATAAGCTTTTATTTTAAAAAGAAAACACTTGCTAATATAAAACAACAACACTAAATAATGAGCTACAATGGAAGACACATAATGGCTATGATAAATCGGATGAAACCAATAAATAAGCACATTGGAAAGCCGTTTTGAGCCACGCTCCTTACAAGCTTGCCAAAGAGCTTACAGCATTCAACTAAATTGATAAATTCTACTACCAACGACAGATTAATTGCCAGCGTACAACAATGGGTATATAAAATTGCTACTTTTTAGTTAATAGATTGTTTAGTACATTCAAGTTTATTAAATTTAACATCGGAAAATGATAGTTTTTAAAACGCAACTTTCCATACCCTAAGCCGTTGT
>JAQRMW010000007.1 GCA_028599075.1 Urechidicola sp. | reverse complement strand
GACATCATTTAATCCATTGATGATTTATGGTGGTGTTGGTTTAGGGAAAACCCATTTAGCACATGCTATAGGTGTTGAGATAAAAGATAAGTACCCTGATAAAACGGTATTGTATATTGCGTCAGAACGCTTTATTCAACAGTTTATAGAATCGGTAAAATCGAATACAAGAAATGATTTCATTCATTTTTATCAAATGATTGATGTGTTGATTATTGATGATGTTCAATTCTTATCAGGTAAAACTGGAACGCAAGATGTGTTCTTCCATATTTTCAATCATTTACATCAAAATGGAAAGCAGGTAATTATCACTTCTGATAGAGCTCCTGTTGATATGCAAGATATTGAACAAAGATTACTGTCTAGATTTAAATGGGGATTGTCGGCAGAATTGCAAGTGCCAGATTACGAAACAAGAGTTTCTATTTTAGAAAACAAACTTTTTAGAGATGGTGTAGAAATGCCAGCTGAAATTGTAGATTATATTGCAAAAAACATCAAATCGAATGTTAGAGAGTTAGAAGGTGTGTTGGTTTCTATGATAGCACAAGCATCTTTTAATCGAAAAGAATTTACATTGGCGCTGACTAAGCAAATTGTAGATAAGTTTGTGAAAAACACCAAACGCGAAGTTTCTATCAATCAAATTCAAAAAGTAGTTTCTAGTTATTTTGATTTGGATGTTGCTACATTACAATCAAAAACTAGAAAGCGACATATTGTTCAAGCTCGTCAATTAGCCATGTTCTTCGCTAAAAGAATGACAAAAGCATCTTTGGCAAGTATTGGTTCTCAAATAGGGAAACGTGATCACGCAACAGTATTACACGCATGTAAAACGGTTGATAACTTAACAGAAACCGATAAGCAATTTCGTAAATATGTTGAAGATTTGACTAAGAAATTGACCTACTAATCTCTTTTTTATTATGAAAATATTAATGGTCTGTCTCGGAAATATTTGCCGTTCGCCATTAGCCGAGGGTATTTTAAGATCCAAAACTTTTTTAAAAGATGTTGAGGTAGATTCAGTTGGGACTGCAAATTATCATGTTGGCAATAGACCAGATAAAAGATCTATTGGAGTTGCTGCAAAAAATAATATTGATATCTCAAATCTCACTGGCAGGCAATTTTCTGTTGAGGATTTTGAAGAGTTTGATTTGATATATGCTATGGATAATTCTAATTATAAAAACATCATTGCCTTAGCGCGAAATGAAGATGAGAAGCAAAAAGTTTTTTTGATTTTGAATGAAATATTTCCAGGAGAAAATTTAGATGTTCCAGATCCATATTATGGAGGTGCTCATGGATTCGAAACTGTGTATAAAATGCTTGATCAAGCATGTGATGCTATTGTCGAAAAAATTTCATAGATGAATACGCAAAAAGGCAAACTATATTTAATTCCGACAACCTTAGGAGAAAATGAACCGTTGTTGGTATTGCCTTTGTCTGTAAAAAAAGTAATTGAAGAATTGGATTACTTCATTGTCGAAAATCAAAAAACGGCAAGACGTTTTATAAAAAAAATTACTCCCAAAAAGCCACAGCCTTCACTAATATTGAAATCTATTGATAAATATGCTGATGCATTTGAAGTGTGTACGTATCTAGATATTTGTGAAAGGGGTATTTCTGTCGGATTATTATCCGAGGCAGGGGTTCCTGCAATTGCTGACCCAGGAGCAGAGGTAGTTAAATTAGCACATCAAAAAAATATTCAAGTGGTTCCGTTGGTAGGGCCTTCGTCTATTATTTTAGCTATGATGGCATCAGGAATGAATGGGCAGAGTTTTACCTTTAATGGCTATTTGCCTATTGATGTTTCAGAGCGAAAAAGAGCGATTAAACAATTAGAAAAATTATCTTTTGAGAAAAATCAATCACAGATTTTTATTGAAACACCTTATAGAAATGATAAGATGTTTGCAGATTTAATGACGTCATTATCATCAAAAACTGATTTGTGTATTGCGGTAGATATCACTTTAGAAAATGAATTTATTAAAACCTATACTGTTGAAAAATGGAAAAATAATGCCCCTGATTTAAAGAAGAGACCCGCAATATTTATCATTCATAAAACATAAAAAAAATCCTAAAGCAAATTACAGCCTTAGGATTTTTAATACTTCGTTTTAACCAAAAACTTAGATTACAGGATTTTTATTTGCTTCAATTGAAGAAACATCATATCCTGAAAATTTATTCATATAATTTTGTATTGAAGTTCCGAAAGCATCACTTTTATTTGTTGCTCCTCCACTTCTTAAATATTTCTTTACATTACCTGCTCCCCCTAAATGTGCAGCTGCAAGAATGCCAGATTCTGTAATCAGAACTCCGTTTATTTCTTTACCAACACTTCTTTTAATATCTTTTCTCAAGATGTGTTTGTTTAAAGAACACAATGCTTTAAATGCTTTTTCTTGTTGTTCAGGGTTTCTTAGAAAACCGTCAATATTGTTAATTTTTAATCTTCTAAGAGTAGATTTTCCAAATTGATATTTTCCTAAATAGCCAAATTTGTTTACAATATGATATCTATTTCTAGACTCTTTAAATCCAACAGCTTGTGTAAAACCGACGAATGAGTTTCCAGTAAAAGGAATTTCAATTAAATTACGACTTTCTTCAAGCGTTAGAACAGTTGCTAATTGCTTAGTGTTGTAGCAATCATCAGTTACTATTTTTTCAACTTTAGGAGTATAATTGAAAGCTACTAAAGCGAATAAGCCAATTATTATTGCAGTTATTTTTTTCATACCTAATGGTCTTAAAAATTAAACTTT
>JAQRMW010000069.1 GCA_028599075.1 Urechidicola sp. | reverse complement strand
ATAGAATAATAAAAAGAGTAGAATTTATAATTACCCAAAAGCTAATAGATCTAACTTTTGTTGTGTAGTTGTTTTGCTCTACACATCCAGCCAATATCCATTCTTGTTGTTCACTTTTATCAAAGTAGAGGTTGTGTGAAAATACTTTATATTCTGTTTCACCTACATTGATAGTCCTTTTAAGAATAGGCGTTTGGGCACTATAAACACTAAACAAACTGTCTTTAGGGCTAATGGATACCTTGTTTTCAAAAGTTTGAAAAATAATTTTGCCCTTATTTATAATAATGAATTCATCAAAAACATCAGCTCTCAATATAGATTGCATAAAACTAGATAATGGTTTTTTAAATGTTGTAAACCACCCTTCTTCACAATAATTTCCTGTTGAGGTTTTACAGATTGCATTTTTGTAAATTATAGAATTTGTATTTGTTTCTGTTGAAACTGGGCTGTTCGAAACAATAGAGTCTTTTACATTAATAATAAAATCTGAAGAGAAAAATTTAAGAGAAGATGTTATTTCTTTAAAAGTTACTGAATCCTTATTTGTATCAACATAGTGTGTAGTTGTTAAATTGTTGTATTCAATTTCTAATTCAGAAATAAATTTGTCTATAGCATTAATTTTATTTTTTATTTGGCTAGAGTTTGCATAAGTTTTTTTCTGCTGTTTATTAGTTTGTTCTGATTTTAAATCTAATTCTAATATATCTCGTATTATAATAATTGAATCATATTTGTCTAGTATTAATTGAATTTTACTTTCGTTTGCTTCATAGTTAGGATTGTAATAATCAATAGGAGGAGAGGTGTTTTCTTTAAGATGTTTAATTACAGTAATAATATTTTTCTTATTAGTCTCATTTTTCTTTTCTATATTGTTTCCAATCCTTGCTAATACGCGATAGGCTTTTTGCTGATAGTCAATCTCATTACTCTTTACATATCCTAAAAAGTAGAAAGCATAACCAACTCCAATTATAATTAGCATTGTAAGTATGGTAACAGCTTTTTTCGAAAACCCTGGAATCCTGATAGCCATAACAATTAATTTTTAGCTCTTAAAATTTTATATGCTTCCCAATCAAATCCTTCTAAAAATTTTATTGCTTTTTCTGCACCTAGTAAAAATAATTTCACTTGTTTCTCACTAGTCATATTAAAATCTAACCAGTTAAATTCTTCATCTGCATCTATACGGCAAATGAGCCTGCTGTAATCAGGGTTTTTTAGCAAGAAATCATAATCATGAATTTGTCTCATAGTACTTACCATTGCACCACTTATACCTAATAGTTTGTCTGCTTTACTGTAAGTTTCTCTATATACACTTAAGCGTGCTCCGAATGTTGGCATACGCGGTACACCACCGTCTGGTCTGTGAAATACATTGATTGGGAAGTTTGAAAGCATACCGCCGTCAACAAATTTTACACTTTTAGGAACAGGCCCTGAATAACGAGCATATTCATACCAGAGAACATCATTCTCTGTTTCTGCATTTGGAATATTACCAACCTCGTAAGGTTCAAAAAAGAAAGGAATTGACATCGAAGCACGAACTAATTCTGAAGGCGCTACACTATTTGGGTCTGACCAATAAAGCGCCGACATTCTAGGGAATTCAGTTTTGGTATGCGTAGTAATATCTGAGGTAATTATGGCAAGTTTTGGAACTAGATTGGTAATGGGTTCATTTAATTGAGCATTAACAAGACTGTTGGGCGTGTGTGTTCTTAGCTGCAATAGATCTTTCATAGAATTGATTCCAACATCTTGTAGAGAGGTATCTATCCAATTCTGAAAAACAGTACCTGGATTTAACCCTAATTTTCTTTTGAGGATTTTAAATATTTTAAAACCTCTTAGTTTCCACAATAAAAATCTAACAATTCCTTTTTCACCTTTTACTATTTTGTCAATCATTCTTTTCACAACGCTCTCACCATCAACAAAATCAAAAAAAGCTTGCTCAGAAATTAATTTTAAAATCTTTTCTGATTTCTTTTCTTCGATTTTTCCCAATCCTGCCATCATCATTGTATTGATTGCTCCGGCAGAAGTGCCAGCTAAACTGCAAAACCGAATGCCAGCATTTTCTAATACATAGGTGTATCCTACCAAGGCGATTCCAAGTACACCACCACCTTCTTGTACCAAATCTACATATTGATTTCCATGAGCATCTTCAATATCCGAAAAACGGTGGTTGTCTTTTTTAAGCTGTTCAGCTCTTTTAATAATTTTTAATACGTCTGAATTTTGTGTAAACTTTTCCATAGCGACTATAAGTTAGTTAGTGATTTACTATTCTCTATTAAAAAAAATAGCCTTAGCTATAATAAAAAGTGTTTGGAGGAATCCAAATATACTAAAAAAATATTAACTAGATCTTAACTTTTTGATTAGCAATGAGTTTAGTTGATATGCAAGCTTTTTGCTAGGCTAGAGCAATATTTATTTTGAATAATTACTCAGTCTAATTTGTACTCTTCCAACCGGTATGGTAGCTTCAATTAAAGCTGGTAGGCGATCATCATCAGCAGTTATGTAAATATATTTTCCGCCTTTAATATTCTCAATTTCGCTTCCTCCGAATCCGATAGAAAGCTTGTAGCATTCTTTTTTGCCATAGTTGCTTACTGAAATATTTTCTTTTCCAAGATATTCAATGTTTACAGTTTGTATTTCAGAATCGACAATTAATTTTTTAGTGATTTTTTTACCCACTGTAAAACTTTCATAATCTAAAGTTCTAGCATTGTAAATAGTAGAAACAATATCTAAAGTAGAATCTGTGATTGGCACTTCAGTCTTATAATCTTTATATCCTTTTTTATTTAAAGTAGAAATGGCAATTTTAGATTTTCGCTTAAACAAATATTTCAACTCTTTTTTATAAGTGCCTTCCTCAATACTTCTTTTGTAAAGCACAGGTAATAAGGTTTCTGTATCAACATAGCTTTCGTACAAATCTCTTACTTTAAAAAATTTATCCCAACTAGAGTAGGTAGATGCTGTACATTTTAATCGTAATAATTCGCGTGTTTTTGTCTTAACGGTTGATGTTTCCATTTTCACTTCTGCAATATCTGTCATAACACCAGATACATTGAATGAAGCTATGAATGTCAATTTTTCACCACTCTTTATATAGTTGTTTTCTAATGATGTTGAGCTAGTATTAAAAGCAAAAGCAGTAACTAGTACTACGATAAATGAAACTTTTTTAAACATATTTTATTTTTTACTTATTAATTTTCCTGCAAGGACTTAAAAACTTTGTGGGTATTATACAAATAAAAATCTATTTTTCTAATGATTCACAATTAGTTCTCTACTGCACTCGAACAGATAATTAAGTTAATTTTAATAAACGTTAACTTTAAATTTTATTGGTTATCTCTTAGAAATTTAAAATTTCATATTGAGTTTAACATTAAACACACGACTCGTCATAAAATTTGGAATACCATACGAGTTTTTTGAGTAAACATCACGTACCCAAATATTTGTGATTGAATTTTGAACATCAAACATATTGTATATCTCTACCCCAAAAGTTAACTCTTTAAAACTTTTAAGCATTCCAGAAGTTTTTAATTTATTAGCATCTACCAATACATAGTTTACACCAATATCAGCTCTTTTATAGGAGTCTAATCTATTTTGGTATTTATAAGGGTCTGCATAAGAAGGAGATCCTCCGGGGAGTCCTGTATTAAAAACTAAATTCAAATACATTTTTAGTTCTGGAATTTTTGGTACATAATCTTGAAATAAAACAGCCAGTTTAAATCGTTGATCTGTTGGTCTAGGAATGTACCCTCTATCATCAATATTTTCTTTAGTACTCATAAAGCCCATAGATACCCAACTTTCTGTACCAGGTACAAACTCACCATTCAATCGCATATCAAATCCTGCTGCATATGCAATAGCATTGTTTTTAGCAGCATATCGAATTCGAACATTATCAACAGTATAAGGATTAACATCCCACATGTGTTTGTAATAGGCTTCGGTAACTAATTTAAAAGGACGATTCCACATTTTAAAACTATAATCATTACCTAAAACAAAGTGCAATGATTTTTGTGCTTTTACATTAGGTTGTACTGTTCCTGTTGAATCTCGTAATTCTTTATAAAAAGGCGGTTGACTGTATAATCCAGTAGAAAATCGAAATAACATATCTTTATCCCAATTAGGTTTAAGAGCAATTTGACCTCTTGGACTGATGATTGTTTGGCTACCGTCAGAATCAATACCATCTCCTTTTACAGTCCAATTATGAGCTCTTACACCCACATTATACCAAACCTCATGTTCTCCCAAATCACTTTTTTTACTCCACTGTACAAAAGCTGAAATGCGATTTATTTGAACATTATTTTTTGCTCTTACACTTGTAAATGGTACTATTGGCCCTTCAAAAGGTTCGTATGGTTGTTCGTTAGGAATGTGATTTGGAGGGCGAATAGAAAATCCTGCTGAATCAATTACTTCCCATTCTATCAATCTGTCTCGAATGTCTTCTGTCTGGTATTTTGCACCAAACTCAAACTGATGTCCATTTTTTAAATAATTAGCTTTCAGTTGAACTGTACTTATTAACGCATCTAAGTTATTTCTTGCATGACTTAATTGAGAACCAATTCCTTCTGAAAATTCTACTTCACCAAAATCTTCAGATCCAAAGTTAGAATCTACTTCACCTAAATTATAAGAGGCCAAAATATCGTAATGTTCAGATTCTTGCGTATTGTAAACAGATGTTGTTAAATCCATCTGTAAATTTTCATTGACTTGATAGGTTCCTTTTAAGGCGCCAAAAGCAGTTTGATAATTATCTTTTTCTTGTCCTTGATAAAACACAATCAATTCTAACGGGTTAGCAACTGTTCCAAATTTTGTTCTTCTAGAAATAGGAGTGTAGTTATAATCGTTTAGAGAATAACTCCCTAAAAAATCAAGTTTTAGTCGCTCATTAATTTCATAGGATAAAAAAGTTTGCACATCGGTAAACTTAGGTTCGTAGTTTACATCGGTATCTTTACTATTCACTAACAGGCTGTTATCACGGTAACGTACACCAACTAAAGCAGATAATTTATCTTTAAATAATTTTCCTTCTACAGTAGCACTTCCACCTAATAAACTCAGGTTAACAGCTGCAGCTAATTCTTGAGGAGTTCGATAGGTAATATCTAATACTGATGACATTTTATCGCCATATTTAGCTTGAAACCCTCCTGCAGAAAACTCAACTTTCTGAGTCATATCAGCATTTACAAAACTCAAGCCTTCTTGCTGACCAGAGCGTACCAAAAATGGACGATATACTTCAATGCCGTTTACATATACTAAGTTTTCGTCAAAATTTCCACCACGTACATTGTATTGAGTACTTAATTCGTTGTTATTATTAACCCCTGCAAATGTCATAATCAAATTTTCAACTCCCGCATTTGCACCTGGAATATTTTTTAATTCAGTTACATCAATTTTGGTAACTCCTTCAGCGTCTTTGGCTCTGTTTTCAACATCAACTTCTTCTAATTCTTCTGTTACAAGATACAATCTAGGAGAGTAACGAACCGTTTTACCAGCTCTTACATTAAACTTTTTAGTTTTGGTTTCAAAAGTAAGATGACTAAAAGTTACGGTAACTTCTTTGTTTGCAGTAATGGTAATTTGGTAATTTCCTTGAGCATCACTCGATACTCCTGTTTTTTCAAAGCTAACGGAAACATTTTCTATAGGCTTTCCGTTTTCATCTTTAATAACTCCTTGTAAAGTGGCTGTTTGTGCAAATACACCAACTGAAAAAAGTAAGAATAAAAGTAATAGATTAAATTTTGATTTCAAATTGTATGGCTTAATTATGAGTTATTTTTTTATATAAAACGTTGCTTCGAGAAGTTTCGTATTTCCAACATTATCAATTGCAATAACTTTTAATTGATGTTTGGCATTTGCAAATTTTTTGTCTGTAAAATCATAGGTCAAGGTACCATGCTTTGGGCTGTATTCTAGTAAAATCCATTCACCATCAATTTCTCCTCTATATGATTTTAATCCTGATAATTTATCAGACACTTTTAATATTAAATAATTGTAATGCGTTAACCATTGCCCATCTTTTATGTTTGATAATTTAAGTGATGGAGCATTAGTATCTGTTAATAAAGTAAAAGTACCCAAATCTTTTGTTGTAGTGTAAAAAGTATGTTCTTTTTTCGTTGTCTCTTTGTACGATACTCTTCCTTTGTCACTTATTTTTGCAATAAATAATTGTTCTCGATCTTTTTGTGAATATTTTGAAACATCAAATGTTAAAGTATAGCTTTTATGAAGTGGAACTGTTTTGTAATGAATAGTTGCAATACTATCTTTTATTTTAAAATCTAGATAAAAATCATCATAAAAAGTGTTTTTTGGAAATGCTATAGTAATATCACCTTTTTGATATTTATTAAATTCTTTTGCTTTGATTGGATAGGCAGTGCTTTTATCTTTTTTATAAACAGTAATACTATCTTTTTTTCCTCGAATTGGAATGGTGAGTGATTTTTGATTTCCTTCAAAGTCTTTTACTTCAATTACAACATTATAAGTAAGGCTATCAGCAATACTAAGAATACCTTTATCAACAATATTTTTATATACACTCAACTTGTTTGACGGATGTACAAAACAACGTTGAATACGCTGATTTAAATTAGTATATCGTTCATAATCTATAAGAAGGTTTAGGTATTTAGATTCAGCAAATGAAAAAGTTTCTACTTCGTGCTCATATATTTTTTGACCATTGACAGTCATTGTCATGTTATAAATACCATTTTTATTCATGGCACCATTCAATCTATCATAGCTGTTAATACCAAACCCAATTTTACCCGAAGCGGTGATTTTATCAGCCAATAAATTTCCATCCGCTAGAGATTTAAAATTAATTTGAAGCGCAGTATTTGATTGATTCACTTGCGATGAATCATTTTGTGGATATACCATCAACACATTTATATTGGGTCTTTTAGTATCTTTAATGTCAATACCAAATAGCATTGGATTGATGGGTTTTGAATTGTCATCTCTAATTTCGAAATGTAAGTGTGGACCAACAAATCCACCAGTACTACCAGAGTAGGCAACAATTTCACCCTTATCAATTGTTAATTCATCTGACTTAGGAAAAAGCTGAATTTCATAAGTTTCCTTTTCGTATTGTTTTGTTTTTAGAAACGCCTCAATTTTTTTATTGAACTTTTTTAGATGGGCATATACAGTAGTATATCCATTAGGGTGTGTAATATACAAAGCTTTCCCGTACCCCCAGGCCGAAACTTTAATGCGCGACACATATCCTGGACCTGATGCATAGACTTTTAAGCCTTCTATCTGATTTGTTTTTATATCTAACCCTGCATGAAAATGGTTGGTTCGCAACTCACCAAAAGTTCCGGATAGGTAAAGTGGAATATCCAATGGATTTTGAAAATAATCTGTTGGGTATTTCTCTTGCGAGAATACTGAAACGATTGCAAAAAAAAGTATGCTAAAAATTCGGAATTTCAATCTTTATTTTTTTGCTAAAATAACAAATAAAACAGCTATTAAACAATAATAGGATAAGCATTTGCAGGAGAGTATCTTAAAAATAATTCATCAAAATACCAAAAAACAGTTGCTTAATTGCGATAAGTATGGTACATTTGAAACATAGTTTTGGTATCTTAGATTAAGAGATGAGTAATATAACACAAGCCGCTAATTTACTAGAAGATAAGCTCGATAAACTCTTAGAAGTTTATACTTTTTTAAGAGAAGAAAATGAGTTTTTACATCAGCGAATAGCGACTTTAGAAAATCAACTTACTAAGAAATCACAGCATTTAGATGATAAAGAAAAATCATATCAAATGCTAAAAATTGCCAAGACTATTGAAGGCAGTAATAATAACACGAGAGAAACAAAACTCAAAATAAACGCTTTGATTCGCGATATTGATAAATGTATAGTTCAGTTAAGCGAATAAGTTCTTTTTAATTTTATGGAAAAGAAACTTCGAATTAAAATTACCATTGCGGGCAGAGTATATCCTTTAAGCATTAACAATGCAACAGAAGAAGAAGGTATGCGTAAGGCCGCTAATAGAATAAATGAAATGGTAGCTAAGTTCGAGAAAAACTACGCTGTAAGTGACAAGCAAGATGTTTTAGCCATGAGTGCTTTACAATTTGCTTCACAGGTAGAAATCCATAGTTTAAGTAAAGAGAACGATTTAAAAAAAGCAACAGAAAAACTAAATGTACTTAGCCAAAAGCTAGATTCACATTTAGAGTAAGTTCATTAAAATAAATAATAATACTGCCCACATTAGTTATTGTTCGTCAAACTCAACAGGAATAAATTCTGAAGGATGAGTCATAATTGCTAAAGCATGCCGTGAGTACTATTTTTAGTACCCTAGCGGATCCTTGATCAGTTTGTTAGTCCTATTTATGTCATTATTGGAGTTTGCAGAAACTTCACTGATGTGGGTTTTTTTATGTAAAATGAATTTCATTTTACATCGACCTAAAAAACTAACTAAAAATGGAAACCATGATAATGCCAATTGCAATTGGCTTAGTAATAGGTTTGGTAATAGGATATTTAATTGCCAAATCACTAGAAAAGAAACAAGCATCAGCTACTATTAAAAGAGCTAACAAAAGCGCTGCAGGTGTTTTAAAACAAGCTAAAATTGATGCTGATACTTTAAAGAAAGACAAAATTCTACAAGCTAAAGAAAAGTTTCTCGAATTAAAATCAGAGCATGAAAAAGTGATTTTAAATAGAGAGAAAAAAAGTCATGAATCGGAAAAAAGAATTCGTGATAAAGAATCTCAAGTATCACAGCTTGTTGATAAAAACAAAAAATTAGCTACCGACTTAGAAAAGAAAACTTCTGATTTCGAATATAAATTGGAGTTTGTTGAACGTAAAGAAAATGAGCTAGAAAAAGTTCATAAAAAACAAGTAGAGAATTTAGAAGTAATCTCAGGTTTATCTGCCGAGGATGCTAAAAAAGAATTGGTATCATCTTTAAAAGACGAGGCTAAATCTGATGCAATGGCATTTATACAAGATACTTTAGAAGAGGCTAAATTAACTGCCGAACAAGATGCACGTAAAATCATATTAAATACAATTCAAAGAGTAGGTGTAGAGCAAACTGTTGAGAATTGTGTATCTGTATTTAACCTAGAATCTGATGATGTAAAAGGTAGGATTATTGGCAGAGAGGGTAGAAATATCCGTGCCATAGAAGCTGCTACAGGGGTGGAGATTATTGTTGATGATACTCCAGAAGCTATTATCCTTTCTTGCTTTGATCCTGTTCGTAGAGAAGTTGCAAGATTGTCTTTACATAACTTAGTGACCGATGGTAGAATTCACCCTGCACGAATTGAAGAAGTTGTTAAAAAAACAGAGAATAAAATTAATCAAGAGATTATTGAAGTTGGTAAGCGTACCGTTATAGATTTAGGAATTCATGGTTTACATCCAGAATTGATTAAAGTGGTGGGGAGAATGAAATTCCGTTCTTCTTACGGACAAAATTTATTACAGCACTCGAGAGAAGTTGCTAACCTTTGTGGCTTAATGGCTGCTGAACTTGGGCTAAATGCTAAAGTTGCTAAAAGAGCTGGTTTGTTGCATGATATTGGTAAAGTACCAGATACAGAAAGCGAATTACCACACGCACTTCTAGGAATGGAATGGGCACAAAAATATGGCGAAAAACCAGATGTATGTAATGCCATTGGTGCGCACCATGACGAGGTTGAAATGAAATCTTTAATTGCACCGATTGTACAAGTTTGTGATGCTATTTCTGGAGCAAGACCTGGTGCTAGACGTCAAGTGTTAGATTCTTATATACAGCGATTAAAAGACTTAGAAGAAGTTGCTTTCGGATTTTCAGGTGTTCAAAAAGCCTATGCTATACAAGCAGGTAGAGAATTACGTGTGATTGTTGAAAGTGAAAAAGTAAGCGATTTAAAAGCTGCAGAATTATCTTTTAGCATTTCACAAAAAATACAAAATGACATGACCTATCCGGGTCAAGTTCGTGTAACAGTGATTCGTGAAACACGTGTGGTGAATATTGCGAAATAAGAAGCCCAACTAAATCTTCCCAAAGGGAAGACTTTTTGATATGAGCAAACAAGAATATTGAATATTATTATAAAAAGCATTTGCCATTTGGTAGATGCTTTTTTAGTATCATAAATTTGTGGATATAGTAAAATAGGTTTAATTTTAGATGATGAAAAAACTAATTGCAGTTTTTATTTTAATTGCTTTTTCATCTTGTAAGATGTCGAAGATTGATGGCGTATTTGTTAATAGCAATCTTAAATATCGTGCCCCGTTATTCTTTTCTTTCAAAAATGATTCACTTTTTTTAAAGAATCATAAAGCAGAAGAGTTCATAGGATTGAGACTTTCATATAAAAATAATAAAATAGTAGCTGTAAATGATTCCTGTTTTTTTAATGATGAGAAATTATCATTAAAATTTGAAATTACTCAAAGCAATTTTTCACTTGATATTATTGATGTTAGTGTAAATCCATTGTTTAATGAAACAATAAATGCAACTCCGATTAAAACAAATTATCAAAATAAAACTTCAATTGCAGGGTATTGGTTAAGTACTTATTCTGATTTTGAAAAAGCTTATTTTTATATCAATGATAAGTTTGAGGTTGTAACTGTTTCTCTTTATAATGATGAATTAATTTATTTTTCGGAGAGAGGTAAAATAATTTATGGAAAGATTAATCAAATAAATTCTGAAACCTATCTTGACATTTTTGTTAATACAGATTATCTAGAAACATATCTATTAGATAAAATTGATGATGAGAGAATACAATTATTTTATACTGAATCACGTACTAATAATAAAAATTATTTTCATCTAACAAAAGTGAATTTTAGTATGTTACCTAGAGAATTGAAAGATGAAGTGATTAAGAAAGAAATGGATACAACTCGATTTGATTCCGAAAGCAGAAAAGGATTAGAAATAATTAGTTCAGATTTTGAAGAAATAGAAGAGATTGAAGAATTTGATATTTTAGACAAAAAAACGAAATAATTTATTTGATAATTATATTGAGATGAAATACAGACAACTCACCAAAGAGCAGTTTGAAGAATTGCATAAAGAATTTGCAAAATTCTTAGCAACACAACAGATTGATGTAGCAGAGTGGAAGGAGATTAAAAAATCAAAACCTGAAGTTGCAGAAGAAGAAATGAATTTGTTTAGTGATATAGTTTGGGAAGGTGTTTTAAAAAAAGTCAATTACTTAGAGCATTTTTCTTCAGGCAGTTTAAATCTCTTTCGATGTGACCCTGAACATATTCAACGTATCGTTGTAACTGTTAACAAAGATGGTTTTGATTTTTTAAAAGAAGCTGATTACAAATGGTTTGTTGAGAATTCTAAAGATGATTCCATTGAATATTTTAAAGGGCAAAAGTCTTATTTAAAAGAGCGTAACTCAGAAACCTTTGATTTGATTGAAAAGGGAAGTGTTATTTCTAAGGGTGATCTTTTTGAAGGAGTTTTAAAATTGATTTCAAGCCCATCCTAAATCCTTCCCAAAGGGAAGGACTTTTCATGCTAAAAGTATATTTATAATAGTATGTTTGTAAAATGGAAATAAAACTTGACCAAGCCTATTCTGATCACATTTCTCAATTTCTTTCTGATAAACGTAAAGATACTTTTGATAGAATATTAGAGCAGCGCACCAAGCATTTCACAGTTATTTTAGAAGACCTATATCAGAAGCATAATACAAGTGCCATCGTAAGAAGTTGTGATATTTTTGGGGTTCAAGATGTACATATCATCGAGAATAAGTATAAGAGTTATATGTCTAACCAAGTAGGGAAAGGGTCGCAGAAATGGTTAGATTTTCATCGTTACCGAGAAAAGCAAATAAACACCCAAGATTGTATAGATAGTATTAAAGCTCAAGGATACCAGCTCATTGCAACAACCCCACATAATGATTCTTGTTTATTACAAGATTTTGATATCACAAAAAAATCAGCATTTGTTTTTGGAGTAGAAAAAGCCGGAGTGTCAGATATGATGTTCGAGCAAGCAGATGGTTTTTTAAAAATTCCGATGGTTGGATTTACGGAGAGTTTAAACGTTTCTGTAGCAGCAGCAATCGTATTGCAATCAGTTTCAACACGCCTTAGAGATTCTGAAATAAAATGGCAATTAACTGATGAGGAGAAGTTTCTTAAAAAAATTGAATGGATGGAAAAAACCATCAAGAGTATTAAAAAGATTCAGGAGCGCTATTTTGAGGAGTTGAAATAAACGTATTGTCATTTCGAACATAGAGAGAAATCTCATAAATACTTTATACAAATTGTCTTTCTCTTAAAAAGGGAATCTATTTAAATTGAAGAAATAGATCACAAATTACTTCGGTCATGCTTCAATGGTAATGACGAATTATTATCTCAACAACACTTTATCAATCGTAGAAATTGTATCACACTTTTTTACAATCAACGTGATGTCTTTTTTTTTGGGGTTTCCATGAATTACATACAGCTTACAGGGTTCTTCTCTTGGTTTACTTTCACCAAAATCAACATCACCATTTTGTAGGACTGTAGCGATATCAACAGAATCTAATCCTATGGTTTTCATGCTTTCTTTAGCATCATCAGAAAATAACCTTACATCAGTTCTGATGGTTTTTAATACACGAGCATTAGGCCCATAATCAAATTGAACATCTTTTTTCTCCCAAATAAAATATACGAATATACTTCCGATGATTAGGCCGATACCGTAAAATAAAAAACGTTTAAAAAGTTTCATAAAATTTGAAATAGTAAATTTTAGTCCTTGAATATGAATATCCAAGGACTAAATATTTTAGTGCAATATAGAAATAATTTGACTAGCTAATTCTGTTCCAATTCTATCCTGAGCTTCGCCTGTTGCCGCACCAATATGTGGAGATAATGACAGATTAGGATTCATCAATAGTTGCATTTCTGGAGTAGGTTCGTTTTCAAAAACATCTAAAGCAGCTTGAGCAACTTTACCAGATTTAAGAGCATTGACCAATGCTACTTCATCAACTACACCACCACGAGCAGCGTTTACCATAATTACGCCATCCTTCATAATGTCAAATTCTGGTTTACCAATTACATACTCTTTTTGAGCAGGAACGTGTAAGGTGATAAAATCTGCTTGTTTCAACACATCTTCTTTAGAAATTGTATCAATATCAAAATAGATTGCTTGACCATCAAAGAATTCTAATTCTAAATTTACATTGTCAATAAACGGATCAAAAGCCACCACTTTCATTCCGGCTCCTAAAGCCACTTTTGCAGTTGCTTGTCCGATGCGTCCAATTCCTAAAACTCCTAAAGTTTTTCCTTTTAGCTCTACACCTTTAGCACAGGCTTTCTTTAGGCCTTTAAAATTAGTATCGCCCTCTAATGGCATATCACGGTTGGTATTGTGTAAAAAACGTGACATTCCGTATAGATGTCCAAAAACCAATTCTGCAACCGAATGTGATGAGGCTGCAGGAGTATTGATTACTTTTAATCCTTTTTCGCGAGCATAATCTACATCAATATTGTCCATACCAACACCCCCACGACCAATAATTTTTAGCGATGGGCAACCATCAATAATATCAGTTCTTACCGTTGTGGCACTTCTTACTAGAAGTACAGTAATTTCATTTTCATTGATATAATTTACCAATTGATTTTGTGCTACGGTAGTTAAGATTACTTCGAAACCTTCAGCCTCTAAAGCGTCAATTCCACTTTGTGCTATACCGTCGTTTGCTAATACTTTCATTTTAATTGAATGATTTATAGATTGAATAATTCAATAATTTTCAATCTTTTAATTTTTTAATTAATAATTTATTTTATCCGTCCAATTTTTCCTTCCCTTTGGGAAGGATTGAGGATGGGCTTTTTTATAATTGTTGCATTACATCAACCAAAGCTTGTACGCTTTCGATTGGCATTGCATTGTAAATACTTGCTCTATAACCACCAACAGATCTATGTCCGTTAATTCCACTTAAACCAGCTTCTTTTGCTAAAGAATCAAAACGTTCCTTATCATTTTCATTTGTTAGGGTAAAAGTAACATTCATTAGAGATCTATCTTCTTTAGCAGCAACTCCATTAAATTTTGGATTGCTATCAACCTCATTATATAAGATTGTAGCTTTTGCTTCATTTTGTTTTTCTACAGCTTTGATACCACCTAAACTTTTAATCCACTGTAAAGTTAGCATTGAGGTATAAATTGCAAAAACAGGAGGGGTGTTAAACATGCTATCTTTTGATGCGTGAATTTGATAATCTAGCATCGAAGGAATCTGACGTTCAGATTTTCCTAAAATTTTATCTTTTACAATTACTAGAACAGTACCAGCGGGCCCCATATTTTTTTGAGCTCCTGCGTAAACAATATCAAACTGCGAAAAATCTAATTCTCTAGAAAAAATATCAGAACTCATATCACAAACTAAAGGAACATCTGTTTGTGGAAATTCTTTTATTTGTGTTCCAAAAATAGTATTATTACTTGTTAAGTGTAAATAACTTGCATCCTTAGGAATCGAGTATCCTTTAGGGATGTATGTGTGATTTTTATCTTTTGATGAAGCTACAACTTCAACATCACCAAATATTTTTGCCTCTTTTAAAGCTTTTGCACTCCAAGCACCTGTATCTAAATAAGCAGCTTTACCATCTTCTTTTAATAAGTTTTGAGCTACTGCTAAAAACTGTGAACTAGCACCACCTTGTAAGAAAAGAACTGAGTAGCCATCTGGTAGATTCAACAACTCTTTTACTAAGTTTTGAGCTTCTTCCATAATTGCTATAAAAGCAGGACTACGATGAGAAATTTCGATTAACGAAAGACCAGAATTGTCCAAATTTAAAACAGCTTCTGCTGCTTTTTTAATTACTTCTTGAGGAAGAATACTTGGACCTGCACTAAAATTATGTATTTTCATACGTTTAATATTCAATAAAAATTAAGAAGCAAATTTCAAGAATATATTACAAATAGCCACTATTAAAATGATAAATAAAAGAGTAAGTTTTTAACATAAAAGCAAAATAATCCTCTAATTATTAAAAGTAATTTCTAGGCAATTTATTGGGTGTCGTAAAAGTTTGAAATTATAGTGAATTTAAAAAGTGCAATGTATCTACACCATCTGCATAATCTGATAAAGATGGATGTTGAGTGTCTCCAAACTTCACAGCATTTTCAATTGGTAATTTGGTTGCTAGGCATTGTATTTTTTCTGAATCTTGTTCGAGCCTTTTTTTTAATGAATCTGTAGAATCATAATATTCAAAAAATAAAGTTGCAATAGGAGAGGAGTAACTTTCATCTTCTTTAAGCATTAAAAAACCATTTTCTTGTAATTTATATAAACTCATTAAATATACTGCTTTGTTGTAATCGTAGTTGTTTTGATATTTGTTATAGTTGATAATATCTCCGTATTTAAAAATTGCTTTAAAAAAGGTGTCAAAATCATAACCACTTGGGACAAATAATTTAGAAACGGATCTACATCCCAAGCCGTAATATCTAAAAATATCTTCACCCAATCCTGCTAACTCTTCATCTGATTCATCACCAGTTAGTATGGCAGCAGAATTTCTATTTTGTCTAATAATACTTGGGTACTTTCCAAAATAATATTCAAAATAACGAGCGGTATTATCACTACCAGTAGCTATAACAGCATCGAAGTTTTCTAATTCATTATTGGTGAAATTGATTAGCCCTTTAAATTCGGGTTCTACATGTTCTAAGTATTTTGCAATAAGTGGTAATAAATATTTATCGTTAGATGATAGTTTTGCCAAGACTTTATTGCCAGAAATTAATACTGATAGAAAATCGTGAAAACCTACTAACGGAATGTTTCCTGCCATGATAATGGCAACAGTTTTTTGGGGTCTATCAGTAAAAGAATGTTGAGATGCCCACTTTGTTAAGTTATCTTTTGTTAAACTTTTTGCCCAACTAGATAGGGCAAAGATTACATTTTCATCATCAAACCAGCCGTTATATTCTTTGGCACGTTTTATCAACATTTCAAGACTATCGAAAAACAACTCGTTGTGTGCTATACCTTCTTTTTTTTCTATGCCATCAACAGAAAACTGATTTAAAAATTTTCCTAAACTGGTAAATGCATTTATTCGATTTTCTAATGACATATTTAAAAAGTTTTGCTGTATTTTTGCCGCAAATTTAAGGCAAAAAAAGATATGGCAATAATAATTACTGACGAATGTATAAATTGTGGTGCTTGTGAACCAGAATGCCCTAATAATGCAATTTATGAAGCTGCTGAAGATTGGACTTATGCTCAAGGTACTGAGTTAAAAGGACAGGTTGTTTTGCCAAATGGAAATGAAGTTGATGCAGATGAAAATCAAGAACCTATTGATGATGAAGTCTATTTTATTGTTGCTGATAAATGTACAGAATGTAAAGGCTTTCATGATGAGCCACAATGTGCTGCAGTATGCCCTGTAGATTGCTGTATTCCTGATGAAGATGTTGTAGAGACAGAAGAAGAACTATTAGTTAAAAAAGCTTTTATGCATAAAGAGTAATCATTTTTTTTGATGCCAATATGAAAAATATCTGTAATTATTTGTTGAGATTTTTTTTATGAATTAACCTCAAAATTTGATCTACAATTATTGATATTATTAAATAAACAAAACCATACAACGGCATTAAGAACAACAAAAATAAATAACCATAATTTGTTCTGCCACTTGCTTCGTCCATGGAATTTTCGAGAATTAAACCAATCGCTATAGTTGTTGAAATAAAGAAAATCGGAATTGCAATTCCACCGAGAACTGCAGCTTTTGAAAACCACCTTTTAGTATTTAGTCTTCTTGATCTATTCATTCTAAATAATTGAAATACAACCAAAAACATGCTTAGTACTAGTGCAATATTGAAAGGGGTAAAATCAATAATAGTTTGTGTAAGCTTATCAACTTTTGGATTGTAAGTAATCTCTAAAACATCCGTTGGCAATCCCATAAACACCCAAGTAGCAATATTATTGATATCTCCATCTGTTGGTTCATTATCTAGATTGCTTGTTATTTTATGTTCAAATGCACTCGCATCAATAGTGATGTTTAAGTTACCAAAAGATTTCCAATATTTGGCCGGAGCTAAGGAGTATCTGAAACTAGATTTTTTTACCCACCCTTCATCTTCTCTCCATCTTGTTGCTCTATATTTTACAACAATTTTGTGTTCACCTTTACTCAAATCAGTTTCGAAATAGAGTAAATCGTCTTTGTTTACTTGCTCATGATTTTCAAAAGATTCGTCTTTTATCTCATTGTTAATAGTGTCATATAAGTATAAAAATTCTTTAAATTGATTGTTATCATCAGTATCCCACAAAGTATCAACAGTTTTAAGTTCAATTGCATTGCCATCAATCTCAATAATAAATCCATCATAGTAATCTGAAGCGTAAAAGAGTAGGGGAATTTTAATTCCATCTTCTTCAGCCATGATATAATATTCAATTTCATAATCAGCAAAATAAAAGTCTTCATCAATTTTTATAAGGATGTTTTCATGGGTGATATTGACATGCTCATTGATAAATGGTTGAGTACCGATTGTACCTTCTTGAAATGGCGATGCCATGTTAAACCCCAATAGTAAAGGAATAATTAGTAATATTAGTTGACTTAGTTTTTTCATGCGTAAAGAGGTAAAGCTTTTTCGGGAATGTTTGTAGGGTTGTAATTAGCTGGTTTAAACATCATACTATAGCGGATGATACTAAATATAAAAACGATTACAGCAACACTAGAAATAAGCATTTCTGTAATTTTATTTTTGTCATATAATGTAAAACTGATGACCGCCATTAATCCTGTCATTAGAATAAGAAACATCAGCA
>JAQRMW010000068.1 GCA_028599075.1 Urechidicola sp. | reverse complement strand
CCAAAATTCGCGTAAAGTTCTTTTCGCTATTATTCGTTTCATATTTTATTGTCTGTTGCAAATATAAATAAATAGTTCTCAAAATACGAACTTTAGTTGTTTTTTTTAATAAAGGGTAACGACTGGGCTATGCGTAGTTTGGGTTTTAAAAGGATAAACTTTCGGTTTTGCTACAGATGTTATTTACTTGCATAAATTTGTTGATTATCATTAACGCCCAAATTACGTATAGCCTTTGTTACCTGCTGGCTTTCTTCCTTTTTAGTTAATTCAATAAATTCAGTTTGTACTCGTTTGTTTCTGATTAAAATTCTAAAATATGGACATTTTCCATTTATAGATAAATCTTTTTCATCATTTCCTTTTCTGAATTTAATTATCTCAAATTGGTCAGGATTGAATTTGTGTAAAAACGTTATAGGTACTCCCATAAATCCGTTATAGTCAGAAGGAATATCTTTAGTTTTATTTACATTAATTCCGTTGTAATTGTCATACTTAGGGTACTCTGTTTCGTTTCCAAAATACTTCTTTGTCAATTCAATATCTTCGTGTCTTTTAGAAGTGTCTAAGTTAGTCAGCCACAAACAGTTATTTGGTGAGATTATTCTATTTCCAAAATCATCAATTTGAGTTTCTGTCCCGTAAAGTTCGTAATGCTCGGGAACAATAAAACCAGAGATACCTCTACCAAGGTTTATGCCTAACCACGTTTTGTTTTCTTTAATTAACTTAAATATTTCTTTGTAAGTAATTGCATTAATGTTACCTATGATTAAAAATTGCTTATCGTGTTTTACTAATTGAGCTACAAATTCTCTGAATAACGAAAAAGGTGGATTTGTAACAACAATGTCAGATTGTTTTAACAATTCTATGCTTTCAGAACTTCGGAAATCTCCGTCTCCATTAAAGTAAATAATATCTTCTGAACTAGGTTTGATTTTGCTTTCTTTCGTTCCTGTATATTTATAGAAAGAACCGTTTTCAGATTCTTCGGTATTAAATAAATCACGTTCTTGTCTTTTATAACAAGCAGATATTAATTTTTTAAGACCTAATTCTTTAAAATTCTCTGCAAAGTAATTGAAAAAATTACTGATACGAGCATCATCACAATTGCAAAAAACTACTTTGTCTTTAAAGTGATTTTTATAATGTTCTAATTCGCTTACGATGTCTGAAAGTTGAGTATAAAACTCATCGTTTTTATTAGTTTTTGCTTTGTTTAATAGAGAGTGTTGCACTTTTCTTGCCATTTTAATCTTGTTTTGAAATTACTTTTTTTGAGTAATTTGGTTAAACAAATCGCTTCCTAATGATTTAAGAGATGTTTTTGAAACCTCAATCATAATTTCAAACATCTTTTCAGCATTCCATTTCTTGCCGTCTCCTTGTGTGTAAATTGACGTTGCCTGAAGCATTATCGTTTTCTTGTTGTTCTTAACAAATTTGTTTTCACACAAATTCTCATTTATTGGCATTCCGTAATTAGCAGATGTCAAACGGTCTAATCTATTCAACATACCTGAATTATATGTAAGTGTTACAACTCTTCCGTCTGGTCTTGTAACATTTATGGTTTCGGTCAAGAAGTTTGAACCTTCTAAGAATAAGACGTAAGGGAAATGAGATTCAGATAGCATAAAATTGGCAATTTCAGATATGTTTTTATGCGACCTTTCTATTGCATTTCCAGCAGCCATCAAGTCTTGGTCGTTATTTTTGCCAACTAATTCCCCTTGTTTAATATTTTCAATATCTTTTCCTTGATGTTTGGCTTCTGATACTAACACTACTCTCCAATTGCCGTTGTCGTCTTTAACTTCAATTATTCCACCATCAGGTTTTATACTTGAGTTTGAGACAAAAAGTGTTTGCCCTAATTCTTTATCAACTTTCTGTAACGCTTCGTTTATTTCCTCTTTTTTTATGCCTTTTCTATATTGAAAAGATAGTTGTGGATAATCTTTTTCAAGCTGTTTAATTACAATCTGTGATATTTTTCCAACAGTTAGGTCGTGTGATTTTGCCTTATCTCCAAATATTCCAACTACTCCTTTAGACTTTTTATGTTGATTTGTTAATCTTTTTGATTGATTTTTTTTAGACATATTATTAGCTTAATATTTGTTTTTACAAAGATACAAATTTGTAATGATGTTCGTTTTTTGTGCTTGCAGGTAACGGTCTTGTATATGAAAAGTAGCAGGTTAATTTGTGCCAATTTTCGGTTTAGAAACAAAGATAGCAGAAAAGAACCAAACTTTGGATTTAGCTCTTAACTGCTATTTTTTATATACGGTGTTGTAACCAGTTTTAATTCAAATTATTGTTTTAAAATCTTTTTTGTCATCATTTCATTGTTGCTTAATTCAGCTTTAATAATGTAAATTCCAGAACTTAAATGAGCAATATCGAGATTCTGGACATTGCTATTTTCTAAAATGGTTTGGCCTTGAAAATTGTAAATAACTATTTTTCTAAAATATATCCTTTCAGAATTACCATTTACATTTGCTGTCTCATTGCATGGGTCGGGTGGATATATAACGTTTGGTACTCCACCACAAGGGTCGTCACCTCCTCCGCCTCCACCACCATTGTATGGGTTTTGGACATTTACGGTTATGTATTTACTTTCAATTAATGATGAACCGTCATAAACTTTACATTCTATATTTTGCACTCCGGTATTTCCTGCACTAATGCTCAATAACAGTGTGCCTTGACCATTAATTATTTCCCAACAGTAATGATAATGACAACCACTTGGAATAATCCAATTATAGCTTGTTGCATCTGGGTTTGCAGCCGATAATCGATATGTTGCTCGAAGTCCAGGAGTTAATTGAGTTGGGCCAATAATTCTACGAGTTGGTGCGAGGTCGTCCGCAAGTTGTAGAGCGGCAAAGGCATTAACTCTACCATTTCCAAAATTGTTATCAAAGCCAGCAGCTCCCATATCTGTAGCGCTTTGGTTTAAAATGTTCCTTACTTCGTTTTGGCTTAAATTAGGATATCTTGAAAGAACTAATGCAGCAACACCAGAAACAACTGGACAAGCAGCAGAAGTACCGTCAAAATCGTCTCTGTAATTTCCTGCAAAATCACCAACAGTTCCCATTCTGTCCAAGGTTCTAACACCAACATCTCCAAATCTATTTCCAGAAGGTGCAACTAAATCAAGTTCAGGGCCACGAGCACTATAACCATAAAGATTGCCTCTGTTGTCAACAGCACCCACAGAAATAACATTTCCATTACTTGCAGGATATTCAACACATCCGCCTTGATTTCCTGCTGCAAAAACTACTACACAACCATTACCATTTCTACCAGATGTTACCGCATATTGTATTGCATTTTCAATGTCAATATTTGTAAAATTACATGGAGCAAGAGGATATCCACAAGAATTACTAATCACATCTGCTCCGTTATCTACAGCCCATCTAATACCATCTGCA
>JAQRMW010000067.1 GCA_028599075.1 Urechidicola sp. | reverse complement strand
TAAAAATATTGAATCCGTCAAAATCGTCATCACATTGTTCTAGAACAAAAGGAGGTGTATTTAAAACAGGTAATTCAAACACTTCAATTTCAAAAGAAGTATCAGAAAAACAAGCAGCACTGAGATTATTGGTCATTCGCACATAAATGGTTTGTCCGCCAGTGGTTGTATTTGTAAAAGTAGCTGGAGTGCCAATTAGATTTGTATAGCCAGCATCAGTAAAATAGGTTAATGTAAAGTCAGAAGAAGGTTGGTCGTTGAGAATGGTATTTTCTATCTGTGTTAAATCAAAAATTATATAGCCGTCATTATCTAGGCCAACTGTAAAATCATCGCAAAAAGAACGGTTAGCAATATTTGTAGCATCTAACGGGAAAGCTGAATCATATACTTCTAAATCGAAACTCGAAGTTGTAAAACAAGTTGTATTTAAATCATTTTCTACTCTCGTAAATATTGTAGTGTTACCACTTTCAAAAGGACTTGAAAGAGCATTCGTATTTGAATCAGCATCTGCTTGATTAGGATGGTAGCTAATTGTCATTCCAGTATCTATATTGATCAATCCATCTTGGTCAGTTAACATAAAAGGCATTGTGCCATTATTATCATCATCACATAAAATCATTGTTGGAGCTGTTAATGCAACAGGAGTATTAAAAACTTCAATTCTAAAATCATCAACACCGAAACATCCACCTATTGGGTCATCTAGTCTTGCCCAAAGTATTTGAGCGTTTGACATATTTTGATACAAGCCAACAATTGGACTAACATCATTTAAAGCATCATTTTGGTTTTCGTGATATGAAACTATCAACCCAGTTTGCCCGTTAATAATAGCCATATCACTTTGTGTTAAGTCAAAATTCCAAAGGCCATCATTATTATCATCACAAACTTCAATATTGGGAGCAGTTAAAGTTAAGCTACCTATAATAATCAAATTGAATTCAACCACCGAAAAACACTCAGTACCTATATTTGTAATTCTTGCGTAAATAGTTTGAGGTCCTGATTGAAATGCTGATGGGGTATTAATAGCATTTGCTCCAATTTGAGCATCGCCTTCTACTTCATGATAGGTTAAAGTAACTCCAGTTTGTGTACCTATCATTATAGGAGAATTGACAGTTAAATCAAAAAGTGTAGCGTTGTCCATAACTCCGTCAGAATCACATTCTTCTAAATCTATGGCAACTCCAACTGGCACTTCATTTGTTGGTGGTGGGTTAAAAGTTGCAGTACCTCCAAAACTCAAATCAAATCCTGATGTAGATGAAGACCAATTGTTTATAAAAAGTAATAATACGTCACCTGCATTTACATTTACTGGTGCTAAAAACCCATCTCCAGAACCTGGGCCTTCAGAAATGTCAGTTGCTCCGTTTCCAAGACCCGTTGCTCCATTTGGAGGTAAAAACATTGTTGAAGAGCATCTTAACTGTGTTCCAGTACTATTAGGAGGTGCTGTTGTAATATCAAAAAGAGCCCAATCATAATCGTCAGTATTGTTGTTTGGAATTAATGTAAATTCCAAAGAACCACCAGTATCAAAAGTTAACCTAAGCCATATACTTTGACTTTCTACAGGGTCAGTTGGTAAGCAAGTTGGATTAGCATTTGTTAAAAAATCATCAACACCTGGTCCAGTTGGTGTGTATGTAAAATCTATATCACCACAAATCGCGGTAGCTCCATCTATATCATTTGGAGATTGAGAATATGTAAATACTGAGCTTAATACTAAAAATAGTATAGTTAGTTTTCTCATAGTAAGTTAGCGTGTTGTTTTTTTGATGCTAGCAAATATAACAAAAGAAAAATACTAACGCCTTACCAAACTAAAATTACCACGATGCAAAGTTGTTTTGCCAAGTTGATCTGTTAAATGGAGTGCGAACCAAAACCCTCCGCTAGGTAAAGCCGATCCATTATAGGTTCCATCCCAACCAATATCTGTAGCATTGATTACAGTAATAAGTTTGCCATACCTATCATAAATCTCAATAGGTGAAACTGTAAACTTTGCAGATTCAACTCCTAGCAATTGCCAAGTATCATTATAACTGTCGTTGTTTGGAGTTAAGAATCTAGGATAATCAATCAATACAACTTCAATTGAAGTTTCCCCGCAACCATTTTTATCTCTTACAAGTAAGGTGTAAATACCTCCCATTAGATCAACAAACTTTGGTTCATCTTGATAATACCTGCTATCTCTTGGATGTTCAAGGGCAAACTCATAATCACCACTTCCTAAATTTGCTGTCAAAACTTCGATAGAATTTTCTGGGCTATTAAATTCTACCGTAACTATATCTGCATCAGTAATAGTTGCAATAGATGATTTCCAAACTCTTATAGATTTTGTTCTTTCGCAAAAAGTTGTAGGGTTTGTAACAGTCACTAAATAATCAACACCCTCAACTGTAATATCGTCAGTTGCAGTAATAATTAAAATTTGGTCATTGCCGATAGAGACTCCATTAGAATTAAACCACTCATATAAATAATCACTTGCATCAGGACTCTCAACCGAAATCTCATGAGGTAAATAATTTTCGCACACCAATGATTCTGAAGCTAACTCATATTCTGGTAGTGGATTTACAATTAAATCAAAAGCATGTATAGCTCTAAAGCACCCCGTTACATCGTTTGTAACTCGAACAAATATTTGTTCTGGATTTGAAATATTTGCATATGCTGATGTTGCTGTAATTTCATCGGTAAATGGTGTTGAAGATGCTCCTGACAAAGTAGTATGAAAAGTAACAGACACCGGATTTATCGTTGTTTGCATTGTTGTAAAGCTATCAACATAATTATCTAAATTCCAAGTAACACTTTCATTCGTATCATCACCATCATCATCATTATCACAGGTTGGTGCAATTGTTATTGAGCTTAGTATAGGTAAGGGATTTACAACCAAAAATATTGGTGATTCTTCTATCCTTATACATCCTGTATCATCATTTTCTATTCTTACAAAAATAGTTTGATTATTTACAGTATTTGGATATAAATCTGGGAGAGGGTTTAACCCAGGAGATGCTTCAGCATCAACCAAACTCTCATGATAAGTTACTGTATAATTTACGGTTGCAGTGTCTGGTTGCAAGTTTTCAAAATCGGTTCTCAAACTTCCTAAATCAAAAGTTACTCCCATTCCGTTAGTATCATCACCATCATCATCGTTATCACACTCAGATGCTAAAGATAAATTTGTGAAATCTATAATGGGTAAAGGGTTTACATTTAAATTAAAGGCTATATGTGCATTGATACAACCCGTTGTAACATTTAGAACTCTTGCATAAATAGTTTCTCCGTTTGTGATATTTGTATAAGGGCTACTAATAGAATTATTTCCAGAATCAGCATCAGATTTTGATAAGTGATATGTAATAGGGAAATCAGTAGCTAAAGCTCCTATCTCTCTAATAAAACTTGATTGAGTTTCTAAATCAAATAAAATTCCGATTCCGTTGGTGTCATCACCATCGTCATTGTTATCACAAGACTCTAAATCGGAAACTGTATTAGCAATGGGAACTAAGTTTACATTTAGGGTGATAAAATTTCCGTTGGCTAAACAATCATTTCCTAATGTACTAACAATACGCACCCATATTCTTTCTTGACTTGCTGATGTATTATTTCGATAATTAGAATAGGTTGCAGGGTCTATAGGATTAATGCCTGCATCTGAATCTGCTTCGGTATGATGGCAACTAACAGAAACTCCTGCGGTACCAGCAAAGGGAGCTAGAATTAAATCTATTTCATTTTGAAAATCAAAATAAGTGATGCCATCAGTATCGTCGTTTGTAGTAGTATCATTGCCATTAACATCTAAAAAATCATCACATTGATATAATTGATAATCTGGATTAATTTGAGAAGGTCTTATAATTAAATCAACCATAGCCGTTCTAAAACACCCATTCACAGTTACGACTCTAACCCAAACTTGACCTACACTACCTGTAACAAAATATGCAGTAGCATCTGGTATTTCGGTACCAGGAACTCCTGCAATTGCTAAAGCTTCTGTAGTGTAATAAATAAAAGTTTCTGTGGTAACAGGGCTAATCACATCGCCATTTGCTTGGTATAAGTTAAAATTTGCTTCCGCATCATTGCTTGGATCATCACATTGAATTAATTCGTAAGGCGGAATTCCGGGAGCTGTATTTAAAACAGGTAATGGATATACTTCAATTTCAAAACTGGTGTCAGTAAAGCAATCCGTATTTAAATTGTTTGTCATCCGCACATAAATAGTTTGTCCGTTGGCAACTGTATTCGTAAAATTAGTTAAATCTCCAACAGGTATTTGAATCGTATATCCTGCATCTGTAAAATAGCTTAAAGTAAATTCTGTTGTTGATTGGCTATTTAAAATTTCAGTTTCTTGTTGGGTTAAATCAAAAATAATGAATCCGTCAGAATCTGTTCCTACTGAAGTATTATCGCAATCTCCTAAAAGATTTACTGTTGTTGATGGGAATGCACTGTCATAAACTTCTATTTCAAAACTAGTGGTGTCATAACAGTCAACATTTGCATCATTTTCTACTCTAACGTAAATAGTTGTTGAGCCACTCTCATAAGGGCTTGTAAGTGCTCCTGTTGTTCCAATATCTGCTTCTGATTGTGATAAATAATAAGTAATCGACATACCTGTATCTGTATTGATTGTCGCATTTTGGTCCGTCAATGTAAATGGCACTGTTCCATTGTTATCATCATCACATTCAATCATATCTGTTGGTACAGTGGCGGTGGGTTTGGCATAAATAAAGACATTCATATCTATTGTATTTACTGCACATTGTCCTGTATCTGGTGTAAATGTATATAATTGACTAGTTGTATTGTTAAATGTTGGAGTCCAACTTCCCGTAACACCTTCATTAGACATTGTGGGTAACGGAGTAGAGGATAATTCTCCTATACAAAAAGGACCTATCGTTGGAAAAGTAGGGGTTACTACCACTGATATAACATTTACAGTTACATCATGAGTATATTCACATCCAAATTCGTCCACAGTAGTTAAAACATAAGTATATGGGCCTGTACCTGAAGAAAACGGTCCTATTATTGGGCTATTTGTTAATTGGTTACCAAAACAAGTTCCAGTTACAGGGCAAGAATCTGGACCGGGATCTGTAATTATAATATCTGTAGTTGTTTGCGAAGGTAATGTCGGGCCTGTTCCTGTATGCGACCATGTTGCAGTCAATAGATTGGGTGTAATGCTTTCTGAGCTTCCAAAACAAGCCTGAGGAAAAGATAATGACCAATTTTTAATCACACCATTATCTTGAGCTAAATTATCTGTTATTCTAAAAGTCCAGATACCATTCAAATCAGCACCATCAAATGCTGAAAAAGAATTTGTAGAATTATATGCTTGAGAAATATAATAGTCCCCTCCCTCGCACGCTCCTGAGTATTCAGCACAATTAGACGTTGTTGTTGTTGTTGTTGTTGTTGTTGTTGTTATCCATGAAACTCCTCCTGAATCTACCACCGTATACGGCGCCACACAACCAGCTACTTTAGGATCATCTGTTTCTGTAGCGCAAGTTCCAAAATTAGTATCTTCGCCATGTTGGTTAAAAACAATAACTGACTCGCCTGTAGGTGCTATTATTTCAATAACTAAATCTCCTGAATATGTATGTTCTAAATCAAAAACTAATGTAGGATAACATCCTGGAGTAACAGTATCTCCTGTAGGAAAAAAACCTGCAAAATTTAAAGTAGACGTATAACTAACTCCTGTACCATCAGGTAAATCTATAATGTTTCCTTGTAAAGATAAGGCCCCTTCTGTTTCTGTTTGAGAAGATACAATTCCTGTTAAAGTAGTAGTATCTCCGCAATTTACATTAATAACGCTAGGAGTATTTGTAAAATCTGGAGATGGCATTATTCTAATTAATTTAGAAACAGCATTATTACTAATACATCCATCAGCATTTTCTGTAAAGTTATCGTCTCTTACAAAAAGTAAGATTTCATATATTCCAGAGCCTGGAAAAACATGATTAGTTATTGGAGCGGTTGTAATGGATGTTGTTCCATCTCCCCAAATCCATTCATATCTAGAGATATTTGTTCCAGCAGAAGAACTAGATGGAGAGGCATCAAATGCAATATCTAAAGATCCTGGAGTTAAAGAAGATGGAGGGCAAATATCAAGAGTACTTTCATCTAATAAAGCTGCTATTGGCGCTACGCAAGGAATGACAACCCTATTTTCTTTTTTATTATTAAAACGTTTCCTATTGTTAGTAAAACTATTAAAATAATTTAATGCATCTTCATAGCGTTTATATAATTCTTGATAAGCATTATTTTTTTCTTCTTCTGATAAGTTTATTAAATAGGGTTCGTTTACAAGTTTATCGTTATGTGATGATATTAATTTCTCTTTATAATTGACACTTTTAAAAGAAATTTCAGTCAACAAATTATCATATTTAACTATTAGGCTTTTAAATTTATTAGATAAGTTAAGCGAATTTAACTCTTCTTTTTTTAAAATTTCTTGCGAATTCCCAGTAAAAATAGACAAAAATAATACAAGAATTAATAAACTCTTATATTTTCTAATTTGAAATTTCATATTTTAAAACTTTAATATTTCAATATTTTTTTTATGATATAATTACCGTTATTATCTGTAAATTTAACAATATAAATACCTATTGGTTGTTTAGACAAGTTAAAAATAACCTTTTCTTTTACATATTGTTTTTCATCTATCTTTTTCCCAAAAGAGGTTATTAATTCTATTTTACCTGTAACTGTATTTTCTCCTATAATTTTAACCGCTATATTATTTTGAGTTGGATTGGGATAAATTAGTAGTTCCAACTTTTTTTCTAACCCAAATAAGCGATCATACGAGCCAGATGTTAGATTGTTATTTATTTTAGATATAAAAGCATTGGTATTATTACTTCCTGTAAAAGTTATTGAGTTTTCAGAGTCAAAAATAATATCTTCATTAAAGGGTGATTCAATATAAATATCTGTACCATTACGTGACCTAACACTACCACTTCTACTATTACCAACATCACTATATATTCCAGAATCATTATGCAAGGTCCATTGAAATACACCATTTTTGATATAACCAACATCAAAATTTTGAGTTCCATTGCGACTCATAAAATAAATATTTTCATCATTGATGTCATATTTATCGTAATATAAAAAGTCTATAGGAGAGGTATGTGTATAAATTGCTATAGTAGAATTTGATGAATAATCATACTGGTTTATCACTAAACCTCCATCCCCTATAGAATACCCTCTTTTAAACTTATTGGATATACTTCCACTAATAGGATTGTTGAACCTTTGAAGATTATTATTATTAAAATCATATAAATAATGATAATTATTTGCTGCTAATCCATTTGCGATAGTACCGTCAAAAAGAGTAGTATTCGTATTTCCTCCATTCCATTCTCCATTCCTTACTGAAAAGGTAATAATATCATTTTTAACTGTCAAGCCTATTGAACTATAATAACATAGTGATGGGGAATAGAGGGCGTAAAATGGAATACAACCTGTACTATAAACTGAAGTAGAAAGGTGCTTTAAATCACTTTGATTACCATCTGATGAAATATATCCGATATATGTTCTTTTTTCACCTGAAGGAGTTATAAATGTATGATTTTGACCCAAACTACTATTTCTTATATATCCTTGATTCATGTTAGAAAATTTAATGTAAACATTTTGAGAAAACGGATCAACTATTATAGTTCCTCCTGATATTTCATACTCCCATATTAATGAAAAATCACTTCCTCTTCTTTTAATCAAACTCGATGACGTTCCATAAATCATATCTCCATTATTATCAATAATAAAAGTGTTTCGACTAATGATTTCATCGGATATCCAGATTAAATTTCCATTTTCTCCATATTTTGTAATTTTAGAGAACCTATTATTAATTACATATACATTTCCAAAAGGGTCTGGATAAATACTAAGATAAGTATTCCCTTTGGGATCTGCCTCACAAAATACTTTAGGCCATTCTCTGTTATCGTTATCACAAGTAGAAACTGGTATTTTCGCAACTTTCTGTGGCAAGCCTAATCTTGAAGTTCTCTTCCCTAAATAAACACCATTCTGCACGAAATTTGATAAAGAACCTAAACTATTTGGGGCATTAATAACCCCTAAATAATCTCCATTGTTTTTTGCAACATAGATTTTATCATCAACACCAAGTTGTAAACTGTGAAAAGCTCCTGAAGCAATTAATGTTGAATTTCCAAGCACACCACTAATATCAATTTGTTTTAACCCATCTTGACCACCAGTATAATAAAGATATTTGCTATCTGGTGAAAACTCAACTCCATAGGCTGAACCCAACCCTCTAGATGTCCTGCCATTTGATATAACACCTGAATTAGCATCAAAGTCATATAATATTGAATTGAAATTAGAAGAAAAAATTAATTTCGTACCGTCTGGTGATATTTTCATTGCTCCAGTATTATCAAAAATATCTGTTACCGTAATTGGGGTATTGATAATTGCTTCATCATTTAAACCATTTTCATCTACTTTGAATGATAACATTTTTTGATTATCATACAAAACCACCCAAATAGAATTACTAGCAGAATCATAATGAGTTGTAAGTTTTTCAGAATCCGAATTATTCATTCGAATACGAGTACTAGAACCATTATCATAATAGTATAGATACTGTCGTTTTGAAGTAACATTTCCTAATCCAGCAGAAATATCAATTTCAGAATAATTAAATCCATTTCTAGAGTTACTAGATGAAATACCATTGGCTGTAACAATATAAAATATATCAGCATTTCCTGGATGTGGTACGATTACCGAAGACTGAGTGGTATTACTATCACCCCCAATACCAGTTCCATTTGTCATAACATTATGTTCACTATTCCATACGGTATTACCATCCGTGTAAAATAATAAATTACCATTTGTATTACTAACTGATGCGCATCCTTCAATAGTATTCATAACACCATCGGTTATTACAGATGGTATTAAAGTAGTATTATCAAAATTTATACCTGCTGTATTTCCAAAATACCAATTTGAGTTTTGTAATTCTTGTGCAAAAAGTGAAGCATTAATTAGTAATAAAAGGAAGAGTGTTTTTTTCATATTTTTGTTTTTTAAAAGTTAATTTATGAGAATTACTTATATCCATTCTTTAAAACGCATTTTTTTATAAAAAACTAATTATAATTTAGACAACTTGTTATAGCGTATTAATCTCACAAATATACCAAAACTATTAGCAATAGATTCTGTATTTTTGCCAAATCAAAATAAGGTAGAAAAAATGAAGACGATTTCGGTAACTATACAAGCAACTAAAAACCCTACGATATTAAAATTTGTGCACTCTGGGCAAATAACAAATGGTAGTTATGAATATAACAATATAGATGATGCAAAGAATTCTCCTTTTGCACAGCAGTTATTTCACTTGCCCTTTGTAAAAAAGGTTTTTATCTCAGCAAATTTTGTGGCAATTGAAAAGTATGATATTGTTGAATGGGATGATATTACTGGCGCTATTAAAGATCAAGTAGAAAACTTTTTAAATGAAGGTGGTCAATTGATTGATGATGCTCAAAAGTCATCAGCTAAAATGGCAATTGAAATTTATGCTGAATCTACACCAAACCCAAGTGTAATGAAGTTTGTTTCTAATAAAATGCTGACTTCACAAACCTATGAATTTAAAAATATTGATGAAGCAAAAGAGGCGCCAATAGCTGTTGAGTTATTTAAATTTTCGTTTGTAAAAGAAGTTTTTATTTCTGAAAATTACATTTCTATTAGCAAATATGATATGGCAGAATGGGAAGATGTTGGGCAAGAGATTCGCAATTTTATAAGAACTTATATTGTTGATGGAAATAAGATTGTTTCAGAAAATGCTACCCCTATTTCTTCAAGTCAATCAGTAGATTCTCCTCAAAGTTTGGATGAAACTTCACAACAAATCATCAGTATTTTAGATGAGTATGTGAAGCCAGCAGTAGCATCAGATGGTGGTAATATTCAATTTGTATCTTATGAGCCAGACACCAAAATTGTGAATGTTGTTTTGCAAGGAGCATGTAGTGGGTGTCCTTCTGCAACTATGACCTTAAAAAGCGGAATTGAAAATATGCTAAAGCAAATGATTCCAAATAAAATTGAATCAGTTGATGCAATAAACGGTTAGTTTTATGTCTGAAAAAGTTACACCTTATAAAGATTCTGACCTTGGCAAAAAAGAGCAGGTCGCTCAGATGTTCAATAATATTTCTGATAATTATGACGGTTTAAACCGTATGATATCTTTTGGTATTGATGTAAAGTGGCGTAAGAAAGTTGTAAAACTTGTAGCAGATTGCCAACCAAAATTGGTATTAGACATTGCAACAGGAACAGGAGACTTAGCTATTAATATATCAAAAAATACAAGCGCCGAAAAAATTATTGGGCTAGACATATCTGAAGGTATGTTAAATGTTGGTAAGCAAAAAGTTGCTAAAGAAAACCTAGATAATGTAGAATTAGTTTTGGGAGATTCTGAAAAAATCCCTTTTGAGGATACTACTTTTGATGCCATTACTGTAGCTTTCGGAATCAGGAATTTTGAAACCCTAGAAAAAGGATTATCAGAAATTCTAAGAGTATTGAAGCCAAAAGGAACTTTCGTTATTTTAGAAACATCGGTTCCAGATAAAAGTCCGTATAAGCAGTTTTATAATTTTCATTGTACAAATATTTTACCATTGATGGGTAAGCTTTTTTCTAAAGAAGAATCAGCATACTCCTATTTGTCTGAATCAGCAGCTAAATTTCCGCATGGAGAAACACTCAACAATATTTTGCGAAAAGTTGGGTTTATAGAGGTAGCAAATAAACCTCAAGCGTTTGGGGTAGCAACTATTTATACGGCTACAAAATAATATGAATAAATTTATAACCCTTTTCTTCTGCATTACTTTTTTAGGTATTTTTTCGATGAGTGCCCAAAGAGAAAAGATTCAATACTCTACCAAGTTTGATAATAGAACAATTCATTGGGGTTTCTATTTAGGACTTAATCAAAAATCATTTAAAATTTCTTATACAGATGCAGACACATATATTGATGTTGAATCAAGTGTAGGATTTAGCGTAGGTTTGATAGCAGGTTGGAAAATTCATAACAATATAACTTTACGTATTGAACCTGGACTTTCTAGTAATACTAAAGTGCTAACATTTACTAACATTGCCGGAGGTGATAGAGAGAGAGTTCGTGAAATTGGAGCTACTTATTTGCACATGCCACTACTCTTAAAATTTAGTACCAACCGTCTTAATAATTTTAGACCTTATGTGTTAGGAGGCTTTTCTTATGACTATAATTTTTCTAGTAACGAGAAAAATCCTGATGATAACTCTAACGGAGAGTTTAGAATGACATCGAGTAATTTTGGATATGAGTTGGGTGTAGGTTGTGACTTCTATCTACCTTATTTTATTTTCTCGCCATCAATAAGGGGTGCTTTTGCGCTTAACAATGAATTGGTGTATGATCAAGATCCTAATAGCCCTTGGACAGGAAATATAGATTATTTAGGTACTAGGGGAGTATTTCTTACTTTGGCTTTTCACTAGCGTTTAAAC